>CABZAZ010000002.1 GCA_902523895.1 uncultured Pelagibacteraceae bacterium | reverse complement strand
TATTTGCTAAATCTTTTACAATTTTGTTTATATAAAAATTTTTTTTTATTAGTAAATCAATCACTTCTTTTTTTTGATCGTGTGCAATTTCTAAAATTAACTTACCTTTTTTTTTCAAAAGTTCAGAAGATTTAGCTATTATTTTTCTGAAACCTGATAATCCATCTAAACCTCCAGCTAATGCTAATTTCGGCTCATAAGCTCTAATATCTTTATCTAACTTTTTTAAATCAAAATTTTTGACGTAAGGAGGATTAGATATGATTAAATCATATTTGCCAAAGTTAAAATTGTCAATATCTGTTTTAAATAATTTAAGCCTATTACCTACACCAAGCTTATTAGCATTGATTTTACACAATTTATAACAATCGTCACTTAAATCTACTCCTTTTCCTAAAAAAGATAATTTTTCTCTCAAAAGTGACAAAATAATACATCCAGAGCCAAAACCAATTTCCAAAAAATTAATAAAAATTTTTTTTTTATAAATTTTTAGTATCTGTTCGATAAGTATCTCAGTATCAGGCCTTGGAATTAAAACATTTTCATTAATACAAAATTCATATTTCCAAAAAGATTTTAAGCCAGTTAAATACGCTACTGGTTTACCTCTAGACCTATATGATACTAATTTTTTAAATTCACCATATAAGTCATTTGATAATTTTTTCTTTGAATTTAGAATTATAAATTTTCTATCTTTGTTTAAAACTTTTGACATCAATAATTCACAATCTAATAATGGAGATTTTATGAGATTATTTTTTAATTCTAAGCTAGCATTTCTAATTGCAGTTTCTATATTCATCAATTTAAAATGTTTAAACTTTCTTCTTGTGCCTGAAGAGTAAGGGCTTCAATCATCTCATCAAAAACTTCACCTTCCAAAAATTCATCAAGCTTGTGCAAAGTTAAGTTTATTCTATGATCTGTAACTCTCCCTTGTGGAAAGTTATATGTCCTTATTCTCTCTGATCTATCACCTGTTCCAATTTTACTTTTTCTATCCTTAGACCTTTCTTTCTCAATTCTCGATCTTTCAAGTTCATACAGTCTAGATCTTAATATCTTCATTCCCTTAGCTTTATTTTTATGTTGTGATTTTTCATCTTGTTGTGAAACAGAAAGTCCTGTTGGTATATGTGTAATCCTCACAGCACTGTCGGTAGTATTAACTGATTGTCCTCCAGGACCACCTGCTCTAAAAACATCAATTCTTAAATCAGTATCATTTATTTTTAAATCAACTTCCTCTGCCTCTGGAAGAACTGCAACAGTTGCTGCGGAAGTATGAACCCTTCCTTGTGTCTCAGTGTCAGGAACTCTCTGTACTCTATGAACACCACTCTCATATTTCAAAGTTGAATAAATATTATTGCCTTTAACAGATGCTATAACTTCTTTTAAACCACCAGCCTCACTCCTAGAAATAGAAATTAATTCAACTATCCACTTTTTTTTATTACTAACTTTCTCATACATTTTAAATAGATCTGAAGCGAACAAACTTGCCTCTAAACCTCCAGTTCCAGCTCTGATTTCAATTATTGCATTTTTTTTGTCTGCTTCATCTTTAGGTAATAAAAAAAATTTTAATTTTTTTTCATTTTTTTCATTTTGAGCTTCTAGTTCTTCTAATTCAGTCTCTGCCATTTTTAATAAATCAGGATCAGAATTTTTATCATCTAAAATTGTTTGGATCTCTTTTCTATTCTTTTCAAAAGAAACGTAAACTTTTGCAATCTTAATAATTTCACAAAGTTCTGCATACTCCTTAGATTTTTCTGCAAATGAATTTTTATCAATTTCACTCGAAGATAATTCTTTTTCTAATGAGGCATGTTTGTTTATTAAATCATTAACAGTTTTTAATGGTATCATTTTTGATTATCCAATTCAGAAGCTTTTTTTTCAACTTCACTAATAACTTTTTCAATCATATCTTTTGTCAAAACTTTTTCTGACTGTATTCCTGATAAATAAAGCATGTTGTTTCCCTTTTGGCCGCCAGTAATTCCTACATCGGTCATAGCCGCCTCTCCTGGGCCGTTAACTACACAGCCTATAACTGATAAAGTAATTGGAGTTTTTATGTGAGAAAGTTTTTCCTCTAAAATTTTAACAGTCTCAATTACTTTAAAACCTTGCCTTGCACAAGATGGGCATGAAATTATTTTTACACCCCTTTCTCTTAAATTAAGGGATTTTAATATCTCATTTCCAATTTTAACCTCCTCAACGGGATTGTCAGATAAAGAAATCCGTATTGTATCACCTATACCATCTAATAGTAATGTACCTATTCCAATTGATGACTTGATGCTTCCCGAAATGAAACTTCCTGCCTCAGTAATTCCCAAATGCAAAGGATAATCTGTTGATTTAGATAGCTGTCTGTAGGCTTCTATAGATAGAAAAACATCAGATGATTTAACACTTATTTTTAAATCATAAAAATTCTCATCCTCAAGTATTCTAATATTTCTCAATGCACTTTCAACTAAAGCCTCTGGACAAGGTTCTTTATATTTTTCCAAGATATCTTTTTCTAAAGATCCTGCATTCACACCCACCCTTATTGAACAATTATAATCTTTTGCTGCCTTTATGACTTCCTTAACTTTATTTATATTGCCAATATTTCCTGGATTTATTCTCAAACAACTAGCACCATTCTTAGCGGCCTCAATAGCTCTTTTATAATGAAAATGAATATCTGCAACTATAGGTACATCAACATGTTTAATTATTTCTTTTAGAGCTTTAGATGAACTTTCATCTGGGCAAGAAACTCTGACAATATCAGCCCCCTCCGCGGCAATTTCATTTATTTGTTTAATTGTAGCTTTTATATCTGTTGTGAGCGTATTAGTCATCGACTGAACAGATATTGGGTTGTTTGCCCCAACTTTTACTTTACCAACACGGATCTCTCTTGTTTTTCTTCTTTTAATATCTCTAAATGGTCTGATGCTCATTTTTTTTGGTCTAACTTAAATTCTTTATGAAGTGCAATCAAAGCTTTTTGTGTATTTTTTTTATCAATCAAAACTGAAATTTTAATTTCAGATGTTGAGATTACTTTGATGTTTATTTTTTTATTTGCCAATGATTGAAACATTCTAAATGTAACTCCAGGTGTTGATATCATGCCAACTCCAATAACCGAAATTTTTGAAACACCTTTTTCAAAAAGCAATTTTCTATAATTAATAGTTTTATTTTGTTGAATAATTTTTTTTGTTTTATTCAAGTCATCTGTTTTAATTGTAAATGTTAGGTCTGTCTCTTTGCCATTAGCAGAAATATTTTGAACAACCATATCAACATTTATTAAATTTTTAGATAATGGTTTAAAAATTGCTGCAGCAACTCCAGGTTTATCCTTCACACCTATCAGAGAAACTTTTGAGTCATTTTGAGTTGAGGAAATTCCAGTAACAATTTTATTGTTTAAAATGTTGGATCTTTTAGTAATAACTGTACCTGACTTTTTAGAAAAAGATGATTTCACTTCAATGTCAATTCTATTTAATCGTGCATCCTGTATTGAAACTGGTTGCATAACTTTAGCACCCAATGATGCCATCTCTAACATTTCCTCATAAGAAATCACTTTGATCTTTTTTGCATTTTTCAATTTATTAGGATCAGTTGTGTATACCCCCTCTACATCAGTATAGATTATACATCTCTCTGCTTTGAAGAACTTTGCGATCATAATTGCACTCGCGTCAGATCCGCCCCTTCCTATAGTTGTAATTCTATTTTCATCATTTATCCCCTGAAACCCAGTGACTATAGGAATGCCACCTTTTTTTAAATATTTTATAATATTATTTTTATTTATTTTATTTATTCTCGAACTTTTATATTTTCCCTTAGTCAATATGGGAACTTGCCAAGATAACCAAGATCTAGATTCATATCCCTCATTAATCAATCGTCCAGCTATTAAAGAGCACGCAACCTGCTCACCTGAGGAAACCAAAACATCATGCTCTGACTCTGAAAAATTATCACTAATTTCAAAAGATTTTTTTATTAACTCATTTGTCACACCACTCATGGCTGATGAAACCACAATGACCTTATAGTTCTTTTTTTTGTAATCAATAATTATTCTTGCAACTCTTTTTATCTTTTTAATAGTGCCAACTGATGTGCCTCCAAATTTTAATACGACAATTTTCATGATAAAATAATCTTTTAAATTTAAAAAATATTGAATAAATACATGTTGAATATAAAGTCAACTTACAAATGAAAAATAACACAATAAATAAAAAAGAAGTAGAAAAATTTACTAAAATTGCGGAAGAATGGTGGAATCCTGAAGGTAAATTTAAACCATTACATAAATTCAACCCAATTAGAATTTCATACATTAAAGAAAATATTATTAAAACATTCAAACTCGATTATAATAAGACTCCTCTTAAAAATATCAAAATTCTAGATATTGGATGTGGTGGAGGTTTATTATCAGAACCTATGTGTAGGCTGGGTGCCAAGGTAACTGGTATTGATGCATCTGAAAAAAATATAAAAATAGCAAAACTTCACTCAAAAAAAAATAATCTTCAAATAGATTATTTCTGCTCATCACCTGAAAAATTTAATACAATAAATAAATTTGACGTCATCTTAAATATGGAAATTGTTGAACATGTTGATGACGTCAATTTTTTTTTAAAATCATGCAGTAAACTACTAAAAAAAAATGGAATTATGTTTGTAGCAACCTTAAATAAAACTTTAAAATCTTATATTTTTGCGATTGTGGGGGCTGAATATATATTACGTTGGCTTCCAATAGGAACACATGAATGGGAAAAATTTTTAAAACCTGAAGATTTAATTTCAATACTTAAAAAAAATGATTTAAGGCTAGATAGAGTAGATGGAATGAATTTTAATTTAATTAGAAATAAATGGAGTGTAGGTAATGATAAGTCAGTAAATTATATTGCTAAGTTTATTAAAAATTAATTATCTTTATTCTCGAACCACGGTACCATCTGAGCATCTATACCCTCTTCTCTAAGTTCTTTTAAATCCTTTTTAGATGCAGTTCCATAGATACCTTTGTTTTTTTTCTTATTGTTGTAATGTATTAATCTCGCCTCATGAGCAAAGTTTTTACCAACAAAATCAAAGTTATTCTTAATAAATTTTTGATATTCATTAATCGTTTTTTTAATTTTTTGATATTTTATCAAATCTTTATTTTCATTTTTAAGTCTAAAATTTTTACTTATCAATTTTGGTGCCATTAAATTTTTTTCAACTTTTATAGATCCACAACCGTGACAATTGATCAACTTTTTCTTCTTAAGCTTGTCAAATTCCTTTGAAGATGCAAACCAACTATCAAATGATAGTTCGCATTTTTTACATAATAAATTATATTTGATCATATTGTTTATTTAATTACTATTATAGAAAATTTCAACACAGCTAACTTCTGTAATCTGCATTAATTTTAATATATTCAGTGGTCAAATCCATAGTATATACTGTAAAATTTTTTTTTCCATTTCCAATATCGACATTAAGATTAATATCTAAGCCCTTCATATATTTTGCAGCTTCATTCTCGTTATACTGATTGTGAATTTTTCCCTTATTCACAATTACCAAATCACCAAATTTAATTGATAATTTATTTAAATTTATGTCTACATCAGATTTTCCGATTGCCATTATTATTCTACCCCAATTTGGATCCTCACCTGCAAATGCAGTTTTTACTAGTGGTGAGTTAGCAATGGAAAAACCAATTTTTTTTGCATCTTGCTCAGTTTTTGAGTTTAACACGTTAATTGTTACAAATTTTGAGGCTCCCTCTCCATCAGCAACGACTCTTTTTGCCAAATTTAATAATAAACTGTTTAAAGCTTCGTCAAATGATTTGATCTTTTTATCGTTAATTGTCTTTATCAAAGTATTTTTTGCTTTACCGGTGGAGAAAATTGAGATCATATCATTTGTACTAGTATCGCTATCACACGAAATTGCATTGAAGGTATTCTCAATATTTTTCTTAAGTAATTTTTTTAATACATCATTAGAAATATCAGCATCAGTAAAAATATAAGCTAATGTTGTTGCCATATTCGGTTGAATCATACCTGAGCCTTTAGCTATTCCATAAATCTTTACAGTTGTATTTCCAATTTTGCATTCTTCCATTGCTATTTTGGGCTGTGTATCAGTTGTCATTATTGCTAAAGCTGCCTTCATCCAAATATATTTGTTTTGGGTGTATTTAATATTTTTGATTAATTCTGGAATTTTTAATTTTATTTTATCTTCAGGGAATTTTTCTCCTATTGTTCCAGTGCATCCAAAAATAAGATTTTTTGGTTTAATTATTTTTGGATCATCTTCATCTTCTTTTTGTTTCTCTGTTAATTGTTTTGAGATTATATCTGCCAGATGTTGCATGCTTTTGAAACCATGCTCACCTGTGAATGAGTTTGCATTTCTAGTATTGACTATAAGTGAAAAAATTTTTTGAGTTTTTTGACTTAAATTCCATTTAATATTTTCTGACAAAATTTTTGATTGAGTATAGAGTGATGCAAAATTTGCACCATCACGAAAATAAAACATTGCTAAATCATCTCTTTTGGAATTGTATAAATTAGCACTAACTGAGGATACCGCTAAACCGTCCAAGTGATCAAGGTCCTGATATTGCCCCATTTTTCGATCGTGTGATTTTGAGGCTAAAAAATTTGATAAATTGATTCCCATGATATTTAAAAATTAAATTTAATCACTATATTAAAAGTTGTAATTAAAATGTATATCAAAAACTAATGTTAAATCCTCTAAACTTTATTTCTAAATTTATTAAATCTGGCAATAAAAAAGAGCTGGATAGAATTGGCAAAATAGTAGACCAAATCAATCTATTAGAGGAAAATATAAAAAAACTTAGTGATAAAGAATTTCCCGAGAAAACTATTAAATTAAAAGAGGAAATTCAAAACGGAACTTCTTTTGACAAAATTCTACCTGAAGCCTTCGCTCTAGTTAGAGAGGCCTCTTTAAGGTCAAGAGGTGAGAGGCATTTCGATGTGCAAATAATAGGCGGAGTTGTTTTGCATGAAAATAAAATAGCAGAAATGAGAACTGGAGAAGGTAAAACTCTTACAATCGCTTTGGCAGCATATTTAAATGCTTTGGAGGAAAAAGGAGTTCATATTGTGACAGTAAATGATTATTTGGCGAAAAGAGACTCTTTAGAGATGGGTAAAATTTTCAGTTTTTTAGGCTTAACTTCAGGTTATATAAATAATAATCAAAACGACGAAGAGAGAAAAAAAAATTATGATTGCGATATTACTTACGCAACAAATAGTGAATTAGGATTTGATTATCTTCGAGATAACATGAAATATTCAAAAGAAGAAATGGTTCAAAGAGGACACCATTTTGCAATCGTTGATGAAATAGATTCCTGTCTTATAGATGAGGCAAGAACTCCTTTGGTAATTTCAGGCGCTGCTGAGGATAAAACTAATCAATATGTTGCAGTAGACAAAGTAATAAAGCTTCTGAACAAAAATGATTATGAGATAGATGAAAAAGATAGGAATATTTTATTAACCAATGAGGGCATTAACCATATTGAAAGTTTATTCTCTAATGCAGGAGTTTTAAAAAATAATAATTTTTATGACCCAGAAAATCTTGATTTAGTTCATTTTGTTAATCAAGCTTTAAAAGCAAATCATCTATTTAAAAAGGATAAAGATTATCTTGTTAAGGATAACAGTATCAAAATTGTTGATGAGTTAACTGGTAGAATATTAGAGGGCAGAAGATTTGGTGATGGTCTCCATCAAGCTATTGAGGCCAAGGAAAAAATTGAGATACAGGCTGAAAATCAAACTTTAGCGTCAATCACTTACCAGAATTATTTTAAACTTTATAAAAAAATATCTGGATGTACGGGTACAGCTGCTACTGAATCTGAGGAGTTTTTTGAAATCTATAATCTAAACGTAATTGTAATTCCAACTAATAAACAGATGATCAGAAAAGATTTTAATGATCAAATTTTTCGAACTGAAGCAGAAAAAAATAATGCAATCATTAAAAAAATAAGAGAATGTCATGAAGACGGTCAGCCTCTTTTAGTCTTCACATCTAGTGTGAGTAAATCTGAAATTTATTCCAAATTACTTAAACAGGAAAAAATTGAACACATAGTATTAAATGCTAAGAATCATGAAAATGAAGCAGAGATTATTGCTAATGCTGGTAAAGCTAAATCAGTAATAATTACGACAAGTATTTCTGGAAGAGGTGTAGATATTCAACTAGGAGGAAAAAAAGGATCAATTCAGGAAAACCAACTCAAAAAAAATAAAGATTATATTAAATCTATAGGTGGTTTATTTGTTATTGGAACTGAAAGAATGGAGTCAAGAAGAGTAGACAATCAAGCAAGAGGAAGATCGGGCAGACAAGGAGACGAAGGAAGTTCTATCTTTTATGTAAGTTTAGAGGATGACCTCATGAGAATTTTTGGATCCGAGTCTATGAACAATATTCTTCAAAAACTTGGTCTTAAGGATGGTGAGAGTATAGACCATCCCTGGATAAATAAGGCTTTAGAGAGAGCACAACAAAAAGTTGAGGCACGAAATTTTGATATTAGAAAAACTCTCATAAAATTTGACAATGTTTTAAATGACCAAAGGCAAGTAGTGTTTGCTCAAAGAAAAGATGCTATGGATAGTGAAAAAATTTTTGATTATTCAGATAATTTTTTATCAGAAATAGTTGAAAACTTAATAAGCCTAAAAATTCAAAAATTATCAAATCCTAAAAATAATGAGTTTAACAATAAATTAAAGACTATTTTTGGAAAAAGTCTAAACGATGACGAATATAATGAATTAATGTCTTTAAGTGACACAAAATTAAGAGAGAGAATTTTTGAAAAATTCAAATTTGCAAGAGAAGAGAGATCTAAAATTCTTGGAGAAGACCAATCAAAAGAGGTGGAAAAAAGAATTCTTTTACAATCCATTGATTTTAATTGGAAATCGCACATCCAATACTTAGAGCAATTAAGACAGGTTGTGGGTCTTAGATCATATGGACAAAGAGATCCTCTTATAGAATATAAAAAAGAAGCATTTGATTTGTTCTCGAATTTACTGGACAAATTAAAACTAGATTATGTAAAAATATTGATGAATCTCAAAGTTTATAATGAACCAACTGAAAAAATAAACCAGAGACAATTAAAAGAAAAATTTAAAAACCTTGGCAAAAAAACAAGTAGAAATGATCCTTGTCCATGTGGATCTGGTAAAAAATTCAAGAAATGTTGTGGAGCTCTATAGAATAAATAAAGTTAGTGCAGCTAAAATAACTAAAGTTGCTATAGCGATTGCAATATTTTTTTTTGATTTAATTATTTCTTTAAAATCTAATCCAGAAGTTTGAATTGCGCTTAAACTTTCAGGACTAGATACAAATCCTTTGCTTCTTCCAATTTTTAAGAACTTATCTTTTCTATGATTGAGAATTTCTTCAGCAGTTAAAGTTTTAAAAAAATCTAAATTTTGAGAAATAGAGTTCCTTATATTTTCAAGAATCATATCTCTGTCTCTATGAGCACCACCTAAAGGTTCTTGAATTATTTCATCAATAATATTTAACTCTAATAAGTCTTTAGCAGATAGTTTCATTGCTTTTGCAGCATCAAGCATTTTTTTTGGATCTCTCCACAATATTGTTGCGCATCCCTCAGGTGATATTACTGAGTAAATTGCATTTTCTAGCATTAAAACTTTATTTGACGATGCAAGAGCTATAGCTCCACCTGAACCACCTTCACCTATTACTATTGCTAAAGTTGGAACTTTTAGTTTCATGCAGCATTCAATTGATTTGGCGATTGCTTCTGCTTGTCCTCTCTCTTCTGCACCGACTCCTGGATATGCGCCTGGAGTATCTATAAAAGATATAATGGGAATATTAAATTTATCTGCAAGTTCCATTAATCTGATAGTTTTTCTATAGCCTTCTGGTCTCATCATACCAAAATTCCTTTCAATTCTAGTTTCTAGGTTTTCCCCCTTCTCTTGACCAATTACTAATACTGATCGACCTTTAAATTTTGCAAAACCAGTAATAACCGATTTATCTTCTCCATAATATCTATCACCCTCTAATGAGATAAAGTCCTCAAACAAGTTATCAATAAAGAACTTTGATTTGGGTCTATCCTCATGCCTTGCAACCAATGTAATTTGCCAGGGATCTAAATTCTCATAAATGTTTCTTAGCTTCTCATCGATTTCTTCCTGAGTTTTAGAAATTTTTTTTGTATCAACTTCCGACAACCCCTCTTGATTAAAAGGATCTTTTAATTTTTCTAATTCATTTTCAAGATTTTTAATATCTGTTTCAAAATTTAAATAATTTTTCATTTAAATATAATTATACTTATATGAGAAAAATGACAATAAAATGTCTATGATACTATTATGTAATTGACTTAAATAAGCTAGGGTTTAAATATTCCACCATGACATCAAAATATCACTCTGTAAATAATCTTAAAGTATCAGAGGAATTATTACATTTTGTAAATAATGAGTTATTTAATGGTACTGATATTTCTCCTGAAAAATTTTGGAAAGATTTTGACAAAGCGGTTCATGAATTAGCTCCTAAAAATAAAGAACTAATTGATTTTAGAAAAACTCTACAAAAAAAAATTGATAAATGGCATATTGATAACAAAGGAAATGATATTCAAATTAATGAATACAAAGATTTTTTAAAAGAAATTGGTTACTTAAAAGATGAAGGTCCAGATTTTAAAATTGAAACAAGTAATATTGACGAGGAGATAGCTTCAATAGCTGGTCCTCAATTAGTTGTTCCAATTATGAATGCTCGTTACGCTTTGAACGCTGCTAATGCAAGATGGATGAGTTTGTACGATAGTTTGTATGGAACTGATGTGATTGAAGAGTCAGAGGATAGTACTTCGGAAAGATATGATCCAGAACGAGGAGAGATTGTAATTAAGTATGGTAGAGATTTTTTAGATAAATATTTCACTTTAAAAGATTTTAGCTGGAGAAAAATAACAGGAATAGCAATTCAAAATAAAAAATTAAAAGTGTTAAAAGGTGTTGATGTAACAACTCTAAAAGATGAAAATAAATTTATTGGTCATCGCGGTGAAGTAGATAACCCGTCAGCAATAATATTAAAAAATAACAATCTACATATTGAAATATTAAAAAATCCAAGAGCTTTTAGTGCTCAACAGGATCATGCAGGCATAAGTGACATAATACTAGAATCTGCTGTATCTACAATATGTGATAATGAAGACAGTGTTGCTGCAGTAGATGCTCAGGATAAAGTAATTTGTTATAGAAATTGGCTTGGATTAATGAGAGGTGATCTAGTAACAAGGTTTGAGAAAGAGGGAAAAACATTAGAGAGAAAACTTAATCCAAACAGAAGTTATATTTCGAAAGAAGGAAAAGGATTAAAATTACACGGTAGAAGTCTTTTATTAATAAGGAATGTTGGTCATTTGATGACTAACCCCTCAATAATATTAAAAGATGGAAGTGAAATTCCAGAGGGACTGATGGACGCGTTTATGACAACAGCAGCAGCTCTACATGATGCAAAAAAAAGGGGGAATTCAAGAACTGGTTCAATATATATTGTAAAACCAAAGATGCATGGTCCAGACGAAACAGCATTTACAAATGAAATTTTCACTAAAGTTGAAGAAGTGTTAAAATTAAAAAATTATACATGCAAAATTGGAATTATGGATGAAGAGAGAAGAACCTCATCAAATCTCAAAGAGTGTATTAGAACTTTAAAGCACAGAGTTTTCTTCATAAACACTGGTTTCCTTGATCGTACTGGTGATGAAATGCATACATCAATGGAGGCAGGACCAATGATTAAAAAGGGTGACATGAAATCTTCAAAATGGATTGAGGCTTATGAAAATAACAATGTTGATATAGGTTTGGCCTGTGGCTTTTCAGGTAAAGCTCAAATAGGTAAAGGAATGTGGGCCATGCCTGATAAAATGAAAGACATGCTAGATCAAAAAACTGGTCATCTTAAAGCGGGAGCAAATTGTGCGTGGGTTCCATCTCCAACCGCAGCAGCTTTACATGCTTTACATTATCATGAGATAAATATTTTTGATGTCCAAAAAAAGTTGTCTAAAAGAGCAAAGGCTAAAATTGATGATTTACTTACTATTCCTATTGCAAATAGACCAAATTGGTCAGTTGATGAAATCAATAAAGAAATCTCCAATTCTGCACAGACATTACTTGGTTATGTTGTAAGATGGATTGATCAAGGTGTAGGTTGCTCCAAAGTGCCAGACATAAATAATGTCGGGTTAATGGAGGACAGAGCAACTTTAAGAATTTCTTCGCAACATATTGCAAACTGGGTACATCACGGTGTTACAACAAAAATGCAAGTTATGGAAATAATGAAAGAGATGGCAAAGATTGTGGATAAACAAAATGAGAATGATCAAAGTTATGTTAAAATGAGCTCTGATTATGATAGATCGATAGCATTTCAAACTGCATGTGAACTTATTTTTAAGGGAAAAGAGCAACCTTCGGGATATACAGAACCACTATTACATTTAAATCGATTAAAAAAAAAATCAGCTTGAATTAGTATTTATTTTAGATCTATTTTTAAAAGCAGAAAGAAGAGTGCCGTCGTCAAGACTCTCTATTTCACCACCAACAGGTAGGCCTTGAGCTAATTTAGTAATCTTAACATCGGTATCCTTTAAGCTATCTTGTATATAGAAAGCAGTAGTTTGACCTTCTACCGTTGCGCTAGTTGCTAAAATAACCTCATCGATTTTATCTTTCTTTACTCTCTCAACCAAAGAATTTATTAATAAATCCTCTCTTTTATTGCCAACAGATGAGATGGTACCACCTAAAATATGGAAATATCCTTGAAAGATATTTGAATTTTCAATTGACCACTGATCAGCTATGTTTTCAACAACACAAATTTGATTATACTTTCTCTGTATAACCTTGCAATTGTCATAAGAACAATCGACAGTTGATGATTTTAAGACACCACAAATTTTACATCTAGAAATATTTTTATAAACTACTGCTAAAGTTTTTGCCAAAGGCTTTACAAGTTCATCCCTGTTATTAATTAGTTTTAAAACTATTCTTTTAGCTGATTTAGGACCTAAACCAGGCAACTTTGATATTAATTTAACAAGTTCTTCAATCTCAGAAGTATTTTGCATTTACTTTAATGGCCATTTAAATCCAGGTATTCCAAGTCCACCTGTTGCTTTTGAAATTTCTTCAGCTGTTTTTGTTTTGAGTTGTGACTTAGCGCTGTTATGTGCAGCAACAATTAGATCTTCAATTATAGTTTTATCTTCTCTCATAATTTCCTCTGATAATTTGATTGATTGCATCTCTCCCTCCCCATCAAGTACTACTTTAACTGAGTTCGAACCTGAAATTCCCTCAACTTTTATTTCTTTTATTTTTTTCTGACTTTCTTTCATTTTTGACTCAAGTTCTTTTGCTTTATCTAAAATTTTTGTAAAATCAGTCATTAAGTTCATCTTCTCCTTTTAAATTAATATCAGTTAATTCAGCATCAGGAAAATTTTTTATTACATCTTTATAAATTTTTGAATTTTTTGCTTCATCCATTAAAGATCTTATTATTTTTTGTTTTTTCTCCCTCATTGAAATATCACCTTTTAATTGACTAAAAGAAATAATCCATCTTTCACCTGTCCAATCAAAAAGTTTTGAGGAAAGTTCTTTTACGAAATTTTTATCTAAATTTTCATTAAAAGATATCTCAATCATATTTTTTTCAAACCTTACTAGATTTACATTTTTTTCTAGCTCATACTTTAGTTTAATTTCTTTTTTATCGAGACAGGTCTGTATTAATTTTTCTAAACTATCAATAAATATTTTTTTTTCTGATTTAACATCTTTATGAATTTCTGGTTTGCTTTTTTCCTCTTGATAAATATTCTTGATTTGATTTATTGGTTTTAATTGATCATTAATTTCTTTATCTATAACTAGATTCTCGCTTACAGAATTTATATCAATATTTTTTTCTAATTTTATCGAACTTAAATGTATCAGCCTTAACAAAAACATCTCCATTGATAAATGTTGATTTGAAACTATGGTAAGTTCATCAAGGGTTGAGATTGTAAATTGCCAAAATAAAATCAATACGCTCGGATCAAGATTTTTATTTAAGTCTTTGATCTTTTGAAATTCTTGATCATTTAATGAAAAATTTGTACTTTCTAAGGTTAATGACTCAATATTTTTAAAGTAATAAAGTATTTCTAAGAAATCATTAATAAAGATTTTTGGTTCAACACCTTGATCATAAATTTTTCTATAAATTTCTATAACTTTAATCTCTTCACCTTTAAGAATAAATTCAAATAAATCGATTAATTGTGATTTGTCGAAAAAACCAAAAATTTTTTGTGCTGATTTTAAGTCTAACTCAGTTTTTGAATTTAAAGTTAACAAAGCTCTGTCTAATAAAGATAGTGCATCTCTCACTGACCCCTCGGAAATTTTCACTATCAATTTTAATGCGTCATCAGTAATTTTGCCTCCCTCTTTATCTTTAATATTTTTGATATAACTGAATAATTCAGACGATTTAATTCTTGATAAATCAAATCTCTGACATCTTGATATAACTGTAACTGGAATCTTTCTTATTTCAGTTGTTGCAAAAATAAATTTTAGATATTCTGGTGGTTCTTCTAAAGTTTTTAAAAGCGCATTAAATGCTTGTTTACTCAACATATGGACCTCATCAATTATAAAAATTTTATACTTTGATGAAGTGGGTCCATATCTAGAAAACTCAATTAATTCTCTAACATCGTCAACACCTGTTCTGCTCGCAGCATCCATTTCTAAAACATCAATGTGATTTGAATTAGTTATAGCATCACAATTATCACATTTAACTTTACACTTATTTTCGATTCCATTTGGACAATTAAGTGCCTTAGCAACTATTCTTGCTATAGTGGTTTTTCCAACTCCTCTTATTCCAGTAAATAAATATGCATTAGGAACTTTATTAGCCAGTATTGAATTTGATATAGTTTCTGCAATTACATCTTGACCAATAAGATCATCAAAATTTTGTGGTCTATATTTAAGTGCTAATACTTTTGAATCATTGCTCATACTTATGAGGAGACTAGAACCTGAAAAACTGTCTTTACGACTGCTTCCGTTAAGATCTGGTCGGGTTCAAGCAGCATCCACCTCTAGCCTCCGCTCATTATTATAACAGGAAAAAATTCTTATCTACAAGAAAAGTTATTTGTTTATTTCTCTTTGTTTGTCTGCTTCAAAAACACCTAGAACGTGAAAATCCTGACAATGTAATCCCAAATCTTCTAAAGATTTTTGCACTCTTGAATCCTCAATATGACCGTCTAAATCACATAAAAAGAAAAAAGACTCAAAAGAATTTTTTTCTGGATAACTTTGTAATTTTGTCAAATTCACTCCATTAATAGCAAAACCACTTAAGGATTGATATAGGGCAGCAGGTTTACTTTTTAATTTAAATAAAAAAGAGGTTATATATTTTTTACTTCCAAATTCAGGCTGTAGTATATTTTTTCCCATTACTAAAAATCTTGTTAAATTTCCTTTTTCATTCTCAATATTTTTTTTTACAACTTCAAGGTTATATGTTTTCGCACTTAAAGATGATGCTATTGCAGCTTTATTTCTTTCACCGCTTATAGATACCATTTGTGCTGATCCAGCTGTATCAGCTCTTACATGTTCAATTAAATTATTTTTTTTTATAAATTTTGAACATTGCGAAAGTGCCTGAGCATGAGAATAAACATTTTTAATTTCAGATAACTTTGTGCCTGGTAAACCTAATAAGTTGTGTTCAATTTTCTGAAAATACTCTGAGTAAATATTAAGTCTGTATTTGAAAATTAAATATTCAATACCGATATTCCCCGTAATTCTATTTGACTCTGGAATTATAATTTTTGATGAGGAATCTTCAGATGCTTTCATAAAACATTCATCAAAAGTTTTGCATGGAATAATTTCAGCAGTTGAGTCAATTGATAAGGCTGCTAAATGTGAATATGCCCCATATGTTCCCTGAAAATAAAATTTGCTCATTTTGATTTATATTCCATTATTTTTTTTATAGCTATAAAATCCTCTTGGGTATCTACTCCAATGGGAGCTGATTTTGCCAAGGCAACATTTATTTTAATATTATTGTCTAAGGCTCTTAATTGCTCTAATTTTTCTTTAATTTCATTTGCTGATTGTTCAAAAGACACAAAGCTTTCTAAAGCTTTTAAACGATAACAATATATTCCTAAATGATGATAAATGTTTTTATTTATTTGATTAATTTTTCTTGAGAAATTTACTGCTGAAGGAAAAAATGACTCGTCTAAACTTTTTTCTGTTGTTACTTTAACAATATTTGTATCTTGATATCTTTTTTTTTCAGTTATTTTAGATGCTAAAGTACCTATATCAGAATTTGAATTTATCATCCTTTGATTTAAATTTTTTATATCTTCTACATCCATCAAAGGCTCATCACCTTGAAGATTCATTATTAGTTCAATATTTTTCATATCAAGCTTTTTTATGGCCTCATAAATTCTATCTGTACCAGTTTTATGTTCATTACTTGTCATAATTGCTTGACCACCGTTTTTTTTCACTTCATCAAATATTTCTTGATCCTCAGTTGCTACAAACACTTCTCCAAGATTTGCATCTTTAGCCTTATTAAAAACATGAGAAATCATTGATAAACCGTTAATTTTTAAAAGTGGCTTTCCTGGTAATCTTGTAGCTGATAATCTACAGGGAATTAAAACTAACGTATTCATATTTCCTTTTTTTTATACAATATTAACAGAGGCAAAATTGTACATTAAAATATAAGCAATTTTATATTTATAGTGTTATACGTTCAAAATAATTTTTATAAAATGGATTCTTTTGAAATAAATAAAATAATAGCTGCAGTTTTGATGGTGGCACTCCTTATAATTGGTATTAATAAGCTATCTAACTTAATTTTTTATGTTGAGAAGCCTGAAACACCCGGTTACACGGTTGAGGTTGAGCAAGTGGTTGCTACTAGTGTTGAGACAAGCTCGGACAAAACTGAGGAAAAAATTGATATAGCAGCATTAATGGCTCTAGGAGACATTGCCACTGGTGAAAAAGTGTTTAAGAAATGTAGTGCTTGTCACTCAATAGTAAAAGGAGGAAAAAATAATATTGGTCCAGCTTTATATAATGTTGTTGGGAGAAAAGTGGGAGCTGTAAGTGATTACAAATATTCAAAGGCTCTCTCTGCTTACGAAAAACAATGGACATTTGAAGAGTTGAACGGTTATTTAATTAAACCAGCTAAATGGATTAAAGGAACGAAGATGGCTTTTGCAGGACTTAGAAAAGAAAAAGATAGAGCATCCGTAATTTTGTATCTTAATCAAAATTCAGACAACCCAAAACCATTACCCTAATTTTCCAAAACAATATAGTAATATAGATTTTTGTACATGAACTCTATTAATTGCTTGTTGCCAAACTTTTGATTGTTTGCTTAGAAATACTTTATCATCAACTTCTTTTCCTCTAGGTAAGCAGTGAAGAAAAATGCAATCTTTCTTGGCCAAACTCATTAATTTTTCATCAATTTTAAATTTGTTAAAACTTTTTAATTTTCTTTTCTTATTAACTTTATCATTCATCGATATTACCTTGTCTGAGAAGATGACATCTGCACCTTTTACAGCTTTTTTGGAGTCATTATAAATTGAAATTTTATTTTTGTTTTTTTTAATGTAATTGATAATTTTATAATTCGGCTGATAACTTTTAGGACACCCAATATTTAATTTGAATGAAAACTTTATTGACGCGGCAATTAACGAACTTAAAACATTATTAGAATCCCCCACCCAGGTAATTTTCAATTTTGATATTGGTTTTTTTTTAATTTCTTCGACAGTAAATATATCAGATAAAACCTGTGTAGCGTGAGAACCTGGACTTAACCCGTTGATAATTGGTATAGATAAATGTTTTCTAAACTCATTTAATTTCTCATCACTATCAGTTCTCAACATAAATGCATTTCCAAAATTTGATAATATTTTTGCTGTATCAGCTATACTTTCACCACCTTTAGAAAAATGTAGTTCGTCTGGTCGAAGTGTTAATGTGCTTCCACCAAGTTGTTTTATTGCCAAATAAAAACTTAATCTTGTTCGTAAGCTAGATTTTTCAAACATTTGAATTAATAATTTTCCTTTTAAAGGTGTGCCCTTGTCAACGTCCAAGGTACTTAATTTTTTTCTTAATTTTTTTCTTTTTTTTGCATCAATAATAATCTTTCTAAGATCTTTTGCAGGTATGTCTTTTAAATTTATAAAATGTTTCATGATTATTTTGTTTCTGAACAAACTTTGTCAATAATTTTTAATGCTATATCTATTTCTTTTATTTTAACATTTAATGGAGGCAAAATACGAACAACATTTTCAGCTGCACGGATAGTTAGTAATCTATTATCCATCAATTTTTTTATAAACTTATTTTGGTCAACAGAAAGTTGCACTCCAATCAATAAACCTCTTCCTCTAACTTCTTTAATAATATTTGGATATCTTTTCTTTAACTTATTCAAATGAAAAAAAAAATACTTTGAAGACTTTTTCACATTATTAAGAAATTTCTTAGTAGATACAATGTCCATTACAGTATTTCCAACAGCCATAGCTAGAGGGTTGCCGCCAAAAGTTGAACCATGAGTGCCTGGTGTCATGCCAATAGCAACTTTTTTGTTCATTAAAACAGCCCCAATGGGAAATCCACCACCAATTCCTTTCGCAATTGGCACAATATCTGGTTTAACCTTAGATTTTTCAAAAGCAAAAAAGTCACCAGAACGTGAAATTCCACACTGTACTTCATCTAAAATTAACAATATTTTTTTCTTATCACACAATTTTCTTAATCCTTTTAAACACCAATCTGGAATAACTTTAATACCACCTTCACCCATAATAGTTTCAACCATTATTGCTGCAGTATTTTTAGTAATTTTTTTCTTTAGAGATTTATGGTCTCCAAAAACAAAATGTTGAAAACCACCTACATGCCCAAATCCCTCTGTCATTTTCTTTGATCCACTTGCAAAAATGGTAGCCAAAGTTCTTCCGTGAAAAGAATTTTTGATACATAAAATTTTCGTTTTGTTAGGTTTTCCAATTGAGTAAAAATATTTTCTTGCAATTTTAATTGCAGCTTCAGTAGCTTCTGCCCCAGAATTTTGGAATATTACATAGTCTGCAAAAGTTTTTTGACACAATTTTTTAGCTAATTTTTCTCCCTCTGGAATTTGAAAAGCATTAGAAACATGCCAAAGTTTTTTTGATTGATCTCTAATAGTTTTTATTAATTTTGGATGAGCATGGCCTAATGAATTGACTGCTATACCAGATAGCATATCCAAATATTTTTTTCCGTCAGTAGAAAAAAGATAACTTCCTTTTCCATGCTTAAAGGAAATTTTTTTTCTGTTATAGTTTTTTGCTAAATAGCTCATAAATTTTTTATACACTTCTTTAGATTAAGAATAAATTTATACAAGTCTGGATTGAAAAGATTTTTAATCATAAAAATTTGTTAATAACTTTAAATAACAGCTTGTGATTTAATCAATATCTACATTATATTGTGTTAAGAAATTTTATTTATACATAATATAGACTATTTATGAGTTGGAATGATGAAAAAGTAGCTAAATTGAAAGAGTTATGGGGCAAAGGAAATACGGCAAGTCAGATTGCAGAAATTATAGGTGGAATTAGCAGAAACGCAGTAATTGGCAAAGCTCATAGACTTAATTTATCCGCTAAAATAAAAACTAGGTCAACATCAACTAATCGAAACTTTAAAGATTACAACCAAGAAAATAATGACAAACTAAAAAAAGGTAGAAAAAGTAAATTTAAATCACTTATTATTGAAAAGGACTTTGAGCCAGAAAATCCAAAACAACTTGAAGAGTTAGATGAAAATTCGTGCAAGTGGCCAATAGGCCACCCTAACGAAAAAACTTTTTATTTTTGTGGACGTTCTTCTCTAAAGGATTTTTCCTATTGTAAACTTCATTTATTATATGCTTACCAACCCAAAGGTAAAAAAGAAGATAACAATGATAAAGAAGAATTGCAAAATTATATAGAAAAGAAAATCCAATCAGGATAACACAAGTTAGACCATCTCAATCAGATTTTATAAAGTTGTATTTATCTGTAGAAAATTGACCCCCTTCTTTCCACATAAAAGAATATTTTTTAACCTCTTCTTTAAAAAAAAGTTTACTAGGTACACCTATTTCTGAATTAGTTTTATATTTCCCAGAATTTATATTATCATATTTCAATAATCTTAACTGATCTTCTGTTAGCAAAGGTTTTGGTAATAATTGAAAAAATTTAGCTGATAGTTTAGCTATGGCTAATGGCATAGGTACTAATAACCTTTTTTTTTCAATCAAATTTAAGAGTATTTCCAGGATTTCTTTAAATGTTAAAATTTCTGGACCTACACACTCAATTATTTTTGGATTACTATCTTTTGTTAAAACATGATAAATAATATTGGTCAAGTCTGAACAATGAATTGGCATAAATTTTGTTTTTCCCGAATAATAAAGTGGAAAAATTGGTAATCTATTTAATAAAGTCATAAATTGAGTGCTAAAATTATCGGAATTTGAAAATACTACAGATGGTCTTAAAATCGTAGTTTTAGAAAAATTATCTAAAATTTTTTTTTCCCCATCAAGTTTTGAGCTCGCATAATTCGAGTCTACAGCTTCATTTATTCCTAAAGCTGATAAATGTATAAAATGTTTTATATCATATTTTTTGCAAAGTTTTGCTAGCAGTGTTGGGAAAATTGAATGAATATTATTAAAGGAATTTCCTTTTTTTTTTTCGTATAAAATTCCAATTAAATTTATACAATAATCAGCAGTGCTAAATAACTTTTCGATTTTTTCTTTGTCATAAATGTTTGACTCTTTTACTTCTATAAATCCTGCATTTCCTTGGGTTTTAATTTTTAAACCTTTTTGATGAATATTTCTTGTAACAACAGTAACTCTAAGGTTATTTTTAGTTAGCTTTCTGATTAAGAAACTTCCGATTTGACCACTTCCACCAAAAATTAGACAATTTTTTACTTTCATATATATATACACTTTTAAGATTATGGATATTAAACTTCACAAAAATGATTTACCAGATGATTTGGATTTAGGCAATTTAATTGCTGTAGATGGCGAATTTATGGGTTTAAATATTAGACGAGATCCATTGTGTTTAATACAAATTTCTTCGGGAAAATCTGATGCTCACATTGTTCAATTAGATAGAAACAAATATGATGCCCCTAATTTAGTAAAAATATTAAATGATGAAAAAATTGCAAAAATTTTTCACTATGGAAGAGCAGATTTAGCCTTTATAAAATATTATTTAAAAACTGATACAAACAATATTCTTGACACAAAAATTGCGTCAAAACTATCTAGGTCATATTCTGATAATCATTCTTTAAAAACTCTTATTAAAGAATTTATTAATATTGATATTAGTAAACAATTCCAAAGCTCTGATTTTGGAGGTGAACTTTCACCTGCTCAATTAAAGTACTGTGCAAATGATGTTATTTATTTACATAAAATTCATGATGAGCTAAATAAAATGCTTGTTAGAGAAAAAAGAATAGACCTGTATAAAGAATGTTTAAAATTTTTGAAAACAAGAGTTAATTTAGACCTCGCACTTTTTAAAGACGATATTTGGGCACATTAGTGAAAAAAATAAATTATAAAAACATTGCAAAAGAGGTAATAAGTTTAGAAATTGAAGCTCTCAAAAAATTAAAAAAATCTATAAACATAAATTTCAATAAAGCTGTAGATGCAATTGTAAATTGTCAATCAAAAGTGATTCTGTGTGGAGTTGGAAAGAGTGGTATTATAGCAAATAAAATATCAGCAACTTTATCATCTATTGGGACTCCATCTTTTTCACTGTCAGCAAGTGATTGTTCACATGGTGACATGGGTAGCATATCAAGAAAAGATGTTTTAATTCTGATTAGTAATTCTGGAAATTCTGTTGAACTTAAAAATATAATAAATTATGCAAACAGAAATAAAGTTTTACTTATTGGCATAACCTCGAAACGAAATTCTGCACTTTCCAAAAATAGCGACATAAGCTTAATAACCCCTGAAGTTAAAGAGGCCGGTCTCAATATGATCCCTACCTCAAGCACAATAAATCAATTGAGTATTGGAGATGCTTTAGCAGTTTCAACTTTAAAAAAGAAAAAGATTAATAGTTTTGATTTTAAGAAATTTCATCCTTCTGGAAGTCTTGGAGAAAAATTAAAAACCGTTGATGATTTAATGCTCACAAAAGAAAAAATACCTTTCATAGATGAAAATACACCAATGTCCAAAGCATTAAGGATTATGACAAGGAAAAAATTAGGTACTTTAATAGCGAGAAATAAAAAAAAAAAAACAACTGGAATTATAACAGATGGTCAAATAAGAAGATTTAATTCAAAAAATTTACCCTTAAATCAATTGAGAGTAAAAAATGTTATGACTAAAAAACCAATTAAAGTTGAACGAAACACATTAGCTGCAAAAGCGCTTTTAATTATGAATGAAAATAAAATTACAAGTTTGTGCGTTTATGACAAAAGGGAAAAATTAATTACCATTGGTATTATTCATGTTCATAATATATTGAATAAAAAAATTTACTAATGTAGATGATAGATAAAAAAGTTTTTCAATTTGTTCTTCTAATCTTATTAATTATAATAAGTATAATATTTTACCAAATATATTTTTCAGATAATAAAAAGATTGTACAAAAAAATGATACAATCATTGAAACTGAAATTAAAAATCTTAGTAACAATTCAGAGGAAAAATCTGCAAATATTATTGAAAACTTAAAATATGTTTCAAAAGATTTATTGGGCAATACATACATAGTTACAGCTGAGTCAGCAATCATAAAAAAAGATAGAGAGAACGAGGTCAAACTTAACGAAGTTAATGCTAAAATAATAAAAAAAGATAATACTACCATTTTTATTTACTCAACAACTGCAGATTATGATAAGATTAGTCATAATACTGTATTTAAAGAAAAAGTTCATGTTGAATATGAAAAACAAACAATTGATGCAAATATAGTTAATCTTAATTTTGTAAATAATTTTATAGAAATTTTAGAAAATGTTTATTATATCAATGAAGATACTGTAATTTACGCTGACAAGGCTGAATTGAATTTGTTAAGTAACGAATTAAAAATTTCTATGATAAATACAGAAGATAAAGTGCAGATTACTGGTAAATATTAGATATGGCGATTATTAAAAAGTTTCGAATTACAAATTTTAAAAAAAAAAAAGAACTTTTAAAACTTGAAAAAGTATCTTTATATTTTGGAAAACGAAAAATATTAGAAGATTTAAATTTAAGTTTAAGCCAGGGTGAAATTCTTGGATTACTTGGGCCTAATGGAGTTGGTAAATCTACAATTTTCAATATAATTATTGGACTTCTAAAGCCTGATTATGGTTCAATATTCATTAATAATGATAATGTAACTAAGGATCCGATTTTTTATAGAACTAAAAAATATAAAATAGGATATGTGCCTCAACATGGAGGCTATTTTCATGATCTTAGCCTAAGAGAAAATTTAAAAGCAATAAGCGAAATGGTAATTGAAGATAAAAAATTAAGAGAAGAAAGAATAAATTTATTAATATCAAAGTTTGAATTGGAGTCATTGCAAAATATTAAAGCTGAATTTTTATCTGGTGGACAAAAAAAACGCCTAGTCATATCTTTAGCTTTATTAAGCAATCCTAAAATTTTATTACTAGATGAGCCATTTGCGGCATTGGATATAATGACAATTAAAAATCTTCAACAAATAATAGTTGACCTACAAACTCAAAATAATATTTCAATAATATTATGTGACCATCAAGCTAGAGACTTATTATCATGTGTTGATTTGGCAATTGTCTTATCCAACGGAAAAGTTATTGCAAAAGATACACCTAATAATCTAATTAAAAATATTGATGCTCAAAATGCATATTTTGGAGACTCTTTTAAGATTAATTAAGATATTAAAATGCATCTGATAAAAATTAAGGATAAAATCCAAAAATTCAATAAGGTTCTATCAATTGAAGGAGACAAAAGTTTATCTATTAGATGGGCGCTTATAGCATCACAATCAAAATCTAAATCCAAATCTGTAAATTTATTACTTTCAGAAGATGTCATTAACACTCTAAAATGTCTCAAAAAACTTGGTGTGAAAATAAAAATATCAAAAAATTTTTGTGAAATTAGTGGTGTGGGCTTAAATGGATTTAAGTTCAAGAAAAATTTAATTTTAGATGCTGGAAATTCAGGCACTCTAAGCAGACTGATTATGGGTCTTTTAATCCACTCTCAGAGCAAAGTTAAATTAAAAGGTGATAAGAGTTTATCAAAAAGAGATTTTTTTAGAGTTATCAAACCTTTAAAAAGGTTTGGAGCAAATTTTGAGAGTAATTTAGGTAAACTGCCAATTATAATTAAAGGCACTAATAAACCTAATCCAATAGTTTTTAATGAGACAAAGGGATCAGCTCAAGTCAAAAGTTCTGTGATGCTAGCTGCATTGAACACGAAAGGAGAAACAATTATTAAGGCAAAAAAATCAAGAAATCACAGTGAACTTCTTTTTAGACACTTAAAATTACCAATCAAGATCCAAAAAAAAAAAAATTATGATCTAATTAAAATTAAAGGAAAAAGAAAAATACCTGCATTGAATTACAAAATTCCCTCTGATATTAGTTCGTGCGCTTTTTTCATAGTACTTACTATTTTATCAAAAAATTCTAAGTTAAAAATCAGAAATGTTAACATTAACCCTACAAGAGTAGGTATTTTACATATTCTTAATATGATGGGTGTCAAAATACGAAAAACAAATTTAAGGGAGTATAAAGGTGAAAAGGTAGCAGATTTAATTATTCAAAGTGTAAAAAAAATTAAAGCAATTAATTGTCCTGCTAAACTCAACAGCTCTGCCATAGATGAGTTTTTGCTTATATTTCTTGTCGCTGCTAAAGCAAAAGGAATTTCTTATTTTAAGGATTTATCTGAATTAAATGAAAAAGAAAGTCCCAGGTTAAAATGGGGTTCTAAAATACTAAGCAAAATGGGTATCAAAAATGTTTTAACAACTAAAAGCTTAAAGATTTATGGAAATCCTAATTTAGAAATTAAAAAAAAAATAGTTATTAAAAACTTTCTTAAAGATCATAGAGTTTTTATGACCTCTGTAATAGCGGCCTTAATTTTTGGTGGTAACTGGTCTATTGCAAATAAGGACGCTATAAATACGTCTTTCCCATCTTTTTTAAAAAAAATTAAGTATTTAGGTGCAAAAATACACTAAATTCTCTGTTGATCTTATGTTTAATTTTATCTAAAAGGGCAAAGTTTTTTTAACTATATAAACAAAAATAAATAATAATTAATGGAAATATATAAAGACCTAACTAATCCTAAATCAAAAGAATTTGAAAAATTATTAAATACTCAGCTCTCAAAAATAACGATTGAAGAAGGAAAAATAATTGAGGGCAAAATAAATAAGATCACTGAAAAGTTTGTTTTTTTATACATAGAGGGATTAAAGAGTGAACCTGTTCTTGATATAAATGAACTTAAGAGTATGGGCTTAGCTGAGAACATAAAAATTGGTGAGAAAATTTCAGTTCTATTAGAAAAAATTGAAGATAAAAATGGTGAAGTTATTGTTTCTGCAAGCAAAGCACTAAAAATAAAAGGTTGGAAAAAACTTGTGGATGCATATGAGGCTGATGAGCCTATAATGGGAAAAATAACATCAAAAGTTAAAGGTGGATGCATAGTAGAACATATTGATACTGGAGCACTAATGTTTTTACCTGGATCTCAAATTAGTGACAAACCTCTTAAAGATATCAGTCATTTAATGAATGAAGTCCAAAAATTTAAACTAATAAAAATTGATAAAATAAGAGGAAACGCTTGTGTTTCTCGAAGAGAAATTTTGTCATCATTTAAAAAAGAGGATAAAGCAAAAATTATTGAAAAATATAAAGTTGGAGACATCATTAAAGGAGCTGAGGTAAAAGGCCTTTCATCCTTCGGAGCTTTTTTCAACGTCAACGGTGAAATGGATTGCTTGGTGCATCTACAGGAAATTTCATACTCAAGAGTGAATCATCCTGATGAAGTTTTTACAATTGGAGAAAAACATGATCTTAAGGTGATTTCTGTTGATAAAGAAAAATTACAAGTTGGTTGCTCAATCAAACAATTATCTCCAGATCCATTTGAACACATTGAAAATTATGAGCTTAAAAAAGTTTATAAAGCAAAAGTAGTTAAGATTATGGACTTCGGTGCTTTTTGTGAACTTGAACCAGGATTAACAACCTTGTTACACTCAAGTGAGCTAAGTTGGACAAAAAAGAATGCTACTGCAAAAAAAATGTTCAGAGTTGGTGATGAGATTGATTGTGTTATTACAGAAATTGATAAAGATAAAAGAAGGGTTGCCATATCACATAGACTTGCTAAAGAGAACCCTTTTGAGGTATTTGAAAAAAAATTCCCGATTGGAACAATCGTGAATGGAATAGTAGTTAATAAAAATGATTATTCTCTATTTTTAAATGTTGAAAACTTGGAAATTGATGCATTTCTTCATTGTAATGACTTAACCTATCTAAATAACGCTGAAGAAGAATTGCAGAAGTATAAAAAAAATGACAAGCTAAAAGTAAAAGTATTAGAAATTAAAACTAGTGAACAAAAAATTAGAGTTGGTTTAAAGCAAACACAACCAGATCCATTCGATTGGTTTCAAGACAAAAAAATAAACCAAACTATAACAGTCAAAATTATTTCAGCTGATAGTAAAAGTCTTATAGTAAGACCTGAGGGTTGTGAAATGGATTTTGTGATTAAAAAAAATCAAATTGCAATAAATTCTGCTGATGCAAGAACCTCAAGATTTACAGGTGGAGAAAGAATTGATTGTGCAATAGCTGAAATAGATATGAGTAAAAGGAAAGTTACGTTGAGTATAAAACTATTGGAGGAAATAGAGAAAAAAGAGGCTCTAAAAAAATATGGTTCTGATAGTTCTGGTAAAAATCTTCCATTTTCGTCATTGTCTGAGGATTTAGATAAAAAAAAAAAGAAATAAAACTGAAAAATTGCCTATAGTTAAATCAAAGCTTTTGAAACAGCTTTCAAAAAATTATCCTAATTTTTTGAAAAAGGACTTAGAGAAATTTACCAATATAATTTTAAGTGAAATTAAAAGAAGTTTACAACGTGGAGAAAGAGTAGAATTAAGAAATTTTGGAGTATTTTATAGTAAAATTCAAAAAGCAAGAATTTCAAGAAACCCTAAAACAAATGAAAAAGTTAATACTCCTACAAAAAAAACAATTCACTTCAAAATGTCAAAGGATTTGTTTAAAATTTTGAATAATGAAAAAAAATAAAATATTTGTGGCTTGTGATAGCACCAATATTTCTAAAATAAAAAAAATTATAAAAGAGACACAAAATACAAAGTTTAAGATTGGATATAAATTTGGATTAGAGTTCTTAAACTCTAAATATGGGAGAAACTTTTTATCAAGATTGAGAAATAAGATAATTTTTGCTGATCTTAAAATTCACGACATCCCTAATACTTGTGTATCAACAATTAAAGCTATAAAAGATTTAAATATAAATTATCTAACTATTCATATAAGCTCAGGTCTCCAGGCTTTAAAAGCTTGTAAAAAAATATCAGGAAAAATAAAATTAACAGGTGTTACAACGCTTACTTCTTTAGACAATAAGTCTTTGAAAGAAGTTGGTTATAATAAAAAAATGAGTCAACTTGTTTCTCACCAAGTAAAGTTAGCAAAAAAAGCAAATTTGGATGCGATTGTATGTAGTGCTCACGAAGTTAAAATGGTGAGAAAATTCTTTAAAAAAGAAATAATTACTCCGGGAATCAGATTTGATAATAGAACTGATGATCAAAAAAGAATTGTTACTCCCAAACGAGCATACAAAAATGGTAGTGATTGGCTTGTAATAGGTAGGCCTATTACAAGAGGTAATATAGAAAAAAATGTTAGAACATTAATTGATCATTTAAGTGAATGATCAAAGATTTAAAAATTTGTGGTATCTCAGATCCTGAAACTTTGAATTATATTTTAAATCATCCGCACCCACCAAAATTTATTGGTTTCATAACAAATTATAAAAAAAGCAAAAGATATGTCACACTCGAAAATTTGAAAAATTTGGTACAAGTTAATAAAAAACAAACAAATTTTGTTTCGGTACTTGTAAAACCAACAAATGAATTACTTGAAAAAATTAAAGATCTTAATTTTGACTATTATCAACTTTATGATGTTGACCCAATCAGAACTGTTGAAATTAAGAAAAAGTACAAAATTAAGATAATTTCAGCACTTACAATTTCAAATAAAGAAGATGTAGATAAATATAAAGATTATCTAAAAATCTCAGATATAATTCTTTTTGACTCAAAAGGTTACCATAAGTCTGAGAGCTTTGATCATAATTTATTGCAACAGGTGCCTAATGAAGTAAATAAAATGATTGCAGGAAATATTCAAATAGATGATATTCCTAATTTTAAAAACAAAGACTTCATAATTGATTTATCTGGATCAATTGAAAATAGTGAAGGAAAAAAAGATATTAATAAAATTGATAAATTATTAAAATTATTTGCAAAACAATGAAACTTAAAAAAGGAATACCAGTTATAGATCAAGGTGACAAACTTGGATTTTGGGGTGGTAAATTTGGAGGAAATTTTGTCCCTGAAACATTGAAAAAGCCTATAGAGGATTTGGAAACTCTTTTCAATAAACTTAAGAAAGATAGAAATTTTATCAACGAGAGAGATAAATATTTTAAAAATTGGGTTGGTAGTCCTACTCGTTTTATCAAATTAAAAAATTTAACAGAGTATGTGGGTGGAGCTCAAATTTGGTCTAAAGTTGTATCTGATGCAAACGGAGGCGCACACAAAATTTATAATGCAACTGTCCACTGTTTGCTTGCAAAACGTTCTGGAAAAAAAGTAATTTGTGGAGACACTGGTGCTGGCTATGCAGGTAAAATGTTAAGTATGGCAGCCAAAAAATTTGGTTTAAAATGCAAAATTTTCATGGGTGCAAAAGATATTCAAAGGCAACAACCCAATGTAAGAGCGATGAAAAAAAATGGAGCAGAGGTTATTCCTGTATACTCTGGAAGTCAAACTCTCGTAGATGCCGTGTCTGAGTGCATGCGTTATTGGGTTGCAAATTGTGATAAAGTGGCAATGTGTGTTGGTAGCACTGTTGGCCCAGCTGTTTTCGTTCGTATCTGTGGATGGAGCACAAGTCAAATATCAAGAGAATTGAAAACTCAATTAGTTGATGAGTTTGGGTCAGTTCCAAAGAAACTCAAACTTTATAATTGTGTTGGAGGAGGAAGTTCTAGTTTTGGTTTTTGGAATGAGTTTATGGATTATGATAAAAAACAGTGTGAATTTATTGGTGTAGAAGCTGGTGGACCAGTAAAAAGTAAAAAACATGCAGCTCCACTAACATATGGATCTAAAATAGGAATTCTTCATGGTGCAGCACAATATGTAAATCAAAATACTGATGGTCAAATAGAGGAAACAGAGTCAATTTCTGCTGGACTAGATTATCCAGGTATTTCTCCGCTTCATTGTTTTCTTAAAGACACAAAAAGAGCAAGATACACTGCGGCAAGTGATGAAGAAGCTTTAAGAGCATACAAACTGGTAACAAAGTTTGAAAAATTAAAACCTTCCTTGGAACCAAGTCATGCTTTCTCAGTTGCAATAGCAGAGGCAAAAAGGTTTAGTGAGGATACAATTGTTGTAGTAAATAGTTGTGGAGATGCTTACAAAGATCGAGCAATAATAGAGAGAAGATTGGGAAAAAAATATGTCTAATCTAATCAGTTATGCATTTAAAAAAGCTAAAAGTGAAAAAAGGCCTGCTCTATTAACTTATACTGTAGCTGGAGATAGTTCAAAAAAACAATCCTTGGAAATATTAAAATCAATCTCCAAAAAGGTTGATATATTGGAGATTGGTGTGCCTCACAACACTCCAGTTGCCGATGGAAGTCAAATTCAAACAAGCTCTTATAGAGCAATCAAAAATGGAATTAAGGTAAATGATATTTTTAAAATTGTAAAAGATTTTAAAAAATTTGATAAGTATAAACCAGTTATATTGATGGGGTACTATAATATGATCTTTCAATATGGTGAAAATGAATTTTTAAGAAAATGTAAAATTTCAGGAGTAAATGGATTAATAGTTGTAGATTTGCCTTGGCCTGAAAATAAGAAATTTGCAAGTAAATGTAAAAAAAGATCAATATTTTTTATTCAACTACTATCACCGACTACTACTAAAAATAGGTTAAAAAAAATAATTAAAGACTCACATGAAATGATTTATTTCATATCTATGCTTTCTACTACTGGAGGAAAGCTGAAAGTTTCCTCCAAAGAAATATTGTCCAACTATGATAAAATAAAAAAAATCAACTCAAAAAAAAATGTTGTGATTGGTTTCGGTATCACTGAAAAAACTATAAAATCACTTAAAAAAGCTGATGGTTTAGTTGTTGGAAGTGCTATTTGTAGGGAAATAACGAATTCTTTAAAAAAAAGACAAAATCCGGTCACAAATGTTTATAATGTCGTAAATAGACTGAAAAATAAAATTAAATGAATTGGATAACAAAAATAATTAAAGCTGGTGAAAAAATTAAAACAGCTATACATAAAAGAGCAACTAAAGAAGAAATTGCAAAAAGTGATTGGACTAGTTGCTGTAAAGGACCAATTTTAAAAAAAGACTTAGAGGAAAATCTTTGGGTGTGTCCTGATTGCAATAAACACCACAGAATAAATCCAAAACAACGATTTGATATTTTTTTTGGAAAAAATAATTATGAAATTTTTAAAACACCAATACCAAAAGATGATCCGCTAGATTGGACAGACTCTAAATCTTACAAAGATAGATTAAAAAGTGCGAGAAAAAAGACAGGAATGGATTGTGGTATGATGGTTGTTTCTGGTTCAATTAATAATATTAAAGTTACTGCAGTTGCATCAGACTTTGAATTTTTAGGTGCTTCAATGGCAGCTGCAGAGGGTGAGGCGTTTCTATATGGTGTTCAACATGCCATCGAAAACAAAACTCCTTTTATTTGTTTTAGTTCTGGGGGAGGAATGAGAATGATGGAAAGTTTGATTTCATTATCTCAAATGACAAGAACAACTATGGCTATTAATGAATTAAAAAAAAATAATCTTCCTTATCTGGTTTGTTTAACGGATCCGACTGCTGGTGGAATTACAGCCTCTTACGCGATGTTGGGGGATTTACACATTGCAGAGTCAGATCACGCTTTAATTGCTTTTGCTGGGGCTCGAGTTATCGAAGGAACGGTAAAAGAAAGTTTGCCAGAAAATTTTCAAAGAAGCTCTTATGTTCAAAAAACTGGATTTGTAGACTTAATTCTCGATAGAAAAGATCTTCAAGAAAAAATTGGGGTTTTAATTTCAATTCTATTAAATAAAAAACCTGTTATAAGCACTGAAGAAAATGAAACTTCAGAAGATAGTCAGTCACTTACAAAAGCTGCATCCTAAAGAAATAGATTTAAGTTTAGAGCGTATAAAAATTCTTTGTGAAAAATTAGGTAATCCTCAAGAAAAAATAAAAGCAATATCAGTGGTAGGAACAAATGGTAAGCAATCTACCATTAATGCCGTTTTTTCGATTCTTAAAGAAGCAAAAGTAAAATGCAATGTTTATACGAGCCCTCACATTCAAAAAATCAATGAGAGGTTTGTTTTTAATAACAATATACTTAATGATGATGAATTAATTGATCTTTTTGAAGAAGTTGAAAAAATAAATGATCAAAATCCCTTAACTTTTTTTGAGGCTTTGTCCGCTTGTTATTTCTATAAGGCCGCTCAATATTCCGATAATATTAATTTGATAGAGGCAGGTTTGTTTCATAGGTTCGACGCAACTAATATTTTAAAAAATAATTTGGCAAGTATTGTATGCTCTATTAGTAAAGATCATCTTGATTGGTTACCAAAGGATCAACAAACTATTGAAAAAATTGTATTTGAAAAAACATCCTCTCTTTTAAATTCTAATATAATTGTATCTAAACAAAACTCGGTTAAAACAACTGAAAGTATCAAAAAATCAATTTCACAAAACTTATCTAATAAATTGTTTTTTAATGAAAATTATAGTTATTCTAATGGAGAAAATGGTTTTTTTTATTATGAAGATAAATTTGGTGGCTTAAAACTACCGTTGCCAAATATTCTTGGACAATTTCAGTTAGAAAATATTTCAACAGCAATAGCAACAATAAGACAGTTAAATTTAGAAGTTAAAGATGATGATATAAAAAATGCAATTACCAAAATTGAGAGTATTGGCAGATTACAAGAAATTAAGTCTGGAAAAATTAAAGATCTAATCAAAAATAACCGATTATTGTTAGATGGAAGTCACAATGAAGATGGCGCTAGAGTTTTAAATGAATATCTCCAAACCTTAGATTGTAATAAGCATTTTATCATAGGAATGATGTCTAATAAAAATCACGAAGAATATATTAGCCACTTTAAAGATATATCGTCTCTAACCACTGTTGATATCCCTAATCAGCAAAACGCTATCAGTGGTAAAAAGTTAAAAGAAAAATTTCAAAATGTTTTTAATACTAAATACGAGGACAATATTGAGAAAGCAATTAAGTCCTTAACACTTAAAGAAAATGATATGTTAATAATTACAGGTTCTTTGTATTTAGCTGGCGAAATATTAAACTTAAATTAGATATTTTTTTCTAAAAACTCTTTCATATGACTTTCTGGTACGCCACCAACTTTTCTATCAACCTCAACACCTTTTTTATAGATTATCACTGTTGGAACACTTCTTACTCCTGCGGCACTTCCAGTATTAATACCACCATCTTCTATATCAGCATAATAAAAACCAGCCTTGTCTTTATACTCAACAGCAAGCTTGTCCATAATTGGTTTTAAGGACTTACAAGGCCCACACCAAGCTGCACTAAATTGAATTACAGAAACTTCTTCACTTTTGATTTTGTTTTCAAAATCTTCATCTTTAAAATCTATAAGCATATATCCTTTCTATTAATTTGTTTATTAAAGTCAACTAGGCAATTTCATATTTCTTTTCAATAGACATAATAAAATTATTTATTTCGTCTAGTTTATTTAATTCATTTTTATCATCTCTTTTATCCGCCTGATCTCTCAAATAGTCAATTTCATTGTATGCCATATTAACGGTTTGCCATTTTTCTTTGTTCTTACTTAATATACGTCTAGCAATTTCACTTTTAATATTTTTATATAAATCGGGTGGTAAAATTTGAGGAGCCTCTTGATAAATTATTTTTTGACCAAACCAGCTACATCTTTTGTCTGTAAATTTATCTAGCATTCTCAACTTATCTTCCCAAGATGAACTATGCCAGGTTTTAAAAAGAGCAGTATCTTTATTAGGAATAAATTTTTCATACAAAGTCTCTTCAGGTAACAAATCTTCCTGGGTTTTAGTTTGCTCCTTTTCCTCTGCTGCCTCTCTATTTATAATTTGTATATTTTTACAAAAATTTTCATTATTTCTGACCATTTGTGCTCTTTTTTTTATTGTTTCTAAATCTAGGTCTGAATAGGGTTTTTGTTTCAAGGCAAACTCTTTATCTAAAATTACTGGAGCCTTATTGGTTTTTAAAACTCTTGTAGCCTTAGGACTATATTTTTTTAGTATATCTCTTAATTGATTTACTGATAAATTTAATAATGGTTCTGGATCTCTTCTTAAATCCCAAACATATCCCCACGATGCGTAAGATGGATGAAAACAATGATTTGGATGTAGTGTGCTAGTGAGATACATCATATTTCTACCCTTCACATTTTCAAAAATAGAATATATGCCTTCATTTTTTAAAAGCGTTTCTACGCTTGTTTTAGTTGATGTTTTTAAAAATGTTTCCCAATTTTCTTTATGTTTATCTTTAATAATTCTAAGAACCTTTAGTGAGTTTTGCGCATCAACGTAGGCAGTATGGCTTGCTGAAGTGTCAAAACCTTGCATTCTTGATAAGGATTCTAATGCTAAGCTTGGGTTTCCCGCCTCAGTTAATTCTGTTTTTAAAGTTTCAGAATTCAAGGTTTGAGCTGCCCTGGCTATGTGTAAACCATCATGTTCACTATTAGGTGATGAGTGAGTGGCGTAAGGATAGCGATTGCCCTTAAAAAAATTGAAATGAAACATCCTTCGATCAAAATTTAAATTTGACCACCCCATAAACATTGCAGGGGTACATTTAGAGAAAAAATTTTCAACAGCACCTAAAAAGTCATAATGTGAATAATTGCCTTTAGTTAATAAATCAATGCTAGTTGAATTAACAAGTAAAGCCTTTGCACTTGGCACCTCACCTTCTGGCATTCGCCCTCTAATATTTAATTTTCCAATTTCTCTTAAATTTTTATCAACCACAACAGCTCCGACTTCAATTATAGATCCCCATATTGTTGAGTTTGTTGTCTCTGTATCGTAAATTACAATCTTATCCATTTTTTATTAAACTAAATTATTCATCTCATTAAATTTTTTTAATCTACCTAAAAACAAATTTTGATATGTTATTAGTTCAGGCCCTTGAATCTTAAACTCTTGAAACAAATTATCCACTGTACAAACTAGAATAACACATGCATTAATGTTTGAATTGTAAACAACATTATGAGCTAAAGAGTAAGCCGCAGTTTGTAAAAACCAAGAATCTATGTACTCAGCTTTTTTTGGTTTGTTGGACTGCTTGAAATCAATTATTGTTTCTTTTCCTTCATAAACACCCACGCAGTCTGCTGTGCCTGCATATCTCTCAGGATAATGCATAGTGCACTCCACACCATATATTTCCTCTAATCTATTTGTTAAACCTTTATCAATAATTTCTTTTGCCATTTTTTTATATTGTTCATTGTCTTCAAAGAAACTCAAATTTTCTCTACCTAAAAGAAAAGACTCTAAATAGCTGTGCATTTGAGAACCTCTGCTACTTGCAGCCTTTGTTATAGCTTCAGCTTCTTTGTGACCGGTTCTTTCTCTCCAGTTTGCTAAAGCTGCTTTATCTTCCTCGGATTTAGTTGCATCAAGTATTGAAGTTACACTCGGTAACTTTGCTTCTCCTAATACGTATCTTCTTATTCCATCCTCTATTGCTCTTGAACTTGTAGGATAGTCATATTTTTTGTTCCAACGCATGTGATTTCTTATAGTCGGTATTATCTGAAAAAAGAAATTATTTTTTGATTTGTTTATTTCTTTCAACAAAACTCTCGACATTCTCTGTTAGAACGGCTTTTTCAACTTGCTCGGGATCTTTTATATTTTCTAAAGTTCTAGTAATTGATCTTGCATCTTTTCCAAAACTATCAACAACTGTCATAGCCTCTTCAAGTTTTTTTCTTAATTTATAAATATTATCAAAATGACTAGAAAATCTCGTGCTTATAGTTTTTAAATGATCATAAATCTCTGTTGCGTGTTTTGAAATTTTAAGAGACTGAAAGCCCATATGTAAAGACTGTAAATAAGCTGAAAGAGTATTTGGGCCACAAATTACTATTTTGTATTTTTTCATTAATTCTTGAGTTAATAGCTCTTTACTACTTGGGTCTTGATACTCAGTTAATTCTTTATAAAGACTTTCTGTAGGAGCGTACACTATTGCAAAATTTGAAGTTTTAGGTGGAACAATATATTTTTCCATCACACTTTTTGCTTTAGCCTTAAATGCACTTGCTAATTTTGTTCTAGCATCAGCAACTGACTTCTTGTCATCTGCCTCGTGCGCATCTGTAATCGCCCTAAATTTTTCTACTGGAAAATGAGAGTCTACCGGGACCAAAACATCTCCTTGAAGCTTGATTGCAAATTCTACGTTTTCGCTTGTATCTTCTTTCATTTTGACATTTGTCATATATTGGGACGCAGGTAATAAATCTTTAATTAGAGCTTCCAAAGAATACTCAGCTAGAGTTCCATATTTTTTGACCCCTGCTAAAATTTTAGTAATTCCCTCTTGACTTTGATTTAAGAGCTTTACTTGTTCATTAAAATTACCAACCTTCTCATCAACTTTTGTAAGTGCCTCGGTCATATCCTTTGTAACCCCAGTTGATAAAGAGTTAAATGAGGTAGACATCGAACTTAGAGATGTATTGATTGTAGAGTTTAAGCTATCTTTTAATCTAATAATTTCAGCATTCAAATTTGCTATTTCATTAGTCTCATCAGCTCTGTTCTCTTTCTTGGACTTAATATTTAAATACAAAATAGCCAAGATTGCTCCAAACATTAAAATCAAAATTATTAATAAAATTGTGTCCATGATTCGTAACTTGTATTATAAGGGATTTTTATGGAATTATATCTTATTTTGAAAATTATTTTTGGAATAGGAATTCTAATAGCTGCTTATGCAATAATAAGAAATTTAGATATTATCAAAATTATTCTCATATACTTTAAAGATAAATTACTTAGAAAGTAATTTAATAAAGTTTTTTAACCCTTTTTTTTTACTATTTTTTTTTGAAGTAAAAATACAAGCTTGAGATTTTAAGATTTCTCCATCTTTCAATATACGTAAGTTATTCGCTCTAAGAGTCTCACCTGTAGATGTTATGTCTGTAATTAATTCAGCTGAACCTGTAAAAGGGTACGCCTCAGTTGCTCCTAAACTGTCAACCAATTTAAATTGGGTAACACCTTTAGAAAATAAAAAATCCCTAGTTAAATTTGGATACTTGGTTGCAACTCTTAATCTTTTTTTCTTTTTATCTCTAAATTCAAATGCAATTTCTTCTAGGTCAGCAATTGTTTGAACATCGATCCAAGGATCAGGTATAGCTACAACTAGATTAGCATTTCCAAAATCAAGTTTTTTGATAACATTTATTTTGTTTTGGATATTTATCTCACTTTCTTTTAATAAATCAAAACCAGAAAAGCCAATATCCAAAGAGCCGTCTCCTAATCTTTCAATAATTTCTCTAGCGTGTAAATATAAAATTTTCATGTTTAATTTATTTTTTATTGAACCTATCAAATCTCTTTCCCCTCGCTCAGAAATAATCTTTAATCTTTTTTTAGTAAAAATTTTTAGAACATCTTTTCTTAACCGTCCCTTACTTGGTATTCCTATATTTATTAAATTTTTCATGATTGATAATTTAAATTAAAAGCTGCTCCAACTGCTGGTGTTTGTTTTTTTGAACCAAGATCAGAAATTAATTTGTCATAACGACCACCATTACAACAATTAATAACTTTCGACTTTAATTTAATGTCTATTTTAAAAACTATGCCAGTGTAATACTCCAATTGTCTACCAAATGCTGATGAGAAAACCACATTCAATTTAAATATTTTATTTTTTGAGACGGGAAAATATTTCTGATCAACAAAAAGGTTTATTCTATTTTTTTTAAAGAATTTATTTAATTCATTTGCAGCTTTATTTATTGGACATTTTATTTTCAGAAACTCTTTAATGATTTTCGATGTATTACTTCCTTTACTTGCTCTTCTCGGATCCTTAATCTTTTTATCAAACCTTTCTAAAATTTCTTTTAATGTTCTACCTGCAACAATTGATGATTGATGATCCTTTAACATTTTTAAATATCGTCTTTTATCAACTTCAACAATAGTTGGGTCTACATCAGAATTTGTCTCTAATCTTTTTAGTAAATCACTGAAATAATCTTCTCGCCAAAAATGTCTCGTAAGTCTTAACTTCCATCTTTTCGGTATATCTAATTTAGATATTAAAAGATTAAAAATTTCCACATTGCCAATAGTGAGTGTGCCAGATGAGTATTTCAAATTTTTTAGTGATTTAAGTGATGTATTTATTATTTCTTTGTCATCATTTTTTTCATCTTTAGATCCTATAATCTCAAAACCAACTTGATTTCGGATTATAGAGTCCTTTTTATTTTGAGATTTTCTATAAGCCTGTCCGCTATAAAATATTTTTTCTTTGCCTTTTAAATTGTTTTCTAAATATCTAAGACAAGAAGCAATCGTAAGGTCAGGTCTTAAACATAATTCATTACCTGTCTGATCTGTAAATGAAAAAATAAATTTTCTAAAACTTTCACCAGATCTTTGAACTATATGATTAGTCTCGATAACTGATGGTAATTCAATATATTTAAATCCTTTAGACTGAACTGATCTAAGGATTTTGTTAGATAAATTTTTTGATTTCATTTATTAAATTTTCTTTTGGAAATGTAATTTGGTTATTCTCCCCTTTAGCCCCAAGTAGATTTTTTAATGTTATTTTATCATCTTTAAATTCATTTTCGCCGCAGATAACTGCGACTGGACATTCTCTTTTGTTAGCATATGTAAGTTGCTTACCTAGATTTTTTTTACTATCCAAAAATATTTCAGAATTGATATTGTTTTTTCTTAAATTATCTAAAATTTCGTAATAATTTTTTAAATATTTTTCATCCATTACACAAACAATAACTGGATTTTGTGTATCAACTTCTATTTGATTTAATTGCATTATTGCAAATAACAATCTATCAACACCAATACTCACACCTGTCCCTGGAATATCTACACCCTTAAATCTTGAAATTAATTTATTATACTGTCCGCCTGAGCAAATACTTCCAATATCAACTCCCTTACCCTTAATATTTTTTGCTTTAAAATTTAGATTTGTTTCAATACAAAACCCATCGTAATAATCTAAACCTCTGACTATCGTAAAATTAATTTTTACTTGATCAGAGTAATTTCCAAAGATTAAAACTTCAAATAATTCTTCTAATTCTTTGATGCCCTCTTGAGTAACAGGATTTTTAAAATTTTCTTTAAGTTCCTTTAAATCTTTAATCTTTAAAAAATTTAAGATTTTTGAAGCTTGAACATCACTTAGGTTTGCTCCTTTTGTTATAGCTCCACTTTTATCTTTTCTCTCTTTTTTTAGTAATTCTTCGACACCCTTTAAACCAAAACCTGGTTTATCGAGTTTATCTATAGCTCTCATTACTTTGATTTGTTTATCTTTTTCAATTTTCAAATCCTCAATCAGGCCTTGAATGATTTTTCTGTTACTGACATTAATAGTAAACTGATCTTTTTTTAAACCACAATCTACTAAAGTATTTGAGATCAAATTACACAGTTCGGCATTGGCTTGGGCTGAATTAACATTTCCAATTATATCACAATCTGCTTGAGTAAATTCCCTATACCTGGCATTTCCAGATTTTTCATTTCTGAATACATTTTGAATTGCATATCTTTTATATATTGAGGGAAGCTCTTGACTATTCTGTGCAACAAATCTAGCAAGTGGGCTTGATAAATCATATCTTAAAGTAATATTCTTTCCACCATCATCGAATGTAAACACATCAGACATAGGATTATTCTCATCCTCTGCAAGAAAGGAGCCTATATTTTCACTTATTTCAAATGATGGTGTTTCTAATGGATTAAATCCATATTTAATAAAATTTTTCTCAATAACCCTTAATAGTCTTTTTTTGAGAAGTAATTTTTTATTCCATCTATCTTCAAAACCTGAGGGTAATCCAGGAATTAATTTATTTTCTTTATTCATTTTTTGGTACCTTGAGTAGGTTACGCTCCTACGACTTCGGATCCACAAACCGACGTGATACTATTTCACCATCAAGGCATATCCTTTTTTGTTTTATCTTATTTTGTTGTTATTTAAAATTATAATATAAGTGATTATTCGCTAGCTTTAGCCAGCGTGGAAATGAGCGTGCACACCTCTATTAGTTCCTCTAAGAGCAAGTCTAAGAGTACCTGAGTTTAATCTGTAATTAGTCTCATTTTTATTCATGAGAAGCGTTTTAGACAAAAATTGAAATTATTCAACCCTAAAAAGGAAGGGACGTTTTCTTATTTTTAAGAAAACGCCCTCGCAAAATATTTAAATTAATCTAATTTTTTTAAATTTACTGCTGAAGGGCCCTTTGGACCATCCTCTAAAGTAAATTCTAATTTATCTCCTTCATTAAGAAATCTCATTCCTGCAGCTTTTACTGCGCTGGCGTGAACAAAGGCATCTTTTTCTTTATCGTCTCTCTCTATAAAACCATAACCTTTTTTGCCATTAAACCATTTTACTTTTCCTTGAATTGTACTCATCTTTTTACTCGTCCTTTTGTTATTTATTTAAGATAGAAGTTAATTTCTTTGTTTATTAATTTCAAGATGTTTTGGTGGTGCCTCGGGAAGGATTCGCACCTCCGACACAAGCCTTTTCAGGGCTCTGCTCTACTCCTGAGCTACCGAGGCAAAATTTAACCTCTAAAGATAATTCTGCCTTTAGTAAGGTCATAAGGTGTCATTTCCACAGTCACATTATCACCTTGTAATACTCGAATTCTGTTTTTTCTTAACTTACCTGCAGTATGTGCTGTCACTACGTGACCGTTTTCCAATTGAACTCTAAACATAGCATTAGGTAACAGATCAGTTACTTTACCCTTAAATTCAAGTAAATCTTGTTTTGACAAATTTTATTTTCTCCTAATACGTTTTTTCACAGATTGAGCGTGTGCGGCCAACCCTTCATAATTTGCAAGAGTTATAACTGATGGTCCAAGCTTTTCAATACCCTTTTTTGATAAGTTTATATATGAAATTCTTTTGTAAAATTCATTAACACTTATACCACTTGAAAATTTAGCAGAACCATTAGTTGGTAATATATGGTTTGAACCAGCATTATAGTCAGTCATTGCCATGACAGCATATTTTCCTAAACAAATAGAACCAGCATTATTAATTTTTGAAACAAAAGATTTGTAATTTTTTACATTTAATTCTAAATGCTCAGGAGCGATTTTATTCACAATATCAATTATTTGTTTATCTGATTTTACTTGAATTAAAATTCCGTTATTTGATAAACTTTTTCTTGCGATAGCTGTTCTTGGAATTTTTTTTAATTGTTTAGAAATTTCACCCTTAGTTTGACTTATTAAGTCTTTACTTTTAGAAATTAAAATACATTGAGCAAGTTCATCATGTTCTGCTTGACCAATTAGATCGCTTGCTATCCAACCTGGATTTGAAAATTTATCACCAACAACGGTTACTTCCGATGGTCCAGCTATCATTCCTTCAACACCAACATCACCAAAGACTTCTTTTTTAGCAGCTGCTACATACTTATTACCAGGACCAACAATTTTATTCACTCTATTAATTTTTTTTGTTCCATAAGCGACTGCTGCAATCGCTGATGGACCACCAATAGAATATATTTCCTTAATTTTACATTTTTTTGCTGCATATAGTACTGCAGCATTTTGTTTTCCTTTATATCCTGGATTAATCATAATTATTCTTTTTACTCCCGCAACTATCGCAGGGATAGCATTCATTAAAACACTTGAGGGATAAGACGCTGATGATCCTGGCACGTAAATTGCAACAGATTCGATTGGTAGATATTTGTATTCTAATTTATTTTTTAATTTATCTATATAAGAAATATTTTTAAATTTTTGTAATGAGTGAAACTTGTAAATTCTTGAATAAGCTAAATCGATAGCATTTTTTACTTTAGGATGTAGAGAATTAATAGATTTTTTAATTTGTTTAAAACTAGGTTTAATTACTCTGTTCTGGTTAAATTTCTTCTCATACTTTAACAATGCCTTGTCACCATTTTTTTTTACATCATTAATTATTCTAATAACAGAGACAGAGCTCGTTTGAACTTTTATTTTTCTTCTTAATAATAAATCTTCTAACTTTTTATTAAAATTTCTTAATTTACTATCTAATATTTTCATATTTATTTAATCTCATTTTGATCCTCTAACCTTACTTCAATCGTTTCTGTAGTCAAAACAATGTGACTATTCTTATCAAAAATTAAATTTATTTCATAATCATCTTTATTTTTCAAATAATCGATGCCAATCAAGTTTAAAATTTCCTCTTTATTTCCTTGATTGATATTTTTAGATTTAACCTTATCAACAAAATCAAATCTGCAAATACTGTTTATTTTTTTATTCATTTGGTCGGACTCTATTTTAGTTCTTTCGATCGATAATAAAAAAACTTTGCTTGATGCTAAATACTTAATATTATCAACTTTTGTTTTTGAGCCTGAAACACATGCTGAGATCATTTGCAATCCCTCTTGATCATTTGCAATAATTTTAGCTAGGTATTTACTCACTATTTTAATCTTTTTATTTTAACGCCAATTTTTTTTAATTTATGCTCAATATTTTCATATCCACGATCCAAATGATAAATCCTGTTAATTATTGATTTACCTTTAGAAACCATTGCTGCTAATACCAATGAAACCGATGCTCTTAAATCGCTAGACATTAATTCAGCACCAATAAATTTAGTATTTCCAAAAATGTAAGCTTTATTGTTCTTTACATTTATTTTTGCACCAAGTCTCCGCAGTTCAGCTACATGCATAAATCTATTTTCAAATATATTTTCAGTGATAGAGCTTTTTCCACTTGCCTTACACATCAAAACCATAAGTTGTGACTGTAAATCAGTTGCTACACCTGGATATTCTTTAGTTTTAATATTTTTAATGGATCTAATTTTCTGTGGACCTTTGATAAAAATTTTTTCTTTATGTGCTTTTATTTTTGCACCAAACCTTTTTAATAATTCTAACTCGGTTTTGATAATTTTTGCATCAAAATTCGATATCTTCAAGTTTCCTTTTGCCAATGTTGCTGCTACACAAAAGGTACCTGCCTCTATCCTATCAGCCATGACTGAATATTCTGTTGGATTTAAAGTTTTTACTCCAACAATCTTACATGTTCTACCAATCCAGGAAATCTTTGCTCCTGCTGAGTTCAAAAACTTTGTTAAATCTTTTATTTCAGGTTCAATTGCACAATTTTTTAAAATAGTAGTACCACTTGCTAAACAAGCTGCAATTATAGAATTTTCTGTAGCTCCCACAGTTAGTCTGGGAAACTTTATAGTAGTTCCTTTTAATTTACCATTGGATTTAGCTAAGATATAGCCATCTTTTAAAATATAGCTCATCCCAAGTTTTTTCAAAGAGTCTAAATGATAATTTATTGGTCTTGCTCCAATTAAACATCCACCGGGTAAAGAAATTTTTGATTTGTAATATCTAGCAATTAAAGGACCTAAGACCAAAATTGAACCTCTCATTGTTTTAACAAGAGAATAACTTGCAAATGTTTTAAGATTTTTTTTATTGTGTATTCTAGCGACTCTTTTATCTTTAGATAAAATAATTTTCGATCCTAAGGATCTTAATAAACTTATCATTGTATTAATATCATTTACCTTTGGTAAATTTTTTAACACAACTGGCTGATTGAATAATAAAGTCGCTGCTAAAATTGGAAGTGAGGAATTTTTGGATCCAGAAATTTTAACTTCTCCCCTTATCCTACTTGGGCCTTTAATAGAAAACTTATCCATAAATTATTTCTTAATTTTTGCAACCTGAATTGTGGTTTGCCCCTGATATTTTCCATTCTTGGACTTATATGTTGTCTCTGGTTGTGTATCTGATTTAAAAAATAAGAATTGAGCAATACCCTCATTAGAATATATTTTTGCTGGATTAGGTGTAGTGTTACTTAGTTCAATTACAATATTTCCTTCAAATTCATTTTCTATTGGTGTTACATTGCAAATAATACCTGTTCGAGCATAAGTGCTTTTTCCAACACAAATACATAAAACATCTTTTGGTATTCTAAAATACTCAACTGTTTTCGCTAAAACGAATGAATTTGGAGGAATAATGCAGTATGGACCTTTTCTCTCTATAAAATTATCATCAGAAAAATTTTTAGGGTCCACCAAAGAACTGTTAACATTGGTAAATATTCTGTACTCATCGGAGATTCTTACATCATAACCCATACTGCTAAGGCCATAAGATATTTTTCCTTCAGAAACTTGATGATCTAAAAATGGTTCAATCATATTATGTTCCTTACACATTTTTTTTATCCAAGTGTCAGGCTTGATTGACATTATTTATTTTTCTTCTTATTTTTTTTTTGAAAAAGCTTTCTTTTTTTTAAATTCTTTTTGAGAGCTAAACTTAAACGCTCATTTTTATCTTTTATAATCATTCTTTATTTGGATTTGTAAGAAAATCTAGAGTAATTGGTTTAGATGTATCTAAAACTTTTTCTTTATTATCATCTTTTTTAGCACCTTCTTTTGCTAAACGCTTTGCTTTTTTTTCAGCAAGTTTTTTTTCTCTCTTAGCTTGCTTTTCCATAAGTTTAGCACTTTTGGTCGACTTATAATCGTAATGAATGCCCATAAAAATTTCTTTATTAGATATAAATCATATTGGACAAAAAATTAAGGCAATAATTTGAAAAAATGCTCTATTATTCTTAAAATACAATTTATGATTATTGCTCCTGTAGTTAAATGGCATAACAAGTCCTTGGTAAGGACTAGTTCCCTGGTCAGTACAGGGTGGGAGCACCATTAATTTTTATAAAATAATTTTCTAAGAAAAATTGTAAGTAATACCAAAATAAAAAAAGCTATAATGGGAATATATATATCTGGAGAAAATATAATATCAGTGACTCCTGGAAGCTCAGCATTTTCTTCAATAATTTTTTCTAATCCAGCCCCAATAGAAACAGCAAGAAAAATTTGTGGAATAATGCCAATAAATGTTGCATAAAAAAAATTGGAAACTTTTACATTAAAAAGTGTTGGTAAAAGACAACTCAACTGCCATGGCACACCACCTATAAATCGATAAATCAATAAATAAATAAATTCAGATTTTTTAAATTTTAATTCTAAGTTTTGAAATTTATCTAAAAATTTTTCTCGAATTAAATCTTTTAAAAAATAATTACCAAACATATATAAAAATGCTGCACCAATGCTCAATCCACTAACAACAAGTAAAGTACCGATCCATTTATCAAATATAAAACCACCTATCAAGGCAATTGGACTGCCAAAACCAAGCAGTGGAAAACACCATAAGATAGTCAGCACTAAAAAAATTATAGATATTAGAAATAAGTTTGAATTTTTTAACTCAAGAAAATATAATCTGTTTTCTTTTATAAAGTCGTAAGATGTTATTTCTTGAAGACTGAATTTTGAAAAGAATAAAAATAAAAAAATAATTACTAAAGTTAAGTAAGATAAGCCTACAAATAATTTAATTTTTTTCGTTTTTTCCATTATTAGCTATCGTATTTATAAAATCTTATGTTTGCTATTTATATATTTAATTATTATAAAGATCGAAATTTTAATTAATTTAAATCACTTTATGAAAAGAACATATCAACCTTCTAAAATTAAAAGAGCTAGAAAACATGGTTTTAGATCTAAAATGAAGACAAAAGGTGGAAAAAAACTTTTGGCAAGAAGAAGGGCTAGAGGCAGAAAATCATTAACTGTGTCAGGTTAATCAATGAAAAGCAAATTACTTGCTCTTTCAAAAAATGAGGACTTCCGTAAATTGTTAAAATGTAAAAAAATATCTAATAAATACGTCACAATCTTTTTTGGATACCTGAATAACAAAAGTAAAAATAATTTTAATATCTCATTTGTTGCTAAAAAAAAAATTGGAAATGCCGTAAAGAGGAACAAAATTAAAAGACGACTTAGAAATATTATGAATGACGCATATAAAAAAATATCTATAAATTTTGATTATTCATATCTTGTTATTGCTAAGTCAACTGTGTTAAACAATGAATTTAAAAAGATAAAAGAAACGTTGTTTCTAGATTTAAAAAAAATAAAATAATGAATGTTATAACTTATATATTAATTAAATTAATTAAGTTTTATCAATATTTAATAAGTCCTCTAGTTGGTCATTCGTGTAGATACCAACCAACTTGCTCAGAGTATAGTATCGAGTCACTAAAAATACATGGTTTTTTTAAGGGTCTTTTTTTAAGCTTAAAGAGAATTTTATCTTGCCATCCATGGGGAGATGGAGGATTTGATCCTGTTAAAAAGAAGATAAAGGTAAAAAAATAATGGACTCAAAAAATACTATTGCTGCTATAGCATTATCTTCTGCGGTAATTGTTTTGTATTCATTATTTTTTGTTCCTGAAAAACAAGCGACAAATGAAAATTTAGTTGAAAAAGAGAAGACCGAACAAAGTACAGACACACCAAGCTTAGAACAAAAAGATACCTTTATTGAGATTTCGAGAAAGGACGCTTTAATTGAAAGCGAGAGAGTTGAATTTGAAAATTCTAATGTAATTGGTTCGATATCTTTAAAGGGTGCAGCTATAGACGATCTAACTTTTAAAAATTATAACGTTGAACTTGAGGGTGATGAAAAAATAATTCTATTAGGACCTAGAAATATTAAAGAAGGTTATTTAATTGAAAGCGGATTTGTAACCTCTGACAAAAATATAGATATTCCTACATCCGAGACCATCTGGTCTATTAAAGGAAATAAAAAATTAACTGAAAATTCTCCAATTAAATTATCTTGGACCAATGATCAAGGAATTACCTTTGAAAAAGAAATTTCTTTAGATGATAAATACTTATTTTCTATCAAGCAAAGAGTTATTAACAAAACAAGTGGAAAATATGACTTTTATTCTTATGGTCAAATTATAAGAAATGAGATCCCAGACATAATAGACTTTTTAATTCTTCATGAGGGGTTGATTGCAACTTTAGATGATGAATTAATTGAGGAAGATTATGACGATATTCAAGAGAAAAAGTTTACAAAAACTGCTCAAAAAGGTTGGTTGGGTATAAGTGATAAATATTGGATTACCTCACTAATACCTCCACAAGATAAAGAGTTTAAAACAACATTTGATTATAAAGATAAATTTAGAGCGAATTTTATCGCAACTGAACCTCTTGAATTAGGTCCAAATAATTCTATTGAAGAAAATTTACAAATTATAGTTGCTGCCAAAAGAGTGGATGTCATTGATGGATATGCAAAAAGTTTAGCCATCGATAAATTTGATCTAGTTATTGATTGGGGTTTCTTATATTTTATAACAAAACCCTTATTTTTCGGTATTGATTATTTTTTCAAACTACTTGGTAATTATGGATTAGCTATCATAGCGATAACAATTTGTATTCGTCTTGTTTTCTTTCCTTTGGCAAATTTTTCTTTTAGAAGCATGGCAAAAATGAAAGCGCTTACTCCTGAAATGGTAAGATTAAAAGAGCTTCATAAGAATGATAAAATGAAATTACAACAAGAAATGATGGCTTTATATAAAAAAGAAAAAGTCAACCCAATGTCTGGCTGTCTTCCAATTCTTGTTCAAATACCAGTTTTTTTTGCTCTGTATAAAGTTTTATTTGTTACAATTGAAATGAGACATATGCCTTTTTATGGATGGATTCATGATTTAAGTGAACGAGATCCCACAAGTATATTCAATTTATTTGGACTGCTACCTTATGATGTGCCATCATTTTTAATGATTGGTGCTTGGCCTGTTGCAATGGGAGTTTCTATGTGGGTACAACAAAAATTAAATCCCGCTCCTACTGATCCTATGCAAGCAAAAATATTCATGTTTTTTCCACTTTTTTTGACTGTAATACTAGCACCCTTTCCAAGTGGATTGGTAATTTATTGGACTGTGAATAACATTTTAACTATGGCCCAACAAGTATTCATTATGAAAAGAACAACTGTTAAGACTGTCACTTAAAAATTGATTATCATACGACGATAAATAAATGGATTTAGAAAAAATACTTCCCAAAGATGGGCCACCAATAGATGAGGTTTCTAAATATATAGAAAAATATAAAAATGATTTCATCGTAATAAAATATGGAGGAAATGTTTTTATAGACAGAAAAATCTTTGATAATTTTATAACAGATATAAACATACTAAATAAACTAGGTATTTCTTTTACAGTTGTTCATGGAGGAGGTCCTAGAATAAAAAGAGAACTAGACAAATCAAATATTCAATCAAAATTTATTAGAGGTTTAAGGGTAACTGATGAAAAAATTATAAACATCGTTGAGTCAGTTTTAATTGATTTTAACAATGATATTGTTGACTCTTTGAGAAAATTCGGAACTGATGCTGTCTCAATCCATACAAAAAAAAATAATATAATTAAAGTAACTCCAGAGGCTAAAGAGCTTGGTTTTGTGGGGATACCTAATGAAATTGATAACAATTTAATTAAGAAAATTCTTAATAAAAAACAAGTCCCAATAATTTCACCATTAGGTCTAGGTAATGACGATCATCCATATAATATCAACGGAGATACAGCTGCAGGTGCAATTGCAAAGTCATTAAAATCTAGAAGATTGCTATTAATGACTAATGTTGAAGGAGTTTTAAATAAAGACAAAAAACTAATTAATGAAATCTCTTCATCAGAAATTTTGAAAATGATTGAGGATAATACAATTACTGAAGGTATGATACCTAAAATTAATACTTGTTTGGATGCTGTGAACAATGGAGTAACAGCAGTTGGAATAATTGATGGTAGAAAGCAACACTCTATATTATTTGAAATTTTTTCCGACAAGGGCTCTGGAACTTTGATTAGAAAATGAAAAATTTTAAAGAAATGAAATATCTGCTGTTGGATCTTGATGGAGTTTGTTATGGAAAACATAACAACTACTCGTTGGAAAAAGTATTTGGTCAAGTATCTAAAAGAATGACAATGTTCATATCTGAGAGACTAAAAATAGATATGGAAGAAGCAAAAAAATTACAGACTGATTATTTTTACAAATATAATACTAGTTTAAATGGTTTAATGATACATCATGATATACCCCCAGAAGAATTCCTAAAATATGTCCACACAATAGATCTTTCATTTATGAAAGAGGACAAGATTATGAGGAATGAACTTGAAAAATTAGAAATGGAAAAGTTTATCTTTACAAATGGGAGTGCGGAACATGCTAAAAATATTTTAACCCATCTAGGAGTATATGATCTCTTTGGAAGGGATAAGGTTTTTGATATTAAAGATGCTGGGTATGTGCCAAAACCTGAGGCTAAAACTTTTGATTTAATGGTTAAAAAATTTGGATTAAATCCAAAAGAAACCATTTATATAGAAGATATCGCAAAAAACCTTAGTATTGGTTATGAAAGAGGATGTGCAACTGTTTGGTTAATTAATGATGAACATTTTGGTAAGATGGATTCTGATAAAGATTATATTTCTCATAAAATTGAAAATCTGTCTTTATTTCTTAAGGAAATAAGGTTATTAAAAAGTCAATAAATTATGTCTATAGAAAAAATTATAAATGATGCTTGGGAAATTAAAGATCAGATAAACCAAAATTCAGACCAAAAAATCAAAGATGCAATCAATCAGGTTATTAGTGATTTGGACAGTGGAAAATCAAGAGTAGCTGAAAAGATAAATGGTGAATGGATTACACACCAGCATTTAAAAAAAGCAATTATGTTAAGCTTTAGAATTTATCCAATGGAAAACTTAAATGGTCCTTACAGTAGTTGGTATGATAAATCTCACTTATTAAAAGGTAAAACTGCGGGTTGGTCGAAAGAAGATCATGAAAGAGCTGGCTTTAGAATGGTTCCTAATTCTCCAGTTAGAAGGGGTTCATTTGTTGGAAAAAATGCTGTTTTAATGCCGTGCTATGTAAATATTGGAGCTTATATTGATGAAGGAACGATGATAGATACATTTGCAAGAGCAGGTAGCTGTTGCCAAATCGGAAAAAATTGTCATATCTCAGCAGGATCAGGAGTTGGTGGAGTTTTAGAACCTGCACAAGCTTTACCTACCATAATCGAGGATAATGTTTTCCTTGGAGCTATGTCAGAAGTTGTTGAGGGAGTGATTGTTGGGGAAGGTTCAGTTTTAAGTATGGGTATGTATATAGGTCAATCCACTAAAATAGTTGATCGAAAAACTGGAGATATCACTTATGGTAAAATTCCACCGTACTCAGTTGTTGTTCCAGGTTCTTTGCCAGACAAAAATAACTCGGCTGCACCATCGTTGTACTGTGCTGTAATAATTAAGCAGGTAGATGAAAAAACAAGGTCAAAAACTTCTATAAACGACCTTTTACGAGACTAAAATGAAAACTTTAAACGAGTTACAATTAGCTAAAGAGCTAATTAGATTTCCTTCAATTACTCCTGTAGATGCAGGTGTAATGAAATTTTTAGAAAAAAAATTGAAAAGACTTGGTTTCAAAACAAGAATACTCGAATTTAAAGAAAGGGGCTTTAAGCCTGTTAAAAATTTATATGCAAGGTTCGGAAGTAAGAGCCCAAACTTCTGTTATGCAGGTCACCTAGATGTTGTACCTCCAGGAAACATAAAAGACTGGACAACTAATCCATTCAGACCATCTATCAAACGAGGTCACTTAATTGGAAGAGGTGCAAATGATATGAAAGGTTCTATTGCAGCTTTTGTTTCTGCTGTAAGCATGTTTTTGTCAAAAAATAAAAAATTTAATGGATCAATTAGTCTGTTGATAACAGGCGACGAGGAGGGTGATGCAGTCAATGGTACAAAAAAAGTTGTAGAGTTTTTGAGAAAAAAAAGAGAGAAGATTAATTTTTGCTTAGTAGGTGAACCAACTAATCCAAATGTTTTGGGTGAAATGATTAAAATTGGTAGAAGAGGCAGTATAACTGGTAAATTAATTATATTTGGTCACCAAGGTCACGTTGCATATCCTTCTAGAGCAAATAATCCCTCAACTACAATTGTAAATATTTTAAAAGAATTAAAGGAAATTAAGTTCGATAAAGGAACTAAAGATTTTCAACCTACAAACTTGGAGGTTACTAAAATAAATATAAACAATACCGCAGATAATGTTATTCCAGCCACAGCTAAAGCAACATTCAACATAAGATTTAATAATAAACATTCCTCAAATTCTATTAAAAAAAGACTTAATAAAATTTTCAGAAACGTAACTAAGAAAAAAAAATCAAAATTTAAAATTGAGTACAGAGTTTCTGGTGAAGCTTTTTTAACAAAACCTAACAAAACAACATTTATGATACAAAATATTATTAAAAAGATAACTAAATTAAAACCAAAATTATCAACAACAGGTGGAACATCAGATTTGAGATTTATAAGAAAAATATCACCTGGTTTAGAATTTGGCTTAGTAGGACGAACCATGCATAAAACTGATGAGGCGGTATCTCTTAAAGATCTTAAAAACCTAACCAAAATTTATGAAAGTATTTTAAAAAATTATTTCAAATGAATACAGCAATTATAAATTCTGACTCTTATGAAAAACATGACACTGGTGACGGTCATCCTGAACAGCCTAAAAGAGTAATTGCTATAAGAGAAAAATTAAAAAAAAGAAATGATCTGATTTGGGAAAAACCAGGTAGTGTGCCTGATGATATATTGGCAATGACACATTCAAAGGAATATATTGATAATTTAAATAGTTCATTTCCTCAAAAGGGTCTAAAGTTTTTAGATGGAGATACTGTAATATCACCTGACAGTAAAAAAGCAGTATTTGATGCAGCTGGCTCAACAATTAAGGCGATAGATGGAATTGAAAATAAAGAGTTTAAGAACGCATTTTGTCTAGCAAGGCCTCCTGGACATCATGCAGAAAAGGATAAGGCAATGGGATTTTGTTGTATATCAAACGCTGGGGTAGCCACTAATTATTTAATTAAAAATTATAAATATAAGAGGGTTGCATGTGTAGATTTTGATGTGCACTGGGGAAATGGAAATTATGATGTTATGCGTAATAATAAACATTCATTATATATTTCAACACACCAATATCCTTTCTATCCTGGAGGAGGCACAGATAAAGATAAGGGTGATTTTAATAACTCTTTAAATATACCTTTGCCAGCAGGCACAAACTCGGAGGAATATTTTAATGCATTTGATAGAGTTTTAGATAGGTTAGTAAATTATAAACCTGATTTTCTTATATTCTCGGCAGGTTTTGATGCTCATAAAGATGATCCTTTAGCTCAATTTAAACTTAAATCAAAAGACTTCTACGAAATTACTAAAAGAACTTTAGCTGCTACCAACGAGTTCACTAAAGGGAAAGTTGTCTCTATTCTTGAGGGTGGTTATGATTTAAATGCATTATCTGAAAGTGCTAATGAACATGTTAACGCGCTTGTAGAATTTAATTGATTTAAATTAAGTTAATAATAATTCACTCATATGAAACTTTATAGAATTAAAAGATCTAAAATTGATAAAAAAGGAAGGGGTCTTTATGCTACACGCGATATTAAAGAAGGAACAAAAATAATTAATTACATTGGCAAAATTATAACAAATAAAGAGGTGGATGAGTCAATTAAGTTTGATAATAAAAAACCCATTTACTTATTCACATTAAATAAGAAATATACTCTCGATGGAGATTTTTCATGGAATATTGCAGGTCTTGTAAACCATAGTTGCAATAATAACTGTGATTATAATGGTAAAGGTTTAAAAGTATGGATTACAGCAATTCGTGATATTAAAAAAGGAGAGGAGTTTACTTGTGATTATGGGTTTAGTTATGATGAAGACTATAAACAATTTCCTTGTAAATGTGGTTCAAAAAATTGCTGTGGGTACATTGTAAGAGAAGAGTCTAGATGGAGAATTAGTAAAAAGTTTGCAATGAGTAACAAAAAAAAATTAATAAATAACCCTCGCTAAATAGAGACCTTCAGGTGGTGCCGGCGGCGCACATAAAATCCGTTTTTTTGAATTCATAATAAAATTGAATTTTTTTAAAGACCATTTTTTTTCACCTACATATTTTAAACAACCAACCATTGAACGGACCTGTCGTTGTAGAAAAGATTGAGATTGAAATTCTATTTCAATTTTATTATTTCTTGATTTTATTTTAACGGATCTCATAGTTTTAATTGGACTTTTGGCTCTACAGCTTGAAGCTCTAAAGGTAGAAAAATCTTTTGTACCAACTAATTTTTTTGCAGCTTTTTTCATCCCTTTTAAATCAAGTTTATTAGTAATGTGCCATCCTCTATTTTTATCTATTACTGGTCTGCTAGGGCGATTAATAATTATATACTTATATATTCTCATTCTAGCAGAAAATCTTGCGTGAAAATCATTACCTCTTTTCTTAATTTTAATAATTGAAATCATTTCCTTATTTAAAAAATGATTTAAAGATTTGACAAATTTACTCGGATTTTCAATTTTTTTTTTACACTCAAAATGAGCAGATTGTTCAAGAGCGTGTACTCCTTTATCTAATCTACCAGCGCCAAACAAAATAATTTTTTCTTTTAATAATTTAGAAATTCTCTCTTGGATAAAACCTTGTATAGTTTTGCCCTTTGTTTGAATTTGCCAACCTCTAAAATTAGTGCCTACATACTCTATCAATATTTGATATCTAAACATTAGATATAATTGAGCCTTTTCTGATTTGAGATCCAAGCATAAACTCCCCAATTTTTTGAACCTTTTTCCCCTCTCTCTGAATTTCAACAACTTTAATAGATTTTTCACCTCCACATGCTATTTCAAGATCGTCTGATATAACCTCACCATTTTTACCAATTCCATTTCCAATTTCTGCTTTTAAAATTTTATATCTTTGTCCGTCAAAATTGAAAAAAGCTCCCGGGGAGGGATACAAGCCATTAATTTTTCCAATTATTTTTAAAGCATCGCTTTTCCAGTTTATTTGCCCTTCATTTTTAGTAATTTTTTTTGCATAAGTGGCTTTAGAATTATCCTGATCCACAAAATTTGATTTACCCTCAAAAATTTCATCTACAACATCTAAAATTTTATCTGCTGCTATTAAAGCAAGTTTTTCTGAGACCTCTTTTGCATTAAGACTTTGATCAAGTTTTATTTTATAAGTGTTACTTACAGGTCCGCTATCCAATTCTTCATTGATTTTCATTATACTAATCCCTGTTTCTGTGTCTAAATTCATTATAGCTCTCTGAATAGGTGCAGCACCTCTCCATTTTGGGAGTATAGATGCATGAATATTTATAAAACCTTTTTTTGTTAAATTTAAAAATTCTTTTGGAATTATTTGTCCATAAGCTACAACAATTGCAAGATCAGCCTCCATTTCTTTTAAAAACTCATATTCCTCAGTGTTGTTTTTCAAGTTCTGTGGAGTTCTGAATTCTATATTTAAAGTTTCCGATATACCTTGGACTGGTGATTTATTTATCTTCTGACCTCGGTGAGATTTTTGGGGTGGTTGTGTATAAACCAAATTTATTGGAAAACCATTTTGATAGAGTGATTTCAATATTGGAACTGCAAACATGGGTGTACCCATAAAAATGATTTTTTTAGGCATTTCTAAACTAATATTCTGTCAGGATTTTTTTTTGTTTTTGAAATTTTTTTGATAATGATATCTCTTTTTAACTTAGATAAATGGTCAATTATCAATTTTCCATCTAAATGATTAATTTCGTGCTGTAAACAAGTTGATAAAAGACCGTCACATTTTAAATTTTTTTCTTCTCCATTGATATCAATATATTCCACTTCACAAATTTTTGGCCTTTCAATTTCTATAAATGTATCTGGAATTGATAAACAACCCTCCTCATAAATTGAGGTTTCATCACTAACTTTTTTAATAACAGGATTTATGAAACTTAAAGGCTCCCTCTTTTCATCTTTAGTAGAAACATCAATTACTAAAATTCTTTTCAGGATACCTATTTGTACTGCAGCTAATCCAATACCTTTCGAAGCGTACATTGTATCAAATAAATCATTAATAAGTTTTTTTTCATTAGTGCTGACTTTTTCTAGTGGTTCAGAGATTTTTTTTAAAGTTTCGTCAGGAACTGTAATTATATCTTTAATGCTCATTAGATAAATAGATAAACTAATTTTTAAACTTTTAAAGGAAGAACTTTTAATAAAATTTTATTACGTATAGAGTCGATGTTTAATTGATTAAGTGCACTTATAATAAAAAATAGGGTATCCTCGTCTAAAGCACTCAACTCATCTTGACCAATAACCTCTATAATTCTGAGAATTGTTGAAGCAGTCTCATTATTATTTACCATAACTTGAATATCTGTTGGCATTTCAGAGTCTAGAATTTTATATAAATTGTCATATTTCTTATCAATTTTTATACCATCTGACTTCAATGACTCGATTAAAATAATATCTTTTTTTGAGATAGAATACTTTTTATCCTTTTTTATTTTTTTGAGAAAATTATTGAGATCTTTTTCAATTTTTGTTTGATTATATTCTCCAATAAAATATTTGATAAGTTTTGATTGATGTAAAAGATCATCATTATACTTAATTTTAGTTTGTTTTTTTTCATCAGTGTTAATATTTTCTAAATAAAAACTAGTATGCTTTGAGGAAATTTGATCTAATTCAATATCTTGCAGCAGGTCTTTTAGTTTCTCCTCAAAAGCATTACCAATTTTATCCTTGATGAATACTTCTTTTAGAAGTTTCATTAATTCTATTTTTTTATTTGTGTCAGACTCTAACAATACACTTTGATATAAAAGAGCCCTACTCTCAATATTAGCTAAAGATTTGAATACTGTTTTGACATTCAAAAATTGATCAATCGTAAACTGAAACCTCTTGTAAATTTGAAATAAATCATCTTCAAGATAATTCTTGTTGTGTGTGGCATACTCAATTAATTCTATTTTTTCTAATTCATCCAAGTCGATTTCATTAGTTTGATATAATAAATTTGAAGCAGCTAAATATTTCCATATTAATGGATTAGTGCTTTCCTTTGGTTCAAAAGAAAATTCTGGGTTTGTTTTATGGGCTAAATGAAATTCTAGAATACTTTTTTCGGAAATAGCTTCATCAATTTTATTTGTATATCCAAAAAGATAATTTAGTTTATTTTCAAAATATTGATCGTTGAAGCCTAATTCTTTTTTTAAGTCAAAAATTAATTGTGCTTCATCTTTTTTTCCATTGTTTATCAAACAATAGATATTAAATTTTGACAAATAATTATTTTTTATTGGTTTTGAATTATTTAAAAAAATTTTGCAAGCTTTATCAAGCTCAGACTTAGATAAATACTTATCAACTAAATATTTACTAAGTTTAGGGTGTAAGTTTAAAATATCGTTTTTTATAAGATATTCCTCTATTAACTCTAAGTTATTATGTTTTATCAACCAATCTGATTTAATTTTTAAAAAATCCTTTTCACTAATATTTTTTTTAGGATAATAAGCATTGGTTAATAAAACAATGTTCATAAGTTCTGAAGCATCACGTGATAAGTTTATTTTAGCTAAATTAGAAAAAAGGTATTTTAATTGATCACCATTAGAATTCGACCACATATCAATTTTTAATCCAAAATCTTCAGGGTCATAGAGACCTATTATTTTAATTTCTTTAGAGTCTAGAGTTTCATCAACTTTAATTGAATCTGATCCATCCTTAGTTTGTAAACTAAAAACATCAATTTTTTCACTTTCAAGTTCATTTTCGGTAACTGAAATTAATTCTTTATTTTCAGAATTTTCTTGTAATTGTTCTTTATCAATATTCCATATATCTACAGGTTCATTTTCTGAAAAAGAATTCACTGTCGAAAAGAAAAGAATAATTAGAATTGATAAATAAGTTTTATTTAACAATTTTAAAATTTTCATTAGGTATTATTTTTTCAATTGTTTTTTTTGGTGCTGGGAAATCTAATTTATTTAAAAGAAAAATTATTCCAATAAATACAATTGCAATTAAAAATAATTTTATCAATAATCCAATTATACTTTTGCTATAACTTGTTTTTCTTGTAAATTGCATATAAATTTAATTAATTTCAAATTAAGACATATTTGTGTTTTTTCAATAAAGAAACTTATGAAATCAAAGGAAAATTTAGTTTTTATCGGGATGATGGGTTCTGGAAAGAGTTCTATTGGCTCTATAGTATCAAAAAAACTAAATCTAAACTTTTTTGATATTGATCAATTAATTGAAAATGATCAAAAAATGAAAATATCAAAAATCTTTGAAATAAAAGGAGAAAACTTCTTTAGAGATATTGAAAAAAAAATAACTCTTAATATTTTAAAAAGTAAAAAGGGTGTAGTAGCACTTGGTGGAGGCGCGTTTATCAATCGAGGAATTAGAAATGAGGTTCTAGAAAATCATTTATCATTTTGGCTTAATTGGAATATCGATACCCTAGTTGACAGGATTAAAAATAGCAAAAAAAGACCGTTAGTGGTTAATTCTAGTAAAAATGAGCTATTAGAAATCATAAAAAAACGTTCAATAATTTATTCTAAAGCACTATATAAAATAGATTGTGAGAATTTTACAAAACAACAAATTGCAAAAAAAATCATAGACATTTATGAAACCAATTAAACTGATAGTTAAAGCTAATTCAAACAAATATTCAATTTTAATTGGTAGAAATTTAATTTCTAATCTATCTCAAATATTTAGAAAAAATTCTATTAACTTTAAAAAATGCTTGTTAGTTTTAGATAAAAATATTCCTAATAGATATGTAAAACAAATTTCAAAATCTCTTAGAAAATATGAGACTCACAAATTTATTTACAATGCCAATGAGAAAAATAAAAATCAAAAAAATGTTACTAGAATCTTAAATCTTTTACTAAAAAAAAATTTTTCAAGAGATGATTGTTTGATATCTATTGGAGGAGGAATTACCGGTGATGTGGCAGGATTTGCTGCAAGCTTATTCAAAAGAGGTCTAAAGTTTGTAAATATTCCAACAACATTGTTATCACAGGTTGACTCATCTGTTGGTGGTAAAACAGGTGTTAACACATTTCAAGGCAAGAATTTAATTGGAAGTTTTTATCAACCTAAAATTGTTATCAGTGATGTAGACTTTTTGAAAAGTCTGCCTTTTAGAGAAATAGTTTGTGGTTACGCAGAAATAGTAAAACATGCATTAATCGCAAATAAAAGGTTTTATAGTTTTTTGAATAAGAATATTAGTGAAATATTAGAACTAAAGTCTCCAAATATTGAAAAATCTATCTATGAAAGCTGTAAAATCAAAAAATCAGTTGTTGAAAAGGATGAAAAAGAGAAAAATTTGAGAAAAATTTTAAATTTTGGACATACTTTTGCTCATGCATATGAGGCAAGCTTAAATTTTTCAAAAAAATTAAATCATGGAGAAGCAGTAATTCTAGGTATGAAGTCAGCGCTTGAATTTAGTCATAATAAAAAAATGATTAAAGATAAAGAATTTTATTCTGCAATTAAACATCTAAATAATTCTTATTTTCCAATTTCAATTAAAAGTTACTTTACAGTGAGAAAAATTGATCGGATCGTATCCTTTATGATGAGAGATAAAAAAAATAATTCAAAAAATATAAAGCTTATGTTGATTAAAAAAATTGGTGGACCAATAATTGAAAAAGAGTTTAATAGTGTTAGTATCAAACTTTTTTTAAGGAAGTTACTAATCAATTGAAATTTGTAGAGAATGAATATGATCTTTTAATTCTGCATCTAATATTTTATAAATTTTTTTATTGCTTTCAATCTTATTCAATTTCTTAAGCTCTTCAGACTCAATTCTTATTTTTAAGTGAAATTTATTATTTTCATGTCCTGCATGAGTTTTATGTAAAAATGTTTTATCTTCTATTAAAATATTTTTGATATTTATATTTTTTTTTAATTTTTTTTTTACGTTTACGATTAATTCATTTATATTCATATGATATAATTATATCATGAAAAATATCTGTGACTGGAATAATTGCAATGAAATTGGTGAATACAAAGCGCCAGTTGAAAAAGATAATAGTAAAAAGTTTAGGTTATTATGTTTAAATCATGTCAAAGAATTCAATAAGAATTGGAATTATTTTTCAGGTATGAATGATGATCAAGTAATTGATTTTTTAAAATCAGACATGGTTTGGCATAAACCTACTCAGAGTTTTAGTTCTTCAGATAATTTTTTTAAAGTTTTGTGGAGTAATACTTTGAGAGACGAACTTGATAAAGAGAAGTTTAAAAGTGATTTTAATCACATGGGACAATTTAGATATAATCACAAAGACATCAAAGCATTTGAAATATTAGGTATTTCAGTAGGGTCTAGATGGGAAAAAATTTATGATAAATTTAAAATACTTGTTAAAAAATTTCACCCTGATATGAATTCTGGTAATAAAAAATTTGAAGAAAAACTTAAATCAATAACCTTGGCTTACACCCAATTAAAAAATACTTATAGAGAAAAAAATTGACGCCAAATATAAACAACCAACCTGACATAAAACTCTCAATAAAACAGACTTTTGGGATAGACTCAAATATGGAGGTGGATGCATTTTCTAAGAAAAGTGAATATGTGCCAGAAATAGACAAAAATTACAAATTTGATCGCGATACTACTTTAGCAATCATCTCAGGTTTTGCTTTTAATAAGAGAGTTTTGGTTCAAGGTTATCATGGCACAGGAAAATCTACACATATAGAACAAATTGCTGCAAGGTTAAATTGGCCATGCATCAGAGTGAATTTAGACAGTCATATAAGTCGTATAGATTTGATAGGTAAAGATGCAATCGTTTTGGAAGGTGGTAAGCAAGTTACAAAATTTAATGAAGGGATTTTACCTTGGTCGATACAAAACCCTGTTGCATTAGTATTTGATGAATATGATGCAGGAAGACCTGATGTAATGTTTGTTATTCAAAGAGTGCTTGAAGCAGAAGGTAATTTTACTCTTTTAGATAAAAATAAAGTTATTAAACAGAATAAATTTTTTAGATTATTTGCAACCTCTAATACTGTTGGTTTAGGAGATACAACAGGACTTTACCATGGAACTCAACAAATAAATCAAGGACAAATGGATAGATGGAATATTGTTACAACTTTAAACTATCTTAGCCTTGATAAAGAAATGGAGATAATCTTATCGAAAAATAAAGAGTTAAATAATGCAAAGGGTAAAGAAAAAGTTTCTAATATGATCAAGGTCGCATCATTAACCAGAAAAGGATTTGTAGCTGGGGATATATCAACAGTGATGAGCCCGCGAACGGTTTTACACTGGGCTGAAAACGCGGAAATTTTTAAAGATACAGGTTATGCTTTTAGAGTAACGTTTTTAAATAAGTGCGATGAAATCGAGAAAAATATAATTGCAGAGTATTACCAAAGATGTTTTGGTGAGGAATTACCAGAGTCCTTATTAAATATTCAAATTTAATGAATAATAAAACTGAGAGTTTAAAAGAAAAGCTTAGACAGGCTCTTTCGTCTACAGTAAGAGTAATCTCAGATGATTTGGGAACCAATCCTAAAAAAAATATTAAAGATTCTGAAAAAAAAGATTTTATTGAACTAGAAAATTTAAATTCAAAAAACGATTTTATTAAGGCTAGAGCGGAAACAGACTCGAAAGCTCTTAAAAAGAAATTTTCTGATGCGTCAATATTTAAAAAAAATTTACCCTCCAGCTCGCCTTGTAAATCACTTTATACAATCACAGAAAAAATCAGATATGAAAAGTTGGGATCAAAAATGTTAAAAGGAATAGAAAAAAATTTAAGAGATAATTATATTCAAATGATCAACCATAAAAGAAAAGATCAAATTAAAACCAAAGATGATGTGCCTGTAGTTGAGGCTTTTGAATTATATATGTTGAAAAATTTCCACAATATCAAACTAAATTCTTTAACATCAAAAATGTTAAGCTTCTGGGAAAAAGATTTTGATAAATCGATTTTTGAGCATATAGAATTTTTTAAACGAAATTTAGAAGATCAGAATATTTATGGTTCAAAATTCTCGAAGATACTGCAAGAAATGGACATTTTTCAATCAGAGGAAAATGAAGAAAAAAAGGATGAAAACCCAGAAGATAATAAAGAAAATCAGTCAAGTGAAAATGATGATAGCGAGGATGAGGACAAAAAAGATCCTGATAAGCACGATGAAACAGAGGCCAGTCTAGACTCAGATTATAATATTGATGAATATAAATTAGATGAAAAACTTGTAGATACAGAGTCAGATGAACAAAACTCCGAGCAAGTTGTCCAAAAAAAAAATTTAAAAGATTTAAATTTAGATTATAAAATTTTTACAACACAGTTTGATGAAATTACGAAAGCTGAAAATCTTGAAAACGCAGATGAAGCAAATAAGCTTCGAAAAACTTTAGATCAACAATTAATTGGTTTTCAAGATGTTATAACTAAACTTGCTAATAAACTTCAAAGACAATTATTGGCAAAACAGAATAGAGCTTGGGAGTTTGATTTAGAGGAAGGATTACTTGATAGCTCTAAGTTGCCAAGAGTTATAATGGATCCATACAACTCATTGTCTTTCAAGAAAGAAAAGGATTTAGATTTTAAGGACACGGTAGTAACACTTCTAATTGATAACTCGGGTTCAATGAGAGGTAGACCAATTACAATTGCAGCTATTTGCGCTGATATCCTATCTAGAACTTTGGAACGTTGCTCAGTGAAAGTGGAAATATTAGGTTTTACAACAAAAAATTGGAAAGGTGGTCAAAGTAGAGAGTTATGGAATAAAAATAATAAGCCAAAGACACCTGGAAGATTAAATGATTTGAGACATATTATTTATAAGGGGGCTGATACACACTGGAGGCAGGCAAAAGATAACCTAGGGCTTATGTTGAAAGAAGGTTTATTGAAAGAAAATATAGATGGGGAGGCTATAACATGGGCTTTCAATAGAATTAAAAAAAGAAAAGAGGAAAGAAAAATTTTAATGGTGATTTCTGATGGCGCACCAGTTGATGACTCAACCTTATCAGTAAATTCAGGAGATTTTTTAGAGAAACATTTAAAAAAAATGGTTAAGTTTATAGAGGATAAATCTGAAGTAGAAATTTTAGCTATAGGAATTGGTCATGATGTTTCTAGATATTATAAAAAAGCAATTAAGATCACTGATGTAAATGAACTTGGTGATGTGATGATTTCTCAATTAAGTTCATTATTTGATAAAAAAGCAAAATTACATTAAATTTTTTTTAAATCTCGATTTTTCCATCTTATATTAACTTCCGCCCCAGTTCTTGTTTTAGAATTTTGACAATTTAAAGAAGCAAAATTTTTTTCAAGTAAGTTTTTGCCTATAAATATTCCCAGACCTAGACCAGCTTGATCCTTATCTTTATTTTTGAGTGATCTTAAATAAGGTTCACCTATTTTTGATAATATTTCGCCAGGATAACCTTTACCATCATCTTCAATGGAAATTTCAGTGTATTCATTATTACTTCTTAAAGTTATAAATATTTTTTCTTTAGCAAATTTATTTGCATTCCCAATAAAATTTCTCAAACCATATATTATTTCTATTGATCGTGAAATTTTTCTCGGACTTGCATCTTGATCAAAATTTAAAATAAATCTTTTATTACTTGTTTCTTGAAATGAATTGACTATTTGATTGATATATTTTTTAAAATCTAAATCCTCATCTATAAAATCATCCTCTTCAATAGGATTCAAAGATAGTTTTTTTAAAATTTGATTACATCTCTCAACTTGACTTGAAAGTAATTCTATATCTGACTTTAGATCTGTACGATCCTTTAATTGATCTTTTAACTCTTGTGAAATAATTTTAATCGTAGATAAAGGAGTTCCGAGTGAATGTGCTGCTGCTGCTGCTTGGCCCCCTAAAGATAACATTTCATGTTCTTGAGCCATTATTTCCTCCATTTTACCTAGGGCCTCTTTCCTTTTTCTTGACTCTGTACCAAATACTATCGCAAAATAATTTAAAAAAATTAAAGCAATTATAAAAGCTATTGGAATTGAATAATAATAGTAAGGATCAACATGAAAATGATCATTTAATGGTGCAGGTAAATCCTTTGAATAAAATGTCAAAAAAGTAATCATTAATATTGTTGTAACAACAAGAAATAAATTAGTTCTAATTCCTAAATTTGATGATGCAAACACACTAGGAATCAATAAGAAAATAACAAAAGGGTTTTTAATTCCTCCTGTGAGATAGAGTAGTGAGCCTAATTGAAATATATCAATCATTAAGAAAATTAATGCAGATCTATCTGAAAGTTGAGTTTTATTATAAATAAAGATTAAATAAAGATTACTCAAAACTCCTACAAAAATAATTAAATTTGATAAGATAAAATTAAAATTAAAATTAAAGAAAAAATAAACAATATAAACAGAAATTAATTGACCTATTATACCAATCCATCTTAAAGAAATATAAGTAGATTTTTTTAAAGTATGAAATTTTGAAGTTTCAAAAAACTTCATGGTCTAAATATCTAAATTTTGAACATTTATTGCGTTAGAGATGATAAAATCTTTTCTTAATGTTACATCATTACCCATCAAAGTATGTATCAATTCCTGGTCTTTTTTTGAGTTTTTTGAATATTGAACTTGAAGTAAATTCCTCGTTTCTGGGTTAAGCGTTGTGCTCCAAAGTTCATCTGGGTTCATTTCTCCTAAACCCTTAAACCTTTGTATGCTCATTTTAGATTTTTCAACTTCTATCAATTTTAAGAACTCTCTTGAACCTCTTTTAAATTTTTTAATTTCCTTGCTATTACTAATTATATAATTTTCTAATTCTTCCTCGTCTTTAATATATATTCCTTTGGAACCTTTATTAATTTTGAATAGTGGTGGTTGAGCAAGATACACATGACCATTTTCTATCAACTTATTAAAAGGTTTATTATTAAAGAAAGTTAATAATAATGCTCTGATATGAGATCCATCAACATCAGCATCCGTCATTATAATTATTTTTCCATACCTTAAATCTTTTAAATCAATTTCATGAGCCTTTGGATCTAATCCAAGTGCATTAATTAATGTAACTATTTCATTTGAAGATATCATCTTTGACAATGCTTTTGTTCTTTGATCTGAGCCATTTCCGTTCCCATTTTTTTTAATTTTTAGATCTTCAACATAAGTATTAAGTATTTTTCCTCTCAAAGGTAAGACTGCTTGATTTGATCTATTCCTACCTTGTTTGGCAGAACCACCAGCTGAATCTCCCTCAACTATAAATAATTCTGTTCCTTCTTGTTTTCCTATTTGACAATCTGCTAATTTTCCTGGAAGGCCACTCAATTCAATGGCTCCTTTTCTTCTGACATTTTCTCTTGCTTTTCTAGCCACATCTCTAGCCATTGCAGCTTGTATAATTTTAGCCAAAACTACTTTTGCTACAGAAGGATTTTGATCAAACCATATAGATAATTTTTCATTTACTATTGTTTCAACAATCATTCTTACCTCTGAAGAAACTAACTTATCTTTTGTTTGGGAAGAAAATTTAGGGTCTGGTATTTTAATAGATAGAACACAAGTAAGTCCTTCTTTAATGTCATCACCAGAGATTGTTAATTTATTTTTTTTTAATAGATTATTTTCATTCGCATATTTATTTACTACCCTTGTCAAAGCACTCCTAAATCCCAATAAATGCGTACCACCATCTTTTTGATAAATGTTATTAGTATAAGGAAAAATATCTTCAGAATATCCAGCATTCCATTTAAGAGAACATTCTAATTCAATTCCATTCTTATTTCCTTCAAGATAAATTGATTTTTTAAACAAATCGTTTCCATTTTTATTTTGTAACTTTTCTCTTTTTTCATCTAGAAAATTTACAAATTCAACCAATCCTCCATCAAATTTGAATTCAGAAGTTATTTCTTTTTTCTGACTTCCATCCGTAAAAGAAATCTTAATGCCTTTATTTAAAAAGGCCAACTCTCTCATTCTTTTAATGAGAGTATTTGCACTAAATTTTGTTGATGAAAAAATTTTCTTTGAAGGCAAGAAAGTTATTTGAGTGCCAGATTTTTTTGAACTTCCAACTATTTTTAATGGTGCTTTGGCATCACCGTTTTGGAACTCAATATAATATTTCTTTCCATCTCTATTTATTTCTAGCTGTAATTTTTCCGATAATGCGTTAACAACTGAAACACCTACTCCATGCAACCCTCCAGAGACTTTATAAGAATCGTGATCAAATTTTCCACCAGCATGCAATTGAGTCATAATCACTTCTGCAGCAGACTTTTTTTCTCCTTTATGAATATCAACTGGAATTCCCCGTCCGTCATCGCCTACAGTAACCGTACCATTTTGATTTATCTTAACATAAATATTTTTACAATAACCTGCTAAGGCCTCATCGATTGAATTATCTACAACCTCGTAAACCATATGATGTAAACCTGTACCATCATCGGTATCTCCAATATACATGCCCGGTCTTTTTCTTACTGCTTCTAGGCCTTTAAGAACTTTAATAGAATCTGCTTGATATGTATTTTTGTTTACCATTTTTAATTATTGGAAAGAGATAATTATAACATTTTTTAAGGAAAATGCTGATTTATCTTCACCAAAAAAACTGAAATTCTTTAAATAAACATCGAAAAATCTGGCTAATTTAATGGCGGAGAGAATGGGATTCGAACCCATGAAAGGATTGCTCCTTTACATACTTTCCAAGCATGCGCCTTAAACCACTCGGCCATCTCTCCAATTTAATTTTTAATCTTAAAAAATAAATCCAAATACTGACAATTTTCATTCAAATGATTGTTAATGTGCGAATAGTTGATTTTAGAATTTGGATTCTCAGAACAATATAATAAATCATAGTTCTTAGAACTAATTAAATTAATTAAATAGTCAAATTTAAAAAAATAACAATAGTTTATTTGTGGAAACACATTGAATTGTTTGCATATTATAAAATCGTGTGTAAATTTTTGATAAACATTTAATCCAGAGAAATATATATATTTCGGTTTTTTTTTTATCATCTCTTGCAAGAACTTTTCAAATTCATTTACATATTGGATTACTGATCCGAAGTATATAAAGTCATATTCTTTTTTATTTATGTCCTCTAAGGTATGGACAACTTCAATATTTTCTAAATTATTCAAATTAATGAACTCTTGGACAATTTTATTATTCTCAATTAAATCATGATAAAAATATTCAATATTTCGATTTTTATTTTTCAAAAAAAAATAATTATCAATATATTGTGCCCCGAAATCTAAAAATTTAAATTTTTCTCTTTCATAAAATATTAATTTCAAAATCAAGCTTAAATAAGGAAATTCATTTGTTGGCACTTTTAAATCATTATTTGAATAGATTTTTTTTTTTTTATCTAAATCCTCTAAAGACAAAAGAAATGGATAATTATTTGATGGTAGACTTTTCAAAGAGGTTTGAATGAAAAAAATCTTATTTTTTTTAATTAAACGCTTAATGACTCTTTTGGGTATAAAATTTAATAATTTTGATTTGAATAGAGAATTAACAATTTTATCTGATAATTTAAGCATATGATAAATCTAAAGGTTAATATATAATTAAATTAAAAAATTGATATTAAAATTTTATTATGTCAAAAGATTTTTCTTTAATTCTCACGTGTACAATTGATCCTGGTGATATGCCAAACTTAGTAAGATCTAATATTGATCATAGGCTAGAGGATTACAAAAGATCTTTTGATTTTTGGGTGAAAAATAGTTTTATAAAAAAATTAATTTTAATTGAAAATTCCAATTATGATTTATCCTATTTCAAAAATGCTTCTAAAAATATTGCTAATAAAGAAATAGAAATAATTTCGTCGAACTCTAATAACACTTTTAACAAGGAGCTTGGAAAAGGATATGGTCAATATCTTTGTTTAAAAGAGGTTTTTGAAAGATCAACACTTGTAAAAAAAACAGATTATTTCATAGACGTAACAGGTAGGCATCGTGTTAAGAATTTTGACAATATTATCAAACACATATTTAGTAGCAATGCTGATATTTATGTAAATATTACCAACAACCTCAAATTCGCAGATTGCAATATATATGGAGGATCAAAAAAATTTTTCTTAGATTATTTAATTCCTGAAACCAAAAAAACAAATGACAAAATAAATAAAATTTTTGAAAATTGTGTCGCAAACGCAGTATTAAAAGGCATCTCCGAAGGTTTGACTTTATCAAACACCCCAATTTATGCTGACATAGAAGGATATATCGGTACTAATGGGAAAAAATACAAACAAAACTTTTTTAAAAAGACTAAACTATTTTTCTATCGAAAATTGAAAAATTATTTTTTTAATCATAAAAAATATTAAATGAGTAAAATAAAAATAATTAAACTTAGATCGTATAAAAAAAAAAGTGGTAAATTAATTCCAATAAGCTTTGATAAAAAGTTCCCAATTACTGTAAAGAGAATTTTTTATATTTTTGGAAAAAAAAATGAGTACAGAGGTGATCATGCACATAAAAAGTGTAAACAACTTTTTATACCGATTTCAGGAAATATTTCTTTGATTCTAAAATCAAAAGAGCAAAATAGAAAGATCAATCTAAATCCAAAAAAAAATATTGGTATTTTGGTCTCTAATTTGGTTTGGTGTAGATTAAAATTTTTAACAAAAAACTCTATAGTTTTAGTTATATGTGACAGAAAATATGAATTTAAAGATTATATTGAAAAATATACTGAATTTAAAGAAATATTAAAAATTAAATGAATATTTTGATTACAGGAGCTTGTGGCCATATTGGATCCTATTTAGTAGAAAATTTACATAAGATTAAAAAAGTAAAAAAGGCATTCCTTATAGACAATTTAGAATCTAACAGGTTAGATACCTTATTTAATTATAAAAGAAAAAACAAAATTGAGTTTTTTAAAAGAGATTTAACTGATCCAGAATCTCTCAAAGGTTTTAAGAATATCAATATAGTTATTCATTTAGCGTCAATGACTAATGCAGCAAAAAGTTTTAATTTAAAAAAAGAAATGTATTCAAATAATTTGAATTCTTTTAAAACTGTAGTTGATTTTTGTAAAAAAAATCAAGCAAAATTAATTCATGTTTCAACCACTAGTGTTTATACTAAAAAGGTCGGTTTAGTAGACGAAAAATGTGAGAAAAAATATTTAAGACCACAAAGCCCATATGCAAAAATTAAACTCCTAGAGGAAAAAATCTTAAAAAATTTAGGAAAAAAATTAAAGTATAATACATTTAGGTTAGGTACTATCGCTGGAGTATCCAAAGGTATAAGATTTCATACAGCTGTTAATAATTTTTGCCTAAGCGCGGCTTTAGGAGAAAACATAAAAGTATATAAAACAGCACTGCATCAATTCAGACCTTACTTGTCTCTTGGAGATGCTTTTAAACTTTTTAAATTCGCCATTGAAGAAAATTTTTATGAAAATGATGTTTATAATGTTGTCTCGAACAATTTTACAGTTAATGAGATTATTAAAAAAATAAGAAAACATAGAAAAAATATCAAAATTTCTTATGTACACTCTCCAATAATGAACCGTTTATCATATCATGTGAGTAAAAAAAAATTATCTGTTAAAGGATTGTATTTGAATTCTAATCTTAATCGAGATATTGCCAATACACTAAATTTATTGAGAAATTTAAAATAATGCATTGTAAAATAACTAATTCACAACTTATTCCCTTTATGTCATTTGGAAAAATGCCTATCGCTAATGGATTTTTAAAAAAAGAAAATTTTAATAAAGAATTCTTCTTTAATCTTGAAGTTGGATTTTCAGAAAAATGTTCTTTGTTCCAACTTAATGATCATCCGACACCTGACCAAATGTTTAATCAAAATTATCCATTTTTTACTGGTAGTTCTGAATTTATGAAAATACATTTTAAGAAATACTCAGAATTTATTAAAAAAAAGTATTTGAAAAACAACTCAAATATTATTGAAATAGGATCGAATGATGGGACATTTTTAAGTAATTTTAAAGATAGTAATTTAAATTACGTGGGATTTGAACCCTCAAAGAATGTTGCAGATTTAGCAAATAAAAAAGGTATAAAAACAATTAATAATTTTTTTAATATTGAAAGCTTAGAGCTAATTAAAAATTTTATTGGTAATACTTCGGCCGTTTTCGCCGCGAACGTAATATGTCATATACCAGAATTAAATGATTTAATTAAAACTCTAGATAAGTTATTAGCAAAAGATGGCGTTTTTATATTTGAAGAACCATATTTAGGATCAATGTTTGAAAAAACTTCTTATGATCAAATTTATGATGAACATATTTTTATTTTTTCTGGAACTTCTGTTCAAAAAATTTTTGATTTATTTGATATGGAATTAATAGATTTGATAAAACAAGAAACTCATGGAGGATCCATGAGGTATGTTATTGGCAGGAAAAATAGATTTAAGATAAGTAAAAATGTTAATAAAATATTAGATGAAGAAAAAAAAAATAATTTAGATAACATAGAGTCCTGCATAAATTTTAAAAAAAATTGTGAAAGTTCAAAACTTAAACTGGTTCAATTGTTGAAAAAAAACATTTCTGAGGGAAAAAAAATTGTTGGATATGGAGCGACTTCAAAAAGTACAACTATATTGAATTATTGTAATATAGGTCCCAACATTATTGATTACATTTGTGATACAACGAAAGAAAAAATTGGTAAATTTTCTCCTGGGATGCACATTCCAATTGTCAGTGTTGAAAATTTTAGAAAAGATGATGCCGAAATTGTATATTTATTTGCTTGGAATCATAAGGATGAAATTTTAAAAAAAGAGTCAGTTTTCACTGAAAAAAAACGAGAGTGGATTTCTCATGTTAAAATCTAAACATAAAATTGTATTTACTGGTGGTAGCGGTAGGTTTGGTAGGGTGTTACAAGAAAGTAATTTCGACTATAAAACTTTATTTCCAAATAAAAGAGAACTAGATATTACAAGTCTTAAATCAATCGAAAAGTATTTAAAAAAAGTTAAACCAAAAATTTTAGTTCATATGGCAGGCCTTTCTAGGCCAATGAAAATCCATGATCAAAATCCAATTAAAAGTATAAATTTAAATATTTCTGGTACGGCAAATATAACTATGGCGTGTGCAAAATTTAATGTTAAATTAATCTATTTTTCAACCCTTTACGTTTATCCTTGTAAAAAAGGTAATTACACTGAAAAAGATGCATTATTACCATTTAATAATTATGGCTGGTCAAAACTTGGTGGAGAGACATCAGTTCATATGTATAAAAACTCGTTAATATTGAGAATTTGTATGACTGAGAAACCTTTTGTCCATAAGAAAGCATTTGCTGATGTGAAAACAAATTTTATTTTTCATGATGAAGTAGTTCCAATATTTAAAAAACTTTTAAATAAAAAAGGTGTAATTAATTTGGGAGGACCAGTTAAAACAATTTTTGATTTTGCAAAAAAAAATAAAAAAGACGTAAAGAAGATTTACGCAAAAAAAACCTTCAAAGGAAAATTTCCACTAAATCCATCAATGTGTCTAAAAAAAATGAATAAATTATTAAAATGATAAAAAGTTGGGATTATAAAAAAGAATATAATTTATTAAAAAAAAAAATAATTTTTTCAATTGATAAATCCTTAAGAAGTGGAAAATTATTCTTTGGTAATGAAGTTTTAAAATTTGAAAAAGAGTTTTTAAAAAAAAATAAATCAAGATATGGATTGTCAGTCGCTAGTGGAACAGATGCAATTTATCTTTCTTTAAAAGCTTTAAATATAGGAAAAAATGATGAGGTAATAACTGTAGCAAACACAGCTATTCCGACAGTATCAGCAATTGTAAATACAGGAGCTACAGTAAAGTTTGTTGATATTAAAGAGGACTATCTAATGGATCCTGAAAAAATTGCAAAAATAATTACAAAAAAAACAAAAGCCATAATACCTGTTCATCTTTATGGTCAATCATGTTGTATGGATAAAATTACAAAAATTGCAAAAAAATATAATTTGAAGGTTATAGAAGATTGTGCACAAGCTCAGGGTGCATTATTTAATAAAAAAAAAGTTGGTAATTTTGGAGTAACAGGTTGCTTTTCATTTTATCCAACAAAAATATTGGGCGCATATGGAGATGGTGGATTTATTACAACTAATGATAAAAAAATTTTTAAAAAATTAAGACGACTTAGATTTTATGGAATGGAACAACTTGATCCTAGCAAATGGTGGAATAATAAATATTTTGCTGTTGATAATGGAACAAATTCAAGATTGAGCGAAGTCCAGGGAGCAATTTTGAATGTTAAAATTAAAAGTTTAGATAATTACATTAAAAGAAGACGGGAAATTGCAGAAATGTATGACAAAGGTTTGAAAAATCCCAATCTGATAAAACCTATCAAAAAAAAAGGTAAATTTCATGTTTATCATCTTTATGTTGTTGCACATAAAAACATAAATAGAGACGTTATTTTTAAGAAATTAAAAAAATTTGATATTTTTTTAGGTGTTCAATATCCATATCCATTACATAAAATGTTAGCTTATAAAAATAGTTCCTATAAAGATCTTAGAGTTACCGAAAAATATTCAAAAAAAATTTTTTCATTGCCTACTTATCCAACTATTGAAAACTCAAAAATTAAAAAAATTATAAAATTACTTAATAAAGTTTAATTTAAATTTTGTTATGATCTATCAATGTCCAGGGCCATGTTTTGGTTTTAGTATATTTGTTAAACCAAAATGATAAGTACCTCTCAGCTAAATATGCATACAATCTCTGAGTGTCATATCCTTTTAAGTTCTCAAAACCAAAAAGCTTTTCACACTTAAAAAGCCAAGAAAATACTGCTTCAAACCATTTGTTAGCTACACTTGGTTTTGCGATAAACATAATATGAGGATTGTATGAAGTTGAATAATTTACATAATTAAAAAATTCTTCTCTATCCTCAGGATTTACAAGCTGAATAGCTTTTTTTAAGTTCCCAAATCCATGATGCATGTCAAAATGAAATAATAGTGATTGTTTATTTTCATTAAAAAAAATTTCTGGCTGTTGTAAAAGAGATTTAAAGCCCCTTTTTAACATTTTCATCTTTTTAACTTTGTTAACGTATATAGGTTCACAAATTATTGCATCATATTCATTCCATTCTTCTGGTGCTTTTGTTAAAATATGCTGGCTGATATTTGTCTCATTAATTGATTTACCAACAGAATCTTTTTTAATCCAATATCTTCTCTTTTGACAAAACCCAAGCCAATTTTTATCATTTAAATCAAGTTTATTTTTCCAATACCAATAATGAAATGTTAATTCCGAGTAATGTTTTTCTTTTGAAAAAATATTTTTATCTTCGTTACAAGAAATGTACTGTTTTGGTGGTATTTCTTTACCTACCCAGCCAATACCATATTTGGTCTCAGCTAAAAAATCTAATTCTTTATCGGTTACACAAAAAATCTTCAAATTTGTCATAAATTTATTAAATCAATTGGCTAACCAATCTTTATATCTTGTTAGATTTTTTAGTAGATATTCTGGAAATTCCTCATTTAATTTCTTAACCTTATAAATTTCATCTCTTCCGATTATATCTAAGCCGAGTTTTACTCTATTCTCAATTTCATTGATATTTAAATATTTTTCGTCAATTTTTTCTTTGAAATTATAAGGATCATTAGTCTCACACAAATTTTTGTACTTGTACAACAAATCGTTTGGATTTTTTAGGTTGCAAAAATGCCACCCGCCATTTTCAAGAATATTATTTAACCTTAATTTATCAATCCTCCAAAATGGTCTTTTTTTAAATTTCAAATCTCTTAACCATTGTGGAGATTTTAAATATTTTTTTACACATATTCTGCTTCCATACCAATGTGTATTTTTTTGACTTTGCAAGTTAAATTTATAATAGAAATGTAATTGTTTAAATACAGCATATCTCATATTTGTACCAAATTTATTTAAATTTTTTGGATTTGGGATTTCATCTAGATCAGATATAATTATCAAATCATTATTCTCTGCATTAGTAAGCCCTCTTAAAATACAATTTCTTTGAAAATTTTCTCTTAAATATGGATTATCTCCATCAGGCATGTCTTCTACAGGTATATAAATAATTTTGTCTTTAAATTTTTGAAATTTATTGATATCAAATTTTAATTTTTTTGGATTATTTTGCCAAGTTTTATTTCCTTCAACGATAACAAAATGATCTATATATTTGTTTAATATATTCAATCTTAGTTCTAATAAAAGATCTTCATCTAAATATGAAAAACAATCAAATATTTTCATTTATTTTTCTTTATTAATTTTTAAAACCCCAATAAAAGCTTCTTGTGGTATCTCAACTCTTCCAAATTGTTTTGACCTAGCTTTGCCTTTTTTTTGTTTTTCAAGTAATTTTCTTTTTCTGTCAGTAGCCCCACCACCATGAATTTTTGTAAGAACATCTTTTTTGAAACCTTTTATAGTTTCTCTAGCAATAATTTTTCCACCGATTGCAGCTTGAACTGGTATCATAAAGTTATGTCTTGGTATTAAATCTTTTAATTTTTCACATACCTCTCTTCCTGTTCTTTGAGCAAAATCTTTATGAATCATCATTGCTAAAGCATCAACTGGTTCTCCATTAACTAGTATTCCAAGCTTTACTAGGTCACCTTCTCTATGCTCAATTATCTCATAATCAAAGCTAGCATAGCCACTCGTCATTGATTTAATTCTGTCATTAAAGTCAAAAACTACTTCATTTAATGGAAGCTCATAGCTAAGCACAGCTCTGTTACCTGAATAGGTCAAATTTGTTTGAATACCTCTTTTATCCTGACATAATTTTATTATTGAACCTAAATATTCATCTGGGGTTATTATGGTTGCTTTGATCCAAGGTTCTTCAATAAATTTTATGAAAGTTGGATCTGGAAGACTAGAAGGATTTTGTAAATCTATAACATCTCCGTTATTTAAATTTACTTTATATACAACACCAGGAGTTGTAGTCAGTAAATTAACATCAAATTCTCTCTCAAGTCTTTCTGTGATTATTTCAAGATGAAGTAATCCCAAAAAACCACATCTAAACCCCAAACCTAAAGCTGATGACGACTCAGCTTCATAGGAGAAGCTTGCATCATTAAGTTGTAGTTTAGCTAGTCCATCCTTTAATTTTTGGTACTCGGAACTATCGACCGGAAAAAGACCACAAAATACCACTGGTTTACTAGGTTTAAATCCTGGTAAAGGGTCAACTTTTGGTTTAGATGCATCGCAAATCGTATCACCAACTTTTGTTTCAGATAAAACTTTTATTCCAGTAGTTATAAAACCAATCTCACCAGTATTTAATTCATTTATATCTCTCGCTTTAGGAGTAAAAACTCCAACTTTCTCAACGATATAATCTTGATCAGTAGACAGCATTTTAATCTTCATGTTTTTTATTATTTTGCCATTGATTACCCTAACTAATATTACTACCCCTAAATAAGTGTCATACCAACTATCAACTAGTAAACATTTTAAGTCATCATTTGGTTTTCCTTTTGGACCCGGTAATTGATCTATTATTTGCTCCAGGATCTCATCGATACCTTCACCAGTTTTACCTGAACAAGGAACTGCATTTTCTGTATCTATTCCGATAACATCTTCGATTTGTTTATTTGTTTTGTCTAAATCAGATGCAGGTAAATCTATTTTATTTAATACTGGAATAATCTCATGATTGATATCTAAAGCTTGATAAACATTGGCTAACGTCTGAGCCTCCACTCCCTGAGTGCTATCAACAATTAATATTGATCCCTCGCAAGCATAGAGAGATCTGCTTACTTCATAACTAAAATCCACATGGCCAGGAGTATCTATAATATTTAAAATATAGTCTTTGCCATTTTTTGCTTTATAATTTAATTTTACGGTTTGAGCTTTAATTGTGATACCCCTTTCTCTCTCAATATCCATAGAGTCTAAAACTTGTGCTTTCATTTCTCTTTCAGTTAGACCACCACACTTATGAATAATTCTGTCAGCTATAGTTGATTTACCATGATCGATGTGTGCAATAATTGCAAAATTTCTAATATTATCAATAGTGCTCATCTAAATATTAAGATCTAATTTTGGCGCCAGTTTTATTTTCAACTGTCTTGATTATCAAGTTGTTAATTTGCTCTAAATCAGTCTCATTTAGAGTCTTTTCAAATGACTGTATTGTTACACTTATTGCAATTGATTTTTGGTTTTCAGGAATATTATCACCTTGATAAACATCAAAAACTTTAACGTCTTTCACTAAGCTTTCATCAATACTAGAAATAGAGTTTATCAAATCTTGAGCATTCACATCTTTGTTTACGATAAATGCAAAATCTCTTTCAGATTTTTGATAGTCAGAAAATGAAAATTTTACTTTTAGATCATTTAGAGTTTTTTCCGGTAATTTTAAATTATCCATAAAAATCTCAAAACCAACTAAAGACTCTGTTTTAATATCAATCTGCTTTAGAATGTTAGGGTGTATTTCTCCAAAATATGCAGCTATTTGGTTTTTTTCATTATTTAAAAATAATCTCCCTGATTTGCCAGGATGATAATAATTAGGTGTTTTACTATCAATAAAAAATTTTTGAGAGTCATAACCAGCTTCAACTAAAGTTTGGATTACATCTCTTTTCACGTCAAATACATCTACGTTTCTTTCTTTTTCAATCCAAGACAATCTTGATTTTTTCCCAGCTGATAAACCACAAACTACTGTATTCTGTTCACCAGGATTAGATCCATTAAAAATAGGACCTATTTCAAATATTGACAAATCCTTAAAACCCCTGTCGAGATTTTTGTTCGTATACATGATTAAATTCGAAAATATAGAATTCCTTAAAACTCCTAATTCTGAACTAATAGGATTAATAATTTTAATCTCTTTTTTTGCATCTCTAAAATAATCATTATAACGTTGGTCTGAGAACGACCAAGTGATCGCCTCTAAATAACCTTTGGATGCAACTGATCTTTGTAAAAAATGAAATAATTTCTGATATTTATTTAAAGTAGATTTTTTTCTTTGTTTAATTGGCTCAATATACTTTATCTTTTCATAACCACTTATTCTTACCAACTCCTCAACAATATCTACTTCCTGTGAGATATCTGGTCTCCATGAAGGAACAGATAATTTAAGAAATTTCTTATCCTTTTTTATTCCAAAACCAAGATTCTCTAAAATTTCAATCATTTCTTTTAAAGAGATTTTAAAACCAGATATTTTTTCAAAAATATTTGGTTTGAATATAATTTTCTTTATCTTGTAAGGTTCTATTTTTTGAATATCTACTTTACTAATTTCACCACCACAAATCTCCTTTATTAATCTTGCAGCTTTATTTAAACCATCTTCAATTGATAACGGATCTATACCTCTTTCAAATCTAAACTTCGCATCAGTATCAAGATTTAATTTTTTTGCTGTATTTCTTATTGATCCTGGCTCAAAATAAGCTGACTCTAGTAATACATTATTTGTATGAAATTCTGTGCCAGATCTAGTGCCACCAATTATTCCTCCAAGTCCTAAAACACCTTTGCTATCGCTAATAACACACATGCCACTCTCTAGTTTATAATTTTTGTTATCAAGTGCTTTGAATTCCTCTCCTAACTTAGAGTTTCGAATAATTATACCATCATTAATCTTATCAGCGTCATATGCATGTAATGGACGATTCATATCAAGCATGACATAATTTGTAACGTCAACTATTGCCGATATTGGCTTTTGACCAACTGAAATTAATTTATCTTTAAGCCATTTTGGGCTCTCAGAATTTTTCACATTTGTTATTAAGCAACTCCCAAATGCAGTACATCCTTGATTTTTTTCCTTTTTAATCTTTACCTTTAAAGTATGTTTGTTTTTTGAATTAATTTTTTTTTCTTTTAAATCTACTAATCTTCCAAAACCTGATGCAGCAAGATCTCTAGCAATTCCTCTAATTCCAAGACAATCTGGTCTATTAGGCGTTATAGATAAATCAATAAGATGTGATTTTGATTGTGAAAAATAACTTTTACCAATATTTTTTTTATATCCCTTTGGTAATTCAATAATTCCCTCACTTTCTTCAGACAAATTTAATTCAGACTCAGAGCAAAGCATTCCATAGGAAGTAACACCTCTTATTTTAGCAATCACTAATTTCATCTTAGTTTTGGGGATAGTTGCACCTGGGGGAGCGTATATAGTAAGCAATCCCTCTTTTGCATTTTTTGCACCACACACAACTTTTTTAATTTCATTTTCTCCAATATTTACCTCGCAAACTTTTAGTCGATCTGCATTTGGATGTTTTTCAGTTTTTATGATTTCAGCAACTTTGAATAGTCCATTATCAGCAGAAAGACTGTCTACACTCTCTACCTCTAAACCTATGTTGGTAAGTTGGTCTAAAAGATTTTTTTCTTTCAAATTTGTCTTTAAATGATCTTTTAACCAATCGAAAGTTATTTTCATCGACTAAGGCCTCTATAATTCGTAGGTACATCTAGTGGATCAAATCCAAAATGATTTAGCCATCTATAATCACAATCAAAAAAAGCTCTTAAATCATTTATCCCATATTTCAGCATAGCAAGCCTATCAATTCCAATACCAAATGCGTATCCTTGAAACTTTATTGGATCAACTTTAACATTTTTTAAAACATTTGGATGAACCATCCCACACCCTAAAATCTCTAACCATTGGTTGCCCTCTCCTATTATAATTTTCCCATCTTTCATCTCGTATCCGATATCAACTTCTGCAGATGGTTCTGTAAAAGGGAAATGGCTTGGTCTAAATCTCATCTTAATTTTATCTACTTCAAAAAACTCTTTGATAAAATAATTTAGGCATCCTTTTAAATGACCCATATTTATATTCTTATCTATATGAAGTCCCTCAACTTGATGAAACATTGGTGAGTGTGTTTGGTCGCTATCTGATCTGTAGGTTCTTCCGGGTGCAATAATTTTAAATGGTGGCTTATCTTTCAACATAGTTCTTATTTGAACTGGAGAAGTATGTGTTCGTAAAAGTTTCTGCTTTTTTTCATCTAGATAGAAAGTATCATGCATATCTCTAGCCGGGTGATTTTCTGGAGTATTTAATGCTGTAAAATTATTATATTCATTTTCAACATCTGGCCCTTCCTCAACACTAAAACCTATTTCGGAAAAAATTGATGATATTTCATCAATAGTTTGTGAAACTGGATGAATTTTTCCTCGAACAAATGATCTCTCAGGTAAAGTAATATCAATTTTTTCTTTTTCCAATTTTTTGTTAATTTCAGCACTTTCAATATCTTTCATTTTTGAGTTTATTAAATCTTGAAGTTCGTCTTTTATAATGTTTAAGTCAGAAGCAAATTTTTTTCTCTCTGACTCTGCAATTGTTCCAATCTTTTTAAATTCGATTGAAATTAATCCACTTTTACCAAATAGGTCAGACTTAATTTGGTTTATTTCTGAAATATCTAATTTTTCCCTAAGTTTTGAAAGAAATTCATCTTTTATTTTTTTAAGATCTGACATTCTTACAGATTATTTCTTCAGAGAAATAAAACAATAGTGAAGATTAATTTAAAGCAGATTGAGCTTTTTGGACGATAGTTTTAAAGGCTTCTGGACTATCATACGCTATCTCTGCTAGAATTTTTCTATCAATTTTTATTCCACATTTATTTAATCCATTAATAAACTTAGAATATGTCAAACCTTCTGCTCTCACCCCAGCATTAATTCTTTGTATCCATAGTGATTTAAAATCTCTTTTCTTATTTCTACGATCCCTGTAGGCATATTGCATAGCCTTTTCCATAGCTTGTCTTGCAACTCTAATAGTATTTTTTCTTCTGCCCCATTGGCCTTTTACAGCTTTCAAAACTTTTTTATGTTTTGCTTTACTAGTAACACCTCTTTTGACTCTAGCCATATTAACCTCTTAAACTATAAGGCATATACGATTTTACTATTTTACCATCTTGTTTAGACATAGTAGTTGTGCCTCTTAATTTTCTAATTTGAGAATTTGTTCTTTTGATCATACCATGCCTTTTACCTGCTTGTGCTGTTATTACCTTACCTCTGGCAGAAATTTTAAATCTTTTTTTTGCTGAGCTTTTTGTTTTAAGTTTAGGCATAATTTGCGATTTTATACAAAGAATGTAGTCGATTTACAACCACTATTAAGCCTTATAAAGGCTGAATTACCATTATCATTTGCTTTCCATCAAATTTAGGATGTAACTCAACTTTGCCTATTTCCTTCATATCCTCTTTAATCTTAGTCATTAACTCATTACCTAAATGTGAGTGCTGAAGTTCTCGACCTTTAAATCTTATTGTAAATTTTACTTTGTCACCCTTAGCAATAAATTTTTTTGCATTTTTAACTTTAAACTCATAGTCATGGGTTTCTGTAACTGGTCTCATCTTTATTTCTTTCAAAGAAATAATTTTTTGTTTTTTCTTCGCGAGATTTGCTTTTTTTTGTGCATCATATTTATATTTACCCATATCCATAATCTTACAGACTGGAGGATTGGCATTGGGAGCTATTTCAATTAAATCTAAACCTTGATTTTTAGCCTTGGAGATGGCTTCATTTGTACTCAAGACTCCTAAATTTTCACCATCACTTGCTATTACCTGAACCTCTGGAGATGAAATTCTATTATTAGATCTAGGACCACGATCTTTAGTTCTTCTCTGAAAATAATTTTGTTTAAAATCTGCCACTTAAATTGAAGACGCTTTATTTAAAGCAGAATATGTTTTTAAAAATTTTTCTAATTGCATATTTTCTTGTTTATTAGAATCCAACTTTCTAATAGTTACTGAGTTAGTGTCAACTTCTTTTTTACCACAAATTAATAAAATAGGGACTTTTGCAAGCGAATGTTCTCTAATTTTATAATTCAAATTATGATTCTTTAAATCAACTATAGAAGTCATACCAACTTCTTTTATTTTTTTTGAAACTCTACTTGCATATTCACTAAAATCTTCTGAAATTGGAATTACTACTGTTTGAAGGGGAGATATCCAAAATGGAAATTTACCTGCGTAATTTTCAATTAAAATTCCAATGAATCTTTCTAGTGATCCAAACAATGCTCTATGTAACATTACGGGAACTTTTTTTGTTCCATCCTTGTCGATGTAAGACGCATCCAATCTTCCGGGTAAGTTTAAATCAACTTGCACTGTTCCACATTGCCAATCCCTGCCAATTGCATCTCTTAATACAAATTCTATTTTCGGACCATAAAAAGCACCTTCTCCTTTATTAATACTATATTCTAATTTTGTTGCTTTAACTGCCTCTAGTAGTGATGCTTCAGCTTTATCCCAAACTTTATCTTCGCCTACTCTTACTTTCGGCCTATCAGCATATTTCAAAACTACCTTTTCAAAACCTAAATCTTTATAAATATCTAAAATTAAATTAGTTACATTTAAACACTCACTAGTAATTTGGTCCTCTGAACAAAAAATATGTGCATCGTCCTGTGTAAAAGCTCTTACCCTTAGTAGTCCATGAAGAGCTCCTGAAGGTTCATATCGATGTACTTTACCAAATTCTGTAATTCTTAACGGTAAATCTCTATAACTTTTTAAGCCTTGATTAAAAACTTGTATATGACCCGGACAATTCATGGGTTTTATAGCAAAAACTTTTTCATCAGGAGTCTCAGAAGTATACATGTTTTCTCCATATTTTTCCCAATGCCCTGACTTTTCCCATAACAATCTATCTAATACCTCTGGAGTGTTTACTTCCTTATATCCTGCTGCATCTTGGCGTGCCCTCATATAATTAATTAATTTTTGAAATAATGCCCAACCCTTTTCATGCCAGAAAACAGATCCTGGGCTCTCTTCTCTAAAATGGAATAAATCCATTTCTTTACCAAGTTTCCTATGATCTCTTTTTTCCGCTTCTTCAATTCTTTTTAAATAATCATCTAAATCTTTTTGAGATGCCCAACTAGTTCCATAAATTCTTTGTAACATTTCATTTTTTGAGTCTCCTCGCCAATATGCTCCTGCAACTTTTGTAAGTTTAAAAGCCTTGCCAATTTTTCCAGAAGAAACTAAGTGTGGACCTCTACACAAATCATGCCAAGTATCACCATGATGATAAACAGTTAACTCCTCGCTCTCAGGAATACTCTTAATTATCTCTGCTTTATATTTTTCACCAATCTTTTTGAAATGGCTTATTGCTTTATCTCTTTTCCAAACCTCTTTTCTTGTTTTTACATCTTTGTCAATTATTTCTGACATTTTTTTTTCTATTTTTTTTAGATCATCCTCAGTGAAGGGTTCCTTTCGAGCAAAATCGTAGTAAAAACCATTTTCAATTACTGGACCTATAGTTACTTGTGTACCAGGATATAATTCTTGAACAGCCATGGCCATAATGTGAGCAGTATCATGTCTAATAACTTCAAGACCCTCAGGATCTTTTGCGGTAAAAATTTTTACCAAACAGTCTTTTTTTATTGAAAAATAAAGATCTTTTAGCTCACCATCAACACTCATTATCAATGCTTGTTTCAACAATGACTTGCTTATTTTTTCTGCAATATCTAAACCTGTAACTTCTTTTGGGAATTCAATATTTTTTCCATCTGATAAAGTAATTATAGGCATTTAGTTCAATAATCTTTTATACTCTGAATATGTAGAAAAACACATTTTTTCAACATTAAATTTTTTTATTATATTGCTTCTTCCTTCTTTGCCCATTATATTTTTAGATGTTTCGTCCATTGTTAATCCACGAATTATTTTTTTACTCAAAGATGCTGCATCTCCTGATTTAAATAAAAAGCCCGTTTTTTCATCAATAATCGTTTCGTTAGATCCTCCAATATTACTAGCTATGATTAATTTTTGCATAGATTGTGCCTCTACTGCTACTCTTCCAAAAGCTTCTGGTTCTATTGAGGCAGATACAATTATATCAGAAACTTTATATGCCAATGCCATATCCTCACAATGATCTATAAATTTAATTTGATTTGTTAAACGGTGCTGTTCAGTAAGACGTATTAATTTTTTTCTATATAGATCTCTCCCTTGTTCATTTCCCAGTATAACCGCATGAAAAGCTTCATAACCTAATTCAACTTTAACTAGGTTGATTGCTTCAATAAATAATTCTTGTCCTTTCCACCAAGTAAGCCTACCTGGCATCAAAATTATTTTTTTTTTGTCATTTATATTCCATTTTTGAAGCAAATCTTTTTCATCATTTTCTAATTTTGTAGATGAATCAAAATAATCAATATTTATCCCTCTAAAAATAACTAAAAATTTTTTTTTTGGTGTAATTAATTTGGAATAATTTTGTTTTATATGAGAAAAAATAAAATTTGATCCTGCAATTATTAAATCTGATCTTACCATTACAGAATTATAAAATTTTTTTAACTTTCCACTAAAATTATATGTGCCATGAAATGTTGTAACAAACTTTCTATTTGTTAACTTTGTCGCTATTAAACAAGACCAAGCAGGTGCTCTGCTTCTTGCATGAACTATTGAAATCTTAAAAAACAAAATTATCCCAATTAATAAAATTGTATTTATCAAAATCAGTAATGGATTTTTGCTATGCACTGGAAGTTTAATCAGTTTTACTTTTTTTTTATCAATGAATTTTGTTAATTCCCCACCACTTGTAACTATGAAAGACTCACACCCATTTTCTGGTAAATAATGAGCAATATCGTAACATCCAGTTTCTGCACCTCCGTAACCTAGTTTTGGAATGACTTGCAAAACTTTTATATTCGACGACATACATTTAGATTATATAATAATAGAGATAACTAATAAACTTTTATGAATAAATTCAATTACTTTAAAATAAATAAATCAAAAAAATTAAGATATATGAAATACAACCAAAAAAATACACCTTACATTGTTTTTTTACCCGGTTTTATGTCTGATTTAGAGGGTAAAAAACCGATTGCATTTTTTAACTTTGCTAAAAAAAATAAACTTGGTTTTCTTGCGTTAGAATATTCTGGTCACGGAAAATCATCTGGTAAATTTACGAATGGTAATATTTCAAAATGGACTAAAGAAACAGCATTACTAATTAGAAAAATCGTAAAACAAAATAAAATTATATTAATTGGTTCTAGCATGGGTGCTTGGATTTCTTTGAATCAGTTTAAATTTTTTAAAAAACAGATCGTGGGGTTTCTAGGAATTGGTTCTGCGCCTCAATTTTTAGAAGGTTTAATGTGGAACAAATTTTCAAAAAAAATGAAAAAAGAAATAACAAAAAACGGGATTATCAACTTAAGGCATGGAAATTATGAATATCCAATCTCTTTACAACTAATTAAAGATGGCCGGAAAAATAAAGTATTTCATAAAAAAATTTACGACAAATTAAAGATTACTATGGTTCATGGACAAAAGGATGAGTCTGTCCCTGTCAGTTATTCCAAAAAAATTTTAAAAATTTTCGTAAATTCAAAAAAAAAATTAGTTATCATTAAAAATGGTGATCACAGCTTATCTTCACCTAAATGGTTAGGTATATTAAAAAAAGAGTTAAAAATTATAATTAACTAACTTCTTTGATCTTAGACTTAAATGTAATTGGGTTTTTAAGTTTATTAATCATCTCTTTTGGACAAACCTGAACAAAATTTTTAATTTCAACTTCAAAATTTTCAAAAATATTTTTTGATATCAACGATCCTGTCTCCTTTGAATGTTCTAAAATTAATTCTTTTAAATAACTTGTCCAATAATCTGTCTCAACATTTTGCCAAACAACTGAATCTGGATTTACTTTTTTCTCAAACTCATTAGATTTATCATAGATAAATGCCATACCTCCGGTCATGCCAGCTGCAAAGTTGTCACCAACATTTCCTAAAATGACCACTGTTCCTCCAGTCATATACTCACAACCATTTGAGTCACAACCCTCAATAACTGTAGTTGCACCAGAATTTCTTACAGCAAATCTATCACCTGCCTGACCAGCAGCAAAAAGTTTACCTGAAGTAGCTCCATACAGAACTGTATTTCCGATGATTGTATTTTCATTAGAGATTAAATTACTTTCATCCGAAAGTTTTATCGAGATTGTAGCGCCTGACAATCCCTTGCCGACATAATCATTTGCATCCCCTTTAAGATTTAATTTTAATCCTTTTGATGAAAAAGCACCAAATGACTGACCCGCAGAACCTTTGAAATTTAATGTAAGAAAATTTTCATTAAGTTTTTCGTAACCATACTTTTTGTAAAGATGATGTGAAATTCTTGTACCAACTGCCCTGTTTGTATTTTTGATAATAAATTCTTTCTCAACTTTTTCTGAATTATCTAAAGATTTTTCTATTTCTGGCCAAATTTCCTGGTCTAATGTTTCTGGTACTTTATTGATCTCCAACGACTCGCAGTATCTTTTATTGTTTCCTGGGTCTGCCTGAACAAATAGCGGATTTAAATCCAAATCATCTAAATTTGGTGAAGCTTTATTAACTTGCATTAATAAATCAGTTCTTCCAATAATATCATTTAATGATTTAAAACCTAATTCGGCTAAAATTTCTCTTACTTCAGATGCAATAAAAGTGAATAAATTTACAACCTTGTCTGGAGTACCGGTAAATTTTTCTCTTAATTTTTCATCTTGTGTACAAACACCTACTGGACAAGTGTTTGAGTGGCACTGTCTTACCATTATACATCCCATTGCCACTAGAGCTGTTGTAGCAACTCCATATTCTTCTGCTCCCATCATTGCAGCAATAACAACATCTCTTCCAGTTTTAATACCACCATCAGTTCTCAATGTAACTTTGTGTCTTAAATTGTTTAATGTTAAAACCTGATTTGCCTCAGTGAGACCCATCTCCCAAGGTATTCCAACATATTTGACACTTGTTTGAGGAGTTGCGCCTGTTCCTCCATTATGACCCGAAATTAAAATAATATCTGCTTTCGCTTTAGCTACACCTGCAGCGATGGTTCCGATTCCTGATGATGCGACTAACTTAACGCCAACTCGTGCTTTTGGATTTGTTTGCTTCAAATCATAAATCAGTTGTGCCAAATCTTCTATCGAGTAAATATCGTGGTGTGGAGGTGGAGAAATTAGTGTTACTCCTGGTGTGGAATGTCGTAGTCTTGCAATTTCCTTTGTTACTTTAAAGCCAGGTAACTGACCGCCTTCCCCTGGTTTAGCGCCTTGTGCCATTTTGATTTCTATTTCATTACAATTATTCAAGTAATTTACAGTCACACCAAATCTAGCAGATGCAATTTGTTTAACTCTAGAATTTGCACTATCACCACTATCCATCACTTTAAATCTTTCTGCATCTTCTCCACCTTCACCACTACAAGAAGCTCCTTTAATTCTATTCATTCCAATAGCGAGTGTTTCATGCGCTTCTTTAGATAAAGCACCGTGGGACATGCTTCCACTACCAAATCTTTTTAATATTTTTTCTATTGGTTCAACTTCTGATAAGTTAATTGATGGGCCTAATTTTTTTTTTCTAAAATCAACTAGATCCCTCAAATTTATTGGTGGTAAATTATATATACCATCAGCATATTTTTTATATGCTTCATATGAATTAGAGCCTACAGCACTTTGTAATAAATGAATTAGCTTTCCTTGATATTGATGTGTTTCTCCGTTTTTCCTATATCTATAAATACCTCCAATTGGCAATATAGTTTCTGTACTTTCAAATGCTTCTTTATGAATTTCTCTTATTTTTTTTTCAATTCCAACTAAACCAATACCTGAAATTTTTGAGGTAACTCCAGGAAAGTATTCATTTACAACTGTTCTGCTCAATCCTACTGTCTCAAAATTACATCCACCTCTGTAAGAACTTAAAACTGAAATCCCCATTTTTGACATTATCTTCAATAAACCCGCATTAACTGAATTAATGTAGCGTTGTACACACTGATCAAAACTATATTGGCCAAAAAGTTTTTTTTCATATCTTTGATATAAACTATCAAAAGCCAGATATGGATTTACTGTAGTTGCTCCAACTCCGATTAATGTTGCAAACGAATGAGTATCTATAGCCTCTCCAGACTGAATATTTATAGAAACATAACCTCTTAATTTTTTTTGTATCAAAAATGTGTTTATGGCTCCGACACATAATAACATAGGCATTGGCAATCTTTCAGATGAGAGATTTTTGTCACTTAAAATCAGTTGAGTAATGCCTTGTCTTACTGCAATTTCAGACTCTTTTTGGATCCTGTTAATAGAATTTTCTAAATTGTCATCTTGTGAAAATGAACAATCAATAGTTACTGAATTTTTACCAAAAAAATTAGTGAACTTATTAAATTGTGAATTTGATAGAATAGGGCTATTTAAAACATAAATATTCTCTTTAGTTAAAGTATCAAAATCAAGAATATTACCTAAATTTCCGAATCTAGTTTTTAAACTCATCACTTTATTTTCTCTTAAAGAGTCAATTGGCGGATTAGTTACTTGGCTAAAATTTTGTCTAAAAAAATGGTAAAGTGGTCTATACTTATCAGATAACACAGCTAAAGGGGTATCATCACCCATGGAACCTGTTGCTTCTTTTGCATCTTCTGCCATTGGATGTAAGATAAGTTCTAGATCCTCTAAACTTATTCCGAAAGTATATTGTCTTCTCCTTAGGCTTTCGCCATCAAAATTATGTTTTTCATTGGAAATTAACAATTTTTCATCTAGATCAATTATTTGAGAATTGAAGTGTTTAAATTCTTTAGCCAAATAATCTTTTATTTGGCTATTAGAAAAAACTTTACCTTTTTCAATTCTAACCCCGATAATTTCACCAGGACCAAGTCTTCCCTTGGTTAAAATTTTTTTTTCATTTAAATCAATCATTCCTGTTTCTGAGCCTGCGAAGATCATTTTGTCTTTTGTAATGGCATATCTCAAAGGCCTAAGACCATTTCTATCATTTGCAGCTATAACCCATTCATTGTCTGTAGCAGCAATAGCAGCAGGTCCATCCCATGGTTCCATTGTGCTATTTAAAAAATTAAATAATTGCTGATGACTTTTTGATAATGTCTTATTTTTTTTTGACCATGCATCCGGTACTAGCATTAATTTAGCTAATGGTGCAGATTGGCCTGATTTATTTAATAATTCAAATACATTATCTAACGCTGCAGAGTCAGAGACACCTTTTTGGATTACTGGTTTTAAATTTTCTATGTCCTCGAAAAGTGGGCTACTCATTTCCTGTTCGTGAACTTTCATCCAGTTTTTATTACCTTTATAAGTATTTATCTCACCATTGTGCGCTATGGCCCTAAATGGTTGGGCTAAGCTCCAGCTCGGTGCGGTGTTTGTTGAAAATCTTTGATGAAAAATTGCATATCTTGAAATAAATCTTGAATCTCTAAGATCTAAATAAAAATCAGATAAAGACTCTGCTAAGTATAGCCCTTTATAAATTATAGATTTTGAACTAATTGAACAAATATAAAAATTATTCAATGAGGCATCAAAAGCTTTATTTTCAATTCTCTTTCTTATTTCATAAATTTTTCTCTCTAAGTTTTTATCTAATAAATTTGGATCATTAGGTTTAAAAAGAACTTGTATGATTTCTGGCATGGTTTGAAGAGCTTTTTCCCCTAAAACTTTTGAATTTACCGGTACTTGTCGCCAACCATATATACTAAAATTATTTTTAGTTAGTTCACTCTCAACTATTGTTTTACAACTCTCTTGCGCTGAATAGTCATTTCTGGGTAAAAAAATCATTCCTACACAAATTTCAGAATTATCATAATCGTGTCCGGTAACTTGTATTTTTTCTATAAAAAAGTCTTTAGGAATTTCAACATGTATTCCAGCTCCATCACCCGTTTTACCATCTGCATCAACGGCACCTCTGTGCCAAACTGCTTTTAAAGCTTCAATTCCATACTCAACTATAGCCCTAGATTTTTTTCCTTCTGTAGATGCGATTAAACCAACTCCACAAGCATCGTGTTCCATCTCTTTTGAATAAACATGATTTTTTGTGAGTAACTCTAAATTTTTTTTATAATTTTCCATTAAGCTACTTTTGTTTTTTTTAATTGCATATTTTCTAAATATGTTTTCATAGAAGAAGCTGCATCTCTCCCATCTTTGATTGCCCATACTACTAACGACGCTCCTCTTACAATATCTCCTGCAGCAAAAACACCTTTTAGATTTGTTTCCATCGTATTAAAATCAGTTTTAATTGTTCCCCATTTTGTTACTTGTAACTCTTGTGCATCAAATAATAATGGTAAATTTTCTGGATCAAATCCAAGAGCTTTGATTACCATATCGGCTTTCACCATAAATTCTGAACCTTCTTTAATTTCTGGTTTTCGTCTTCCTGATTCATCTGGTTCACCTAATTCAATTTGATTAACAACTAAATTTTCGATTTTATTTTTTCCCTTAAATTCTTTTGGACTAGAAAGCCAAACAAATTCTACACCCTCTTCCTCAGCATTTGCAACTTCTCTAGAAGATCCAGGCATATTTTCTTTATCTCTTCTATATAAACATTTTACCGATTTTGCTTTTTGTCTTACTGAAGTTCTTACACAATCCATTGCTGTGTCACCACCACCTATCACGACAACATCTTTTCCCTCAGCGTTTAAAATTCCTTTATCAAATAACTCCACTTTATCTCCTAGGCCTTTTTTATTTGATGCTGTCAAAAACTCCATTGCAGGAAAAATATTACCTAAATCATTACCAGGTAATTCAACTTCTCTTGGTTTATATACACCCGTCGCTATTAAAATTGCATCATGTTTTTTTCGTAACTGTTCTAGAGTTGCATCTTTGCCAACTTCAAAATTTTGAATAAATTTTATCCCACCATCCTTTAACAACTTTGTTCTTCGCTCAACTACATGTTTTTCAAGTTTAAAATTTGGAATTCCATAAATTAATAATCCACCTGCGCGATCATATCGATCATAAACAGTAATTTTATATCCATTTTTCCTTAGCTGCTCAGCGGCTGCCAATCCTGCAGGACCGGCACCAATTATTCCAACACTTTGGTCTTTTTCATGTTTTAGAGAAATTGGTTTAACCCAGCCTTGTTCCCATGCTTTATCATTAATATATTTCTCAACTGAACCAATAGTAACTGTTCCATGTCCTGATTGCTCAATAACGCAGTTACCCTCACACAATCTGTCCTGAGGACAAATTCTTCCACACACCTCCGGCATATTGTTAGTGCTTTGAGATAATTCGTAGGCCTCTTTTAATCTTCCCTCAGCTGTAAGTTTTAACCAATCTGGAATATTGTTGCTTAAGGGACAATGTACTTGGCAAAATGGAACTCCGCATTGAGAACATCTGCTTGATTGTTCCTCAGCTTTTTTAGTTACAAACTCGTCATAGATCTCATTAAAATCATCTTTTCTTGTGCCAATCTTTCTTTTAGGTGGAGTTTGTTGACCTATTTTCACAAATTTTAACATTTTATCAGTCATAGAATCTTTAAATTTTCGGCAAATTATACATTGTTTTTAGTAATAAAAGTATTATTTAGGTCAATAATTATGACCTATAATTAACGCTATTTAGCATAAAATGTAAGAAATTTATTTTTTGCATACCTATTATGATTAAATCGAATTGTTTAAAATGAATTTTTTTTAAGTTACGACATCTTTATGCTTCAAGATTTTATAGAAATACTAATTCTTTCTGCGGTCCAAGGAATTTCTGAATTTTTACCTATTAGCTCTTCAGCCCATCTAATCCTAATATCAAATTTTTATGATTTTAGCTCAAGCTCTTTATTCATTGATATTGGTCTGCACTTGGGTTCTTTATTTGCAATAATCTATTACTTTAAAAAAGATTTACTAAATTTAAGAAATAATCAAAAACTTTTGGTTTTGATTTTAGTTGGATCAATACCTCTTATAATTTTTGGATATATAATATATTCAATCGAAATAATTAATCTTTTAAGAAATATAGAAATTATTGCATGGACAACTCTATTTTTTGGTTTAGTCCTATTTTTATCAGATAAAAGAGATACCGATCATAATATTTCAACTGACTTGAATATAAAATCAATATTATTCATAGGTTTATTTCAAATTTTAGCCCTCATACCTGGTGTGAGTAGAGCAGGAATAACTTTAACAGCAGCTCGATTTCTAAAATTTAATAGAGTTGACTCAAGCAAAATCGCCTTTTTATTATCTATACCCGCGTTAGCAGGGGCAAGTTTTTTAGGTCTTCAAGATGCTGTACAACAGTCTACTGAATTTAATTATTTATTATTAATTGCAGTTACTCTTTCTTTTATTTTCTCATTTATCACAGTCAAATATTTTATAAGATATGTAAGGAATTTTTCTTTAAGCGTATTCGTAGTTTATAGAATTATTATTGCTTTAGTTTTATTATTGATAATTTATTTTCCTCATCAAGGGTAATAATTGAGAAATTAAAACACCACACAATATGAACAAGCAACCTAATATATTATTAAAATCTAAAATTTGACTTAATAAAACCCATGCTGCGATAGTTGCAAATACACCTTCTAATGAAAAAATTATGGCTGCTGGTGCAGGTGTTATGTTTTTTTGAGCGTAAATTTGTAAAACGAATGCAAAGCCACCTGATAAAATTCCTGCATATAGTATAGAGTCTATCTCGTTGAGAATATTTTCAATTACAAATTCTTCATAAATCAAACCAATAATAAAAGAAAATAAAGCCACTAATAAAGTTTGGATTGCACCTAATGTTAAAGGTAAGTTGTATGTTTTAACAATCATTCCAGTAAATATGATGTGAGTGCTCCAGAATAATGCTCCAAGAATGACCAAAGTGTCTCCAAGTCTAACTGTGGCATCATAAAAATTGGTTAAAAGATACCCACCAATTAAACATAAAATAACTGAAGGCCATACACTCCAGTGCAATGACTCTCTCTTAAATATAAAAATAATAATTGGTACCATCGGAACATAAAAAATCGTAAAGAAAGCAGCATTAGCTACATCTGTGTAAAGCAGAGCTACTTGCTGCAATGCCGATCCTAAAAATAATGATAATCCTATTAAAAAAGATAGAATAACAAAATATCTAAAACTAGTTTTAAATTCTAATTTAAATTTTTTAGTCTCAAATAATAATGCTAAAGGTAGAATTGCTAAAAAACCCACAAAAAATCTTACTGCATTAAATGTAAACGGACCAATATCATCCATGCCAGTGTCTTGAGCAATAAATGTAGTTCCCCAAATAAATGTACACAGCAAAGCACTCAACAATGAAACGCTTTTAGACATAATTTTTATCAAACGGCTAACTTATAAGCAAAATTTTTACCAAGATTTTCTTTTAAATCATTATTAAATCGAGCTGCCTCCGCACCATCAATAATTCTATGATCATAAGATAGTGAAAGTGGCAACATAGTACGCGTTACAAATTTTCCATCCATGAATACTTGTTTTTTTTCTGCTCTTCCTACTCCTAAAATAGCAACTTCAGGATAATTTATAATTGGGGTAAAAAAAGATCCCCCAATTCCCCCTAGGCTAGTTATCGTCATAGAACCTCCGAATAGCTCTCTTTTATCAATTTTAAGATCTCTACATTGCTGACTGATTTTTTTTAATTCTGTGCTTATCAAAGAAATATTTTTATTATCTGCATTTCTTAATTTAGGAACCATCAAACCATGTGGTGTATCCACTGCTATTCCAATATGATAATACTTTTTAACAGTCATTTTACCGTTTTCAATTTGATCGATTGATGTATTAAAATTTGGAAATTTTTTTAATGATGTTGTTAATGCTTTTACGATGAAAGCTAATGGTGTAATTTTTTTTTTTTCACCAGTATATACGTCCGTAAGAGAAGTTCTAAATTCCTCTAATTCGGTTATATCAGCTTCATCATGATTGGTTACATGAGGAATTTTTGTCCAAGAATTCATTAGATATTTAGATGACAACTTTTTTACTCTGGGAATATCTTTAATATCTACTTCTCCAAAATCTGAATGGGAATACTCTAGTTCAATTTTTTGTTCAGTTGTATTTTGATCTTTGAAACTTTTGTCAGATTTAGATGCAACAAATAATTTTACATCACTCTCAGTAACCCTACCTTGTCTTTCACTGCCAGGGACTTTGTTGATATTAACTCCAAGTTCTCTTGCAAATTTTCTAACTTTTGGTGAAGCAGAAGCTTTTGTAGAAAAATCTTTAACTATTATATTTTCTGACTCATTGGTTTTTTTTACATCATTTTTTTTTATTTCTTTTGGTAATTGACTTTTTGGTAATTCTTGAGCACTTGTTTCTTTTATTTCTTTCTCACTTTCAATTTCAATAATTTTATCACCTTCCGATACCTTGTCTCCAATTTTAACATTCAAAGAAATTATGGTTCCATCATCAGAAGATGGTATTTCCACACTTGATTTATCACTTTCTATAGTTATCAATGGATCATTCTTTTTTATTTTTTGACCTTTTTTAATTAAAACTTCGATGACTTCCACATCTTTGAATTCACCAATATTTGGAACTTTTATATCTTTCTTTGACATTATAATTTTGTCGGCATTGGTTTATCTTTATCAATTTGATACTTCTTTATTGCCTCTTGAGCATATTTAGATGCAATTAATTGTTCTTTAGCTAAAACACTTAGTCCATATGCAACGACATGTTCTTTATCAACCTCAAAGAACTTCCTCAAATTTTTTCTGGTATCACTTCGACCAAATCCATCTGTTCCTAACGAATAAAAGCTCTTGTTAATATAAGGTCTAATTTGGTCTGAATTCATCCTCATATAATCTGATGCAGCCAAAATTGGACCTTCAGTTTTGCCTAAACAGCTTTCAACATATGATTTTTTTGGTTCTTTTTCAGGATTTAATAAATTATACCTTTCAACCTCTAAGCCATCTCTTCTTAATTCATTAAAACTAGTTACGCTCCAAACTTCACTATCAATTTGATATTCCTTTTGTAGAATCTCAGCACCAGCTATCATTTCTCTTAAAATTGTGCCCGATCCTAGAAACTGAATTTTGGTTTTTTTATATTTGTTAAATTCTTTAATTTTATACATTCCTTTTAAAATACCTTCTTCACACGATTTTTCAGTTGGCATAGCAGGATGAGGATAATTTTCGTTCATTGTTGTAATGTAATAAAAAATATTTTCTTTCTTCTCATGCATTCTTTTCAATCCTTCTCTAAAGATTGTTGCTAGTTCATAATGAAATGTTGGATCATAAGACTTACAGTTTGGAATAGTTGATGCCATTAAATGACTATGTCCATCTTGGTGTTGTAAACCTTCTCCCGCTAATGTTGTTCTCCCAGCAGTAGCACCAATTAAAAACCCTCTTGATTGACTGTCTGCTCCTGCCCAAGCAAAATCTCCTATTCTTTGAAAACCAAACATTGAGTAAAAAAGATAGATAGGGATCATTTCAATATCATGATTTGTGTATGAAGTGCCTGCAGCAATCCATGAAGACATTGCACCTGCCTCATTAATTCCTTCCTCCAAAACTTGTCCACTTTTTTCTTCTCTATATGAACTTAATTGTGCGGAGTCCTCAGGTTCATATTTTTGTCCCTCGTGAGCATAAATACCTATTTTTTGAAAAAAACCCTCCATACCAAATGTTCTCGCCTCATCAGGAATGATTGGTACTAATCTTGAGGCAACATTTTTATCTCTCAGAAGATTAGTAAGCATTCTTACTAATGCCATAGTAGTCGACATTTCTTTTTTACCTGTTGACTCTTTCATATTGTCAAAAATGTTTTTTGGAGGAGCTTTAATGGGTTTTGCATAAGTAGTTCTCTCTGGGATAAATCCTCCTAATTGAAGTCTTCTTTCTTTGATATATTTTATTTCAGGTGAATTTTGGTCTGGCTTATAATACTCAATATTTTGTACCTGTTTATCAGTTAAAGGAACATCAAACCTGTCTCTGTAATACATCAAATCGTCTATATCTAATTTTTTAGTTTGATGTGTAGTATTTACACTCTCACCACTTTTGCCCATCCCATATCCCTTTATGGTCTTGGCAATCACAACTGTTGGGCTTCCAATATTCTTTGAGGCTTTATCATAAGCTGCAAAAACTTTGTGAGGATCATGTCCGCCTCTATTCAATCTCCATATATCTTTGTCTGAAAGGCTTGAGATTAACTCTTTAGTTTCAGGATATTTGCCAAAAAACTTTTCTCGCACATAAGCTCCATCTCTTGCTTTCATTGCTTGATATTCTCCATCGACAGTTTCATTCATAACTTTAATTAAATGCCCAGTTTTATCGTTAGCCAATAACGGATCCCAATAAGAACCCCAAATTACTTTAATAACATTCCATCCAGCTCCTCTAAAAATACCCTCTAGTTCTTGTATGATTTTTCCATTACCCCTCACAGGCCCGTCCAATCTTTGAAGGTTACAATTGATCACAAATATTAGGTTATCTAATTTTTCTCTAGCTGCTAAACCAATTGCTCCTAAAGACTCCGGTTCATCCATTTCCCCATCTCCTAAGAAAGCCCACACTTTTCGTCCTTCATCTTTGATGAGACCCCTATTAATCAAATATTTCATATATCTTGCTTGATAAATGGCCAACATTGGTCCTAAACCCATTGAGACTGTGGGAAATTGCCAAAAATTTGGCATCAACCAAGGGTGTGGATAAGATGATAGACCTCCTGGATTAACTTCTTGTCTAAAGCTATCTAATTGTTTTTCATTAAGTCTTCCCTCAAGAAATGCTCTTGCATACATACCTGGAGCGCTATGTCCTTGAAAATAAATTAAGTCTCCTCCAAATTTATTATTTTTTGCTCTCCAAAAATGATTCATTCCTACATCATAAAGTGTAGCTGCAGATGCAAATGTTCCAATATGTCCTCCAAGTTCAGGAAATTTCTTATTTGCGCGAACAACCATTGCTGCAGAATTCCATCTTATCAATGACCGAATTCTTCTCTCAATATTTTGATCACCGTTTGATTTTTTCTCTTCGTCAACTGGAATTGTATTTATATAAGGTGTGTTTTGAGTATAGGGAATATTTGCACCCTCCATATAAGCTTTATTTATTAATTCCTTTATTAAATAATGGGCTCTCTGATTTCCATCTTTTTCGATAACTGCAGTGAGCGAGTCTAACCATTCATTGGTTTCTAATGGATCAATATCACCTTCATTAACTACTTGAATTATTTCTGTTTTTTTTCTCTCAATATTATTTGTATCGATGATTTGTTCTTGTTTTTTTTCTAATGATTTTTCTGCCTCTATAATCAAATTTTCAGTATCTTTTGGAATAGTTTTTGTTGAGGAATTTTCTTCATTTGACCCTAAAATATTCAAAATTAAATCACCTTTTGAAACTTTATCACCTACTTTAACTTTTATTGTCTCAATTATGCCTGATAACGTTGAAGGTATTTCAACACTCGATTTATCACTTTCTATAGTAACTACTGGATCGTTCTTGGTAATTTTTTGGCCTTCTTTAACAAGCAATTCAATGACCTCTACATTTTCAAAGTCACCTATATCGGGTACTAATAGTTTTTCACTCATTTAATATTTAGATCTTATACACTATATAATTTTACTTAATTGTTAATTTTAACACATTCTGCTCAATTTTTTGACACTCTTCTGATGTATCCTTCAAAAATGATTAAAAAGTTATTAAATACACTCTTACAGCCAAAAGAAAGCACTTACATTGATGCTAAAATTTGGATACAAAAAATTCTACTTGAAGAGAAATTTAAAAAAATTAATTCTTAAATTCTCTCAACACATATGGCTAGACCCATTCCACCGCCTATGCATAGTGTGGCGCATCCTTTATTCTTTCTCTGTTTTATCATTTCATGAATAAGAGTAACTAATATTCTGGCACCTGATGCTCCTATTGGATGGCCTAAAGCTATTGCTCCTCCATTAACATTAACTTTATTCTCATCAATATTTAACTCACGAATTACTGCAATGCTTTGAGCAGCAAAAGCTTCATTAATTTCAAAAAGATCTATATCATTCAGATTCCATTTTGCTTTTTTAACAGCTTCACGCACAGCCTCTATTGGCCCAAGACCCATCAAGGTTGGATCAACTCCAACTGAAGCCCATGAAGTTATCTTTACTAACGGTTGAATTGATTTTTTTTTAGCCTCTTTTAAAGTGGTTAATAATAAAGCAGCAGCACCATCATTAATTCCTGATGAGTTTCCAGGTGTCACAGTTCCATCTTTTAGAAATACTGCTTTTAGCCTTTCTAAATCTGATTTAGTAAGATCTTTTCTTGGATGTTCATCTTTTTCAAGATTGATACCAGGTTGATTTATTTTAATTAGTTCCTCCTTAAATCTATTAGTATTAATTGCATTTTCTGTTTTTTTTTGAGAATTTAATGCAAATTTATCTTGATCTACCCTTGAAATATTAAATTTCTTTGCAACATTTTCAGCAGTAACACCCATATGATAATTATTAAATGCATCTATCAATCCGTCATGTATCATTGTATCTATCAAATGTTTCTCTACAATTTTTTTATTATCCCGATAAAAAATTGAATGTGGAGCTAATGACATGTTTTCTTGACCACCAGAAATCACATTCTTTACCTCTCCTAATCTAATTGATTGATAACCTGAGATTACAGCTCTAAGTCCAGAGCCACAAACTTGGTTTACTATGTGGGCTGGTTTAGAAATATTTATACCTGCATTTATCGCAGCCTGTCTAGCAGGATTTTGGCCTCCACCAGCTGTGAGTACTTGGCCCATAATTACCTCATCAATATCATCTTTATCTAATTTACTTTTTCTCAAAATTTCCCTAATAACAATTGATCCCAACTTGTCAGCACTTACTTCTTTAAGAGACCCTTTATAAGCTCCAATTGGAGTTCTAATAGCTTCTACAATTACAACTTCATTCAATGAGTCATTCATAATAATTTAGATAATTTAAATTTGTCTTACCATTAAAATACACTAAAAAATGATATACAATAATAAATAAAATTTAAAAATGCGCCTGTAGCTCAACTGGATAGAGCGCTTGGCTACGGACCAGGAGGTTCTGGGTTCGACTCCTAGCAGGCGCACCATTATTAAGGTAAATTATGTTAAAATGGCTGATTAAATCTTCTCTTCAAATGTCTGTTATTTATTTTTTTATGATTATTCTTATAGTTTTAATTGTTTTAACTTTTATACTTTAAAAAATTATGTCTGATTCATTTGAACAAATAAGTTTAAAACATGGGTTTATGAAACATAATGGTGGAGTTATGTTTAGAAATATCTCTGAAAATGAATATGAATTTAAATCGGTTATTAATGAAAATCATTTAAATGCAGCAGGTATAACCCATGGAGGATACTTGGCAGCTTTGATAGATGCTGGAGCAGGAACAGCAGCGCATCGTAGTGCCCAAAATGCACCATGTGTGACAATTTCATTAGATCTTAAATATATCGGTGCTTCAAAAATTGGTGATGAGATTATAGGGCATGTAAAAATTTTAAAAAAAACAAAAACTTTAGTATTTTTATTTTGTGAATTAAAATGTAATAACAAAATAATCACATCTGCCTCTGGAGTTTGGAAAATTCTTAAGATTAAGTCTTAAGACTTTGTCTTTGTTGGTAATTTGGACAATAAATTATATTATGTTAAACTAAATCTTTTAAGAATTTGAAATGAGAACTTTTTAAAGAACGATTCGGTCATGTTTTAGTCTATTTTTGTTCTTTACGAGTAACTAGATCTTGTAGGTAAAATATTAAGCATACCAAAGATAGAAATGAATAAAAATAAAATTACGGCAGTGCTTGGTCCAACAAATACCGGTAAAACTCATTTGGCAATAGAAACAATGCTCTCTTTTGATACTGGGATGATTGGTTTTCCATTAAGACTTTTAGCTAGAGAAGTCTATGACAAAGTTATTAAAAAAACTAGATATGATGAAGTTGCTTTAATAACTGGTGAAGAAAAAATTATACCTTCAAATGCTAAATATTTTTTGTGCACAGTAGAGTCAATGCCAATAGATAAAGATTTAGAATTCGTAGGTGTTGATGAAATTCAAATGTGTGCAGACCATGAACGAGGTCATATTTTTACAGATAGATTACTTAACATGAGAGGAAGTAAACTTACGATGTTTATGGGTTCAAACACAATTAAAGGAATAGTTTCAAAATTAAATGAAGATATAGAATTCATTGATAGAAAAAGATTATCTAAACTCACTTACTCGGGTCACAAAAAAATTTCACGTATAAATAGAAAAACAGCAGTTATAGCTTTTTCTACTGAAGAAGTTTATGCAATTGCAGAATTGATACGAAGACAAAAAGGCGGAGCTGCAATTGTTATGGGATCTTTAAGTCCTAAAACTAGAAATGCTCAAGTAGAGTTATACCAATCAGGTGATGTTGATTTTTTAGTGGCTACAGATGCAATTGGTATGGGTATAAATATGGATTTAGATCAAATCTATTTTTCAAATTTAAAAAAATTTGACGGAAAAAAATTAAGAAAATTAAATTTGTCTGAAATGGGACAAATAGCAGGAAGAGCGGGTAGATATTTGAACGACGGTAATTTTGGAGTCACTGGAAGTTGTAAAGAAATTAAAGCTGAAGAGGTTGAATTATTAGAAAATCACAAATTTGAAAAAATACAAACTTTATTTTGGAGAAACTCTAACTTAAATTTTAATAACCCCTTAGCATTATTAAAATCACTAGAGGAGAAACCAAATAAAAATTGGCTTAAAAAAATTCATGAATGTGAAGATGAAAAAGTTCTTAAGTATTTCATAAGAAAGTTAGATTTATATAATGTTTCAAATATTAAAGAAACATTAATGCTGCTATGGGAATGTTGCCAAATTCCTGACTTTGTCAAAAAAACGTATGGAAATCACATTGAGGTTGTAGAAAAAGTATTCAATTTTTTAAATGGATCAAAAGGCAAAATAACAAATGATTTTATGCGATTACAATTGATGAAACTTGATAAAATTGAGGGAAATGTAGACTCTTTAGCAAATAGAATTGCAAATGTAAGAACTTGGTCATATGTTTCGAATAAAAACAATTGGGTTGAAAATCAAAGTTATTGGATAGAGAAAACAAAAAAATTAGAGGACAAGCTTTCAGATCGACTTCATGAAGAACTTACAAAAACTTTTATTGATAAAAGAGCAAGTGTTCTTGCTAGAGGATTAAAACAAGATATGAGTTTTAATACAAAAATTTTAGAAAATAATGATGTAATAATTGATGAACAATTTATTGGAAAAATAAATGGTTTAAAACTAGAACTTGACCTTAAGAAAGGTGCGCTGGAAACTGACATTAAGTCACTTAAAAAAGCAGCAAGACAAACTGTAGGTCCAGAACTTGAAAAAAGAGTACAATTATTAATCGACAATGGTTTGATTGAACTTAAAAATGATTTTAAGATTTATTGGAACGATGCCTCAATTGCTAAACTAGTTTCTGGGAAAGATTATTTAAACCCCGATATTGAATTATTAGTTGATGAAATGCTTGAACAAGTGCAAAGAAGTAAACTTCTAAATTTTTTAGAAAAATGGCTGAAAAATAAAATTTCTTTGACATTAAAAAGTCTTTTTAACTTAAAAGATCTTAAAGAAAAAAATCCCTCTGTAAAAGCACTTGCTTATCAGCTTTATGAAAATAATGGTGTGATTAAGAGAGATCAAGTTTCAGATTTTTTAAAAGAGTTAGAACAAAATGACAGGAAGATTTTAAGAGACCTGGGTGTTAAATTTGGGAGATATCATATTTTTCTTTACAAATTAATAAAACCTGAGGCAGTTTCTTTAAGAACCTTGCTATGGAAAAATTATCATAACAAATATTTTGAATTAAAACCTCCAACTTTTGGTTTGAACTTTTTAGATGACAATAAACCTAGAAATAGAAATTTTATGTTACTTTGTGGTTTTGAAAAATTTAACAATTTTTATGTTCGTATTGATATTTTGGAAAGATTGTTTGTACAAATTATTAATTTACGAAAAGAAAACACAAAAGAAATCAAAGTTATTCCTGAAATGTTAAATTTATTAGGATGTAGTAAGGAAAATTTTAAACATTTGCTCAAATCTATGAATTATAAAGTTATACAAAAAGATAAAGAGATATTCTTTAAATATGCGCCAAAAAAGAGCATTAAAAAAGAAAATAAAAAAATTATAAAAGAAAATCCTTTTAAGGTTTTAAAAAATTTACAATTTAATTGAATTAATGTTTTTTAATAATAAAAATAATAATGATGATCACGAGGATTTAACAAAAGTTGCAGCATTGTTAATACATGCTGCCAAAATAGACGAAAATTATTCAGAAATTGAAAAAAAAATTATTAAGGAAGCACTCAAAGAAATAGGTGCCAATCCTGAAAATATTGAGAGAATATTAATAGAAGGAAAGAAAATCGAAGAAGATTCAAATCAAATACTAGATTTTACTAAAGAAGTTAAAAATATGAAGGAACAAAATAAAATTAAAATAATTGAAACGCTTTGGAAAATTATTTATTCAAATAATGAGGCTGATATTTATGAGACAAATCTCATGAGACGATTAACTGGCTTATTATATATTGACAATAAGATAATGGGAGATATCAAAGAAAAAATAAAGAAAAAAATATTGTAATGACATACATAGTAAATGATAAATGCATAAAATGTAAGCTGATGGATTGTGTTGAAGTGTGTCCGGTAGATTGTTTCTACGAGGGAAAAAATATGCTTGTAATTAAACCTGATGAGTGTATAGATTGTGGCGTTTGTGAACCTGAGTGTCCAGTGGATGCAATAAAAGCAGATACTGAACCAGGTAGTGAAAAATGGCTTGATATCAATAAACAATATTCTGAGATCTGGCCTAATATAAATGAGAAAAAAGATCCCCCATCGGATCATGAAAAATTTAAAGATGAGCAAAATAAGTTTGAAAAGTATTTTAAAGAAAACCTTTAAAAAAAAAGTTAAACCAAAATCAAATTCAAAAAAAATAAAAAAACAAAATAAAAAATTAAAGTCAAAAAAGGTTAAAATAATAAAATCTGTAAAAACCTCAAAAAAATTAACAAAAAAAATAACTACTAAAGCAGAGAAGAAAATTGAGACCAAATCAGAGAATCTTCGAATCTCCAAAAATAATGAAGTTAAACCAGAAATAAAAAAAGTAAAAAAACAAAATACTGAAAAAAGAGAATACAAGATAAAAGATTATGTTGTTTATCCTAAACATGGGGTAGGTCAAATTACAGAATTTAAGAAAATAAATATTGGTGGGATTGATGTAGAGACATATATTATTAAATTTGAGAAAGATAAAGCTAACGGAATGGTTCCAGTAAATAAACAATTGCATTTACGTCCTCTATCAACAATTAATCAAGTAAATAAAAGTATTTCAATTTTAAAAAGTAAACCAAAAATCAAAAGATCAATGTGGAGTAGAAGAGCTCAAGAATATGAAGCGAAAATTTCATCAGGTAAAATTTATGAACTTGCAGAAGTCGTAAGAGATTTAAATAAAGGTGACGATTTAATGATTGATCAATCTTATAGTGAAAGACAACTTTTTGAAAAAGCTTATGATAGAATTTTATCTGAGTTTCAAATTGTATTGAATGTGTCAAGAGAAGAAACACAAAAAAAGTTAGATAAAGCTCTCAAAAGAAATTTAATAAAAGAGGAACAACCTGAAACTAAAGTCACTAAATCTTCTACAAGTTCTGAATTACCTGTTGAAGACTCGATTTCTGAAGTAGAGGAGACTATTGAGGATTAAAAAAAAACGCCTCTCACACATAAAGTTATGAGAAGCGTTTTTTATAAAGAATACTAAGTTATTATCTTCTTCTTCTTTTTTTAGCTTTTTTCTTAGCTTTTTTCTTAGCCTTCTTTGCTTTTTTTCTTCTCTTAGGCATCTTTAGCTCCCTTTTTTAGTTAAACGAATCAAAATGATTCGTAATTAACTTATTTTTATTTTTTTATATACGTTATGTCAATTCTTTAATTAAAGTTTTAATTTTAAAAAAAATAAAATTTAAAATAAAAATTTTTTTACAATCTAAAGTGTAAAAAAGTTAATGTTTATGCGCTTTATAATCAAATAATTTATTAATTTAATAAAGTTTTTCCAAATCATCTTTATATTTGTCTAAGATTTTTTTTCTTTTTAATTTCAATGTTGGTGTTAACATTCCATTGTCAATTGTAAATTCTTCTTCAATTAATTTAAATTTTTTAACTTTTTCAACTAAAGATAAAGTTTTATTTAAGTTTTCTAAATAAATTTCAATATTTTTTCTATTTTCTTTACTTTCAGAAACAATTAATGCAACTAAATAAGTTTTTTTATCTCCATAAACAAAACTTTGTTTAATTTTTTCATTTAAACATAATAAATTCTCAATTTTAGATGGTGAAATGTTGTCTCCTCCAAGACTAACTATTATTTCTTTCTTTCTATCAGTAATTTTTAAATTTCCATCTTGTGTAATCTCTCCAATATCACCAGTATGCAACCAACCATTCTTTATGACATCGGCTGTCTCTTTTTCCATGTTCCAATAACCAAGCATTACATTCTCACCTTTGACTAAAATTTCACCATCCTCAGCTATATCTACCTGATTTGTTTTAAAAGGAGGTCCAACTGTCTCGATTTTGATTTTTCCTGGAATATTACAACTTACCACAGGTGAGGCTTCGGTAAGACCGTAGCCTTGGAGGGTGGGCAATCCTATAGCATTTAAAAATTCTCCAATTTTTTGGTCCAAAGCGCCACCCCCAGATACAAAGGCCTTTAGTTCTCCACCAAATTGATTTTTAATCTTTTTTCTCACCAGTTTTTCACAAAAAAAATTAATTAATTTTTCTTTCAACGTTAAATTCCCACCATTCAGTTTTTTAGTTCCAATTGAGATAGTGGAAGATATCAGTTTTTTCTTAAAACCTTTTTGCTTTGAAAAATTCATTGAAATTTTACTGTACAAATTTTGATAAAATCTTGGCACTGCTGTCATAATAGTGGGTTTTGCAATAGACATGTTGGATAATAACTTCTCTAGACTTTCAGCATAATAAATTTTTGCACCAAACGAGATTTGAACAAATTGAACTGCATGCTCATATGAATGAGACAAAGGCAACCATGTTAAAAAAGTAGGTTCACTATTTTGAACTAATTGATTTAATATTTCTTGAGCTCCCTCACAATTTGATAGAATTCCTCCATGACTGAGCATTACTCCTTTAGGATTACCAGTTGTTCCAGATGTATAAATTATACAAGCAAGATCTTTCCTTTCAAGGTTTTGATTAAAAATTAAATCAGTACTTGATTTCTTTTTTTTAGAATATTCATCGAAAATATTTTCTATATTCTCGACTTTTCTATTTATGTTTTCAATAGATAAAACTTTTATTTCATCCGAGATAAATTTTTTTATTTTGTTTAATTGGGTTTCATTGGAGACGATACAAATTTTTGGCTTACAGTCATTAATGATGTATTCATAATCTTTCTCTGAATAAGTTGTAAATAAAGGCACCGTAACCCCACCTGCGTTCATAATTGATATGTCAGAGATAAGCCACTCAGGTCGATTTTCAGATAATAGGATACATCGGTCTCCATCCGATAAATTTGCTTTTAAATATTCAGATAAAATTTGAATTTTTGTTGAAACTTGCTCCCAAGTCAAAAAATCTTTTTTGTTTTCTTTCAACCATTTTAAAAATGGCTTATCAGCAACTGAGTTTATTTCTTTATACTTTGTAAAAAAAAGTTCTACTAAACTATTTATTCTATTTAATTGCATAATTTGGTGGGCGAAGAGAGAATCGAACTCTCACTTCTTGCGAAACACGATTTTGAGTCGTGCGCGTCTACCAGTTCCGCCATTCGCCCGGATTGTTAAATAATATATTAAATAGTATAAGAACTAAAATTATATTAAAACCAAAAAATGTTTAAAAATCTTTACAAAAAATGTTTAGATTTGGCAGGTCACAAAAGTTCTAAATACTATTTGGCGATTGTGTCATTTGTTGAAAGTTCATTTTTTCCTATTCCTCCTGACGTTATGGTTATTCCAATGGTAATCTCCAAAAAAACTGATTTTAAAAAAATTTTTCTAATAACAACAATATTTTCAGTTTTAGGTGGCATGCTCGGTTATATAATTGGAGCATTCTTTTTTGAGTTTGGAGCTCAAATCATGAATTTTTATGGTTATGAGAATAAACTAAATAATATAAAAGAAAGCCTAATTAGAAATGACGGTTTTTATGCTTGGCTAGGAATACTTTTTTTAGCAGGTTTTACACCTCTTCCTTATAAAGTTTTTACGATTGCGAGTGGTCTCATAGGTTTTAACTTTTTAATTTTTGTTTTAATAAGCTTAATTTCTAGAGGATTAAGATTTTTTTTAGTGTCATATCTCTCTTATAAGTTTGGAGATCTATTTAGTGAATTTATGGATAAACATGGGTCAAAATGGTTTACGATAATTGGAATATTAATTGTTATTGTTGGATTAGTAGTTTATCTAATTTTTAAATCTAATGTTTAATTTAAAAGCTGAATTTTATTTAAAGATAATTTTTTTATTTAGCTTTATTGCTTTAGTTTCTGCTTTTTTTATCGAATATGCCCTTGGACATCAGCCTTGTAATTTATGTTTAATAGAGAGAATTCCTTATGGATTAAGTATCATGATAATAATGTCGATCTTTTTAATTAAAAAAAATCAAAAATTCTTTGTTTTACTACTAATTCTTACTTTTACCTTCTCTTTTGCAATTTCATTCTACCATTTTGGAATTGAACAGGGGTTTTTTCAGGAGTCATCTGTTTGTGGAGTAAAAGGTTTAACTGAAAGTTTCACCAAAGAAGATTTGCTTAAACAATTAAGTGAGAAAACAATAAGCTGCAGAGATGTGACATTTAGGATTTTTGGATTATCACTCACAAGTATTAATATTGTCATTAGTTTATTGTTTATTATAACACTTTTAAAAATCTTTAATAAATATGAAAAAAACAAATAAAAGAGTACAGGAGTTTATTAGGGTTGACCATGCTGGTGAGAGAGGTGCTGTGAAAATATATGAGGGTCAATTATTAGCTTTAAATACTATTGTTAAAAATGATGAATTGAAAAAAAAAATTGAGGATATGAAAGAGCATGAGATTGAACATTGTCAATTTTTTGAGAACGAAATAAAAAAAAGAAACATTGAACCAACAAAATTTTTACCTTTATGGGATTTATTAGGAGTTGGATTAGGATTTGGGTCTACTTTATTAGGTAAAAAAGCTGCAATGCTGTGTACCGCATCTGTTGAAGAAGTTATAGATAAACATTATTTAGATCAAATTAATCAGCTAGGTCCTGAAGAAGAAGAATTAAAGAAGAAAATTACAAAATTTAGACAAGATGAATTAGATCATAAGGACATTGCTTATGAGGAGGGTGCAACAAAAAAAGGTTTTTACTCTATAATGGATAGAATTATTAAAACCGGATCTAAATTAGCAATAAATATTTCTGAAAAAATTTAAATTTAAGCCTCAAGCTCAACATCCCAATATAAATAGTCCATCCAACTTTTATGTAAATAATTTGGGGGAAAATTCTTACCATTTCTATGTAAGTCCTCTGTTGATGGTTGATATGGATACTGATTGAGTTTCATTCCTGAAGATTTTAATAATTTTCCACCTTTTTTAACATTACATGCAGAACATGCTGTAACAACATTATCCCAGTGTGTTTCTCCACCTTTAGATCTTGGTAAAAGATGGTCAAAAGTTAATTCCTGCCCACTTCCGCAGTATTGACAAGAAAATTTATCCCTTAAAAAGACATTAAATCTTGTAAAACTTGGTTGAGATTGTGGTACTATATAATCTTTGAGAGCAATAACGCTTGGAAGCTGCATTTTAAAGGATGGACTTCTAACAATTCTATCATAACTACTAACTATAATTACTCTATCTAAAAAAACTGACTTTACTGTATCTTGCCAAGACCATAATGATAAAGGGTAATAGCTTAAAGGTCTATAATCTGCGTTTAAAACCAACGCAGGGCATTTTTCTAATGACACATCTTGTTCAATAAAATTATTCACAATTTAATTTTAACTTAAATAAAAAATGAATTCAATATTTAGCATTCATTTAAATTTTTTTAAAATATAATTTAATGCTATACTAGAGGCCTCTATTGGAATATGATGATCACAATTTTTAATTAAATGGGTCTCTATTTCAATATTTGATCTAATAAAAAAATCTTTTGCCTCTAACATATGGTTAGGTGAGACAACTTGATCAGAATCACCATGAATTAGTAAGATACTTGTTGGCGTTTTTTTTCTTTGCATTAGGTTTTCTTGATCTATAATCTTACCAGAAAAACCTACTACACAACTAAACTTGCTCTTAGATGTAAGTCCTAGGTTAATTGACATCATACATCCTTGGCTAAAACCAGACAAACAAATGTTATTATTTTCCAAATTATATTTAATCTTTATTTCATTTATGAATTGATTGAGTTTTTTTTCAGCCTTAATTGACTCCTCTAAGATATACTTTGGATCATCTTTTGTAAGATCAAACCATTGATATCCAGATGGATTTATTGGACAAGGTTCGTGACCATTTGGACAGAGAAAAATTGTATTTGCAAGGTGCCTTTTCCAGTTTAAAGAAAGCATACTTATATCTTTGCCATCACCTCCATACCCATGAAGTAAAATAACTGCGTTTTCAATTTTCACATCTTTTTCTGGTTTTATAATGGTTGTATCAAGGCAAAATGTCATAGCATAGTAATTGATTTATGTTTTTTTATCTATAAAACAGCCTACTATAATTTTATGATTTCTGGAATATTAGTAAAAATTTTATCTATAATTTTGCTTGTGGCAGTTGGTTTGGTTTTAATTCTTGGTATTGGAACTTTATTTAAAGGTGGAGAAACAAGTAAAAAATACTCTAATAAATTAATGCAATTAAGAGTCTTGCTACAATTTATAGCAATTATAGCCTTAGTAGCTTTTGCATATTTTTTTAAAAATTAATTATAATCACTTAACCAATTAATAAATTTTTCATCAATAAAGTCGATTGATCCAATTATTCTTGCAAACTCTTGTCCTTCTTTATTAAAAAAAATAGTTGTAGGAAGACCTCTCAATTTGAATTTCTTGGCCAATGTATTAGGGGAGTCAAAATATATTTCTAAATTTTTTATTTTCAAATCTTCAAAAAAAGTTAAAGATTTTTGATAAGTATCCTTACCAATGTTTATAGGAAATACCTTAAGATTATTCAAATTAGAATTTTTAGTTAATAAATCCAAAGATGGCATTTCATCTTTGCATGGAGCACACCAAGTTGCCCAAAAATTCAATAAAACTAGATTTCCCTTATAATCATTTAAGTTTAATTCTTTATTTTTGATGTCTAAAAACGTTATATCACTGTAATTTTTTAACTCTTTATTTATGACTAAATTTTTTATTTCAGTAGCATCACTAGCAAAAGAATTTGATAGCATTAAAATAAATATTATTAATAATCTCATTTTAAAAAGGTATAATTAATTATCATGGTAAAAAATAAAAACAACCAGACAATATGGAATACAAGAATTAGAAATAATTCGTCTAATCTCTCACAAAAAATAGGTAGCTCTATTGATATAGATAAAAGACTTTATAAAGAAGACATAAATGGTTCTATTGTCCATGTAGAAATGTTGTTTAAACAAAAAATTATTTCTTTTAGAACAAAAAATAAAATAATTTATGGACTAAATAAAATTGAAAAAGAAATATCTAATAAAAAATTTGAATTTAGTAAAAAATATGAGGACATTCATATAAATATTGAAAAACGACTATTTGAGATAATCGGTGAAGAAGCTGGTTATGTTCACACAGCCAGATCTAGAAATGACCAAGTAATTACTGACTTTAAAATCTGGATTAAATCTGCAAATCATAAAATAAGTGTAATGTTAAATAACGTAATAAACAACTCAATTAAGTTAGCTGAAAAAAATGTAGATACTATTATGCCGGGTTTTACTCATTTAAAAAATGCACAAGCAGTTTCATTTGCACATTATCTAATGGCATACGTAGAGATGTTTAAAAGAGACAAAGACAGATTTAAGAGTAATCTAGACAGTTTAAATGAAAACCCATTAGGTGTTGCTGCATTAACTGGAACTTCATTTAATATTGACAGAAATTATACGACAAAAAAACTTGGTTTTGAAAGGCCAACAAATAATTCAATCGATACTGTAGCAGATCGAGATTTTGTTTTAGATTTTCTTTACAGCTCCTCTGTTTGTTCATTGCATTTGTCAAGAATTGCTGAGGAATTAATTATTTGGAATTCTGACGGTTTCAATTTAATAAATCTTTCAGATAAAATAGTAACTGGCTCCTCAATAATGCCACAAAAAAAAAATCCTGACCTCTTAGAGTACCTAAGAGGTAAATCAGGAACTACTTTTGGCAATTTATTTTCTATGTTTACTATACTAAAAGGATTGCCTCTTTCGTACTTCAAAGATCTTCAAGATGATAAAGAAATTATTTTTAGGTCCTTTGATGTACTTTTTGAAAGTTTAAAAATATTTAATGAGATTCTTAAAAATGTAAGTCCTAATAAAAAAAGGATGCTAGAACTAGCATATTCAGGATACATCACTGCAACAGATCTAGCCGATTATCTTGTAAAAAATAATTCAATTTCTTTCAGAGAGGCTTATCAAAAAACAGCTTTGCTAGTGAATTTAGCTGAAAAAAAAAAGAAAAAACTGAACGAATTGTCCTTACAAGACTTAAAAAAGATAGAACCGACATTAACAAATGATGTATTAAAAGTGTTTGATTTAAAGAATTCTGTTAATTCTAAAAAATCTTATGGTGGAACATCTTTTGATAATATCAAAAAAATGATAAGGAAATATAAAAAGTCAAAATGATTAAAAAAATTACATTTGTTATTTTAGTTTGCTGTATTTTAGTTTCTTGTGGGAAGAAAGGTGATCCTGAATATAAATCCTCAATTGAAGAAATTAAAGTATCAACAATTTTAACTAACAAAATTTCATGAAATATATAAAAAAAAGACTGGCAGTAGAGAAAGTCAATTTTCAGCGAATAGCCAAAAAATTTGGAACACCTTTTTATTGTTATTCATATTCAAAATTAAAAGAAAATGTAAATAGGTTTAAAGAAAATTTTAAATCTTTTTCACCTTTAATTTGTTTTGCAGTTAAATCTAATACTAATGTTAATTTAATTAGAGAAATTAAAAAATTTGGTTTAGGAGCTGATGTAGTTTCTTTAGGTGAGCTTATGATAGCCTTAAAAGCAGGAATAAAACCCAATAAAATAGTCTTTTCTGGAGTTGGAAAAACTTCTAGTGAACTAAATTTTGCAATTAACAAAAAAATATTACTAATTAATGCTGAGTCTCTAAGTGAAATAATAGAAATAAATAGAATTGCGAAATTAAAAAATAAAAAAGTTAGAGTTGGTGTTAGACTTAATCCAAACACAGATGCAAAAACACTAAATCAAATTTCTACTGGAAAAAAAGAGAATAAATTTGGAGTAAATAAAGATACATTTCGTAAAATTGTAGATTTTTGTAAAAATTCAAAAAATATAGACTTAAAATGTTTGAGTGTTCACATTGGAAGTCAAATTTTAGATCATAAGCCCTATGGAAAAATGCTTAAGGCTGTTAGCTACATCTTGGATAAAACTAATCATCAATTTGAATTTATTGATTTGGGTGGAGGCATGGGTATTAATTATTCTTATAAAGATAAGAAACTCGACTATAAAAAGTATAACAATGCAATAAATAATTTTCTTAAAAAACATAAAGTAAAAATTATATTTGAACCTGGTCGATCTATAATTGGCAATACTGGAACATTGATAAGTAAAGTCATTTACATTAAAGATAGTGGGAGAAAAAAATTTATAATTTTAGATGCTGCAATGAATGATCTAATGAGACCAGCACTATATGGGGCATTTCATAGGACATTGCCAGTAGTAAAATCTAGTAAGATGTCAAATAAAACTTACGAATTTGTTGGTCCAATTTGTGAAAGTACCGATAAATTTATAACGTTAAAAAAATTTCAAAAATTAAAAGAAAAAGATTTAATAGCTATATGTGATGTTGGTGCTTATGGCATGTCGTTAAGTTCTAATTACAATCTCAGACCTAAACCTATAGAATTATTAGTTAAAGGTTCTAAAATTAATGTAATTAGAAAAAGACAAAAGCACATAGAAATAATCTAGCTTTTGATAAAATGTTAAGAAACTTTATATTTTCATTATTTTTTTTTACTGGAATTGTTATTATTTCAATATTTTTTTTACCCTCTTTTTTCTTACCTAAACAAGTAGTGCTATTAGGTGGTAAATTAATGGGTCACTGGACCGGTTTCTGTTTGAAATTTTTTCTCTCAACAAAAATCATAATTAAAGGAACTGAAAATATTATAAAAGATGAAAAATTTTTTATAGCAGCATCACATCAATCAATGTTTGAAACTTTCTTTCTTCAAACTTTATTTAACTCACCAGTATTTATCCTTAAGAAAGAATTATTACTAATTCCTATATTTGGATGGTATCTAAAAAAGATTGGTTCTATATCAATTAAGAGAGGTCAAATAACAAAAGATAATCTTAGTTTCTATGATGAAATTTCAAACGTGATTACAAGTTCAGATAGACCTCTGATTATTTTTCCTCAAGGAACAAGAGTTTTACCAAATGAGAGGCCACCTTTTAAAAAAGGAGCAACTAGAATTTATGAAAAGCTTAATGTTGCATGTCAACCTATTGCAATAAACTCTGGGCATGTTTGGCCTAAATTAGGAAGAAAAGTTTCTAATAAAACTATTACAATATCAATCATACCTAGGATAAATAAAAACTTAGAAAAAGAGGAATTTTTAAAAACTTTAGAAAATAGAATTTACTCGGAATTAGATCTTATAAATTAACCTTTCATCGGCATTACGACATAAATACTATCAAAATCGCTTGGATCTTTTATTAATGCTGGAGATCCAGAGTCGTTAAAAAATATTTCAATTTTTTCTCCATCAAGCTGTGACGCAACATCAATTAGATATCTCGAATTAAAACTTATCTGTAAATCATGATTAAACTTCACATTTAAAGTTTCATTACCATCTCCACTATTTGCATTATTTACTGACAAGTTTAGTGAGTTTTCTGATAATTTAAATTTTACACCATCTTTTTTATCAAGTGATACTGACGCTACACGATCCACAGATCCTAAAAATGATTTGAGATCGGTCTCTAATTTTTTTTGATTATTTTTTGGTATTACTTGGATATAGTTAGGGAACTTACCATCAATTAATTTAGATATTAAAATACTTTCTGATAATTCAAATTTGATTTTTGATTTCAAATTAGATATTTTAACATCACCATCAAAATCATCTAATAAAGAGCAAAGTTGAAAAATAGTTTTTTTTGGAAGAATAATTGGCTCAAAGCTTATTTTTTCATTTAATCTAATTTTTGAAATTGACATCCTGTGACTATCGGTTGCAACTGCTGTAAGATAAATCTTATCTTCAACTTCTGTTTGATGAAAATATATTCCACTTAAATAATGTCTTGTTTCGTCATTTGAGACTGAAAACTTACACTTATTAAGAAGCTTCAAAAATAGTTTTGAATTAATTACAAACTCATTTTGATTGAAATTTTCATCAGTCAATGGAAACTCAGAAGAATTAATACAATTTAAATTAAATATGGATTTGTGTGACTCTAATTTAAGTTTGTTTTCGCTATTTAAAGATAAATTAATTTTTTTATCTGGGGTGAACTTCCTTACAATATCAAACATTGTCGAAGATGTTGTAGTTGTTTTTCCTTCTTCTAAAATCTCAACATCTTTAATTTGGTGAATAAAAACTAAATCTAAATCTGTGGCAGTTATTGTTAACTTGGACTCACTAGCGTCTAATAAAACATTGGAAAGTATTGGTAAAGTACTCCTTTTTTCTATAACTCCCTGACAATATCCTAAAGCTTGTTGAAGCTCTTTTTGATTAATATTAAATCTCATTCTCTTTATTGTACAGTATGATATTTTTCAATTTGTTAATGTTATCGTTCATATCAGGATTTTTTTCTTTTAACCTTTCAATAGTTTTTACTGAGTGAATAATGGTTGTGTGGTCACGATTTGAAAATTCACGTCCGATTTCTGGAAGAGATTTTGTTGTCAATATTTTAGTTAAATAAATAGCTGTTTGTCTTGGTCTTACTAGATATCTAGATCTTCTTGAAGATAGCATTTCATTTTTACTTATCTTAAAAAATTTACAAACAATAGTTTGTATAGAGTCTATCGTTACGATATTGTCGTTTAAATTTAGTAAGTCTTTCAATATAATTTTAGTTTCAGATAGACTTGGTAATTTTTTATAGATTCTGGAAAATGAAACTATTCGATTAATAGCTCCAACTAACTCTCTAACATTAGTAGTTACCTTGCTGCTTAAAAAATCTTGTATCTCCTCAGAGATATTCAAATTATCAGAATAAAGATTTATCAACTCATTAATTTTATAATTAATTATTTTTCTTCTCAAATCATATTCTGGTTTTTGGATATCAACTACAAGTCCTCCAGAAAATCTTGATTTAATTCTCTCTTGAATTCTGGATAGTTTATTTGGTGGTCTATCTGCAGATACAATAATTTGTGAACCTTTATCTAGAAGTGCATTGAAAGTATGAAAAAACTCTTCTTGCATTGCCTCCTTACCATTCATAAACTGAATATCGTCTATTAGTAAAACATCAGTATTTCTAAAATATTCTTTAAACTTTACCATATCATTAGATTTAATAGACTTTACAAATTGATACATAAAACGTTCAGCAGATATAAACATTACTTTTTTACTTTCATTAAGTTTATGACCTATAGAATTGAGCAAATGGGTTTTACCCAGACCAACTCCTCCATAAATATAAAGAGGATTATAATATGAAATATTTTCAGATACTTTTTTCGAAGCTTCAAATGCTATTTTGTTACTCGAGCCTATCAAAAAATTTTCAAATCTTTTATTAGGGTCTATTCGATTATATTGAAGATAAGAGTCTTTTATAAACGAGATTTTTCCATTTGGATTATGTTTTTTTAAATCAATTGATTTTTCATCATTATTTGCATCATCATCGATAATCTTAAATTCAATTCTAATTATTTCTTTTTTATGTTTTTTTATAGTTTGCAAAATCTGATCAAGATATCTTGAAGTAATCCAATCACGAATAAATCTCGTAGGAACTGATAACAATAAATAATTATTAAACTCCTCAACGAAATTAATTTTTCTTATCCAGCTTTCATAAATATCTGTTCCCAATTTTACTTTAATTTCAGACTGTATCGTGGTCCAATCTAAATTTATCTTTTCTATATTTTTGTTAAATCGTGAATTATTCATAATTTATTGGAGAACATTCAGTTAGAACTATAATAAAAAATTTTGCAACAAATTATTTTAATTTAACAAAAAAAAATTAAATCTAGGATTGTGTAAAAATTTTTTTTTAAAAAATTCTTTGACAAAAAAATTTTTTATGCATCAAAAAAAAAATAAAATTTATGATTGAATTAAATATATAACCTTTTTACTAAATCTAAATATTGTGAAATAAAATTTTTTCTTCATACATGAAGCGTATTATTGGAGTTGAATCAACTTGAGGTGTAAGATTTAAAGAGAAGTAATTTTCTTTGTAATTCTTGATACATTCCTAGATGCATTCTGTTTTTTTATAATTCCAGTTTTAGCAATCTTCATTAACTCAGAATTCAACTTAGGTAAGAACTTTAAAGCTTCGGTTTTTTTTTTATTTTCAATTAGGGCGTTCATCTTTTTTAATGCAATTTTATATTTACTTTTTCTCGCCTTGTTAACTGCAGTTTGTTTAGCTATTCGTCTAATTCTTTTAATTGCTGATTTTGTATTAGCCATAATTTTGCAGGGGTATAACCGCTTAAATAGGCCTGGTCAATAATATATTTATCATTTCTGACAAATTTCACACAAAAATGTTGATCTATTTGATTGAGTTATTTTATTAATTGTTCCCGAACATTTAAATCTTTTACATTTTTGTTTATCTCTACCATAAACCCTAAATTCTTTTTGAAAATTACCTTGATCGCCTTTTGTATTTTTAAAGTCCCTTATGGTTGATCCACCTTTATTTATAGCATTTCGCAAAATTTTTCTTGAATTTATTACTATATTTTTGCATTGATTTTTTTTTAAATATTTAGCTGGAATTGAGGGATTAATTTTTGATAAATATAAAATTTCACTCGCATAAATATTTCCGATTCCAGAAACAAAATTTTGATCTAATAAAAAATTTTTTATATTCTTATCTTTTTTTTTAAAATAATTAATCAAATACTTTAAATTAAATTTTTTATTAAAGGGTTCTGGACCAAAACTTTTAAACTTTTTTTTTAGACTATTAAAATCACTGAAAAATTTGAAATAGCCAAATCTTCTAGGGTCATTATAAACTAACTTGATATTCTTAAAGAAAAATTCAACATGATTGTGATTTTTGGGCAAATTTGGTGAATTATAAAAACTAGTGTTAGTGGGAAGATTATTTTTTTTATTTTTAATAATGTGAATTGTTCCTGACATTCCTAAATGGACTATACAAAAACTTTTATTCTCCAGCTCAATAATCAAATATTTTGAAAATCTTTTGATATTTGAAATAAATTTATTTTTTAGCTTTTTTTCAAAGGAGGTTTCCAATTTAAATCTTAAGTTTCTATTTCTAACCAAAACTTTATTGATTTTTTTACCTTTTATATTTTTTAATAAAGATTGTCGGACTATTTCTACTTCTGGTAATTCTGGCATTTACTATTATATTAAATGAATAATTAATTAAAAATGCAACAACATCTTCAAAATAAAAAAGGGTTAGTTCAGGGCGTATTTAATCAAGTTTTTGATAGATATGATTTAATGAATGATTTTATGTCTTTTGGAATACATAGACTGTGGAAAAAAAACTTAATCAATATGATGGGACCATCAAAAAATAAAAGCCTGGTTGATGTTGCTTGCGGTACTGGAGATATAGGAAAACTTTATCTAGATAACACTAATATCAATAATCATATTACCTGCATCGACCCAAATAGAGGAATGGTATCCAAAGGAAAAGAAAAGCTAAAAAATTATAAAAATATAAAATGGATAATTTCCAGTGCAGAAAAACTCCCCCTCAAAAGTAATTCATTTGATTTTTATACGATTAGTTTTGGCTTAAGAAATACAAAAAATTTAGATAAATCTTTATCAGAGGCATATAGAGTTTTAAAAAAAGGTGGACGATTTTTTTGTTTAGAATTTTCCAAAATACAAAATAAAAACTTAGAACTTATCTATAAAAATTATTCAAAATTAATTCCTTTAGTTGGTAAATACGTCGTTGGACAAAGAGAGCCTTATGATTATCTTATTGAAAGTATTGATAATTTTGTCAATCAAGAGGAGCTTTTACAATATATGAAAGTCAAAAAATTTCAAAAATGCAATTACAGGAACTTCTCTAATGGAATAGTATCTATACATAGTGGTTGGAAAGTTTAATGATAAAAAAAATTATAACTTTATTTAAACTTGGACGAAAAATAGCTCATTCAAATATATTAGAGATAATCTCAAAGTTTCAAAAGCCGCCATTAGCAATCACATTACTGTTTAAATTTTTATCAATATCTTTTACACCTAAAAAAAAAGATTTTAATAAAAGTGAAAGCAAGAACTTGGCAGACTCCTTGGAGTCTATGGGTACAACTTTTATCAAACTTGGACAATTTTTAGCTACGCGACCAGATATAATTGGTGAGGATCTCTCAAAACAACTAGAGAGTCTTCAGGATAAATTGCCACCATTTTCACTTATACAAGCTAAAGAAATCGTCAAAAATGATTTAGGAAATGAGACATATAACTCAATTATCAATTTAAGTGAACCTGTTGCAGCAGCCTCCATAGCTCAAGTCCATAAAGCTCAAATCAACGATAATGGTACTATCAAGGATGTTGCGATAAAAATTTTACGGCCAAATATTAAAAAAATTTTTAATGATGAAATTGATGCAATTATGCTTTTTGCTTTTTTAGTAGAGTCGTTTATTAAAAAGACAAAAAGATTAAAATTGGTCGAAGTAGTTTTTTTACTTAAAGAAATAACAAATTTAGAAATGGATTTAAGATTTGAAGCAGCTGCAGCTAATGAATACGCAGAAAATACTAAAAATGATGTTGGGTTTAGAGTTCCAGAAATTTATTGGAATTTTACAAGTGAAAATGTAATGACATTAGATTGGGTCGATGGAGTTTCTATTAGGGAAACTGAGGAGCTAAAAAAAAGAAATTTAAATACTGAAAAAATCGCAAACGACATTATTCAAAATTTTCTAAGACATGCAGTGAGAGATGGATTTTTTCACGCTGATATGCATCAAGGAAATATATTTATAGATAATAATGGTCATATAGTTCCAATTGATTTTGGAATAATGGGTAGACTTGATAAAATGAGTAAAAGATTTTTGGCAGAAATATTATTTGGTTTTATTCAAAGAGATTATCGTAAAGTAGCAGAAGTGCATTTAGTTGCTGGACTGGTTCCTAAAGAAGTTCCGATCGATGACCTTGCTCAGGCCCTAAGATCAATTGGTGAACCAATTTTTGGTCAAACAGTAAAAGATATTTCTGGTGGAAAATTATTAAAACAATTATTTGATGTTACAGAGAAATTTAACATGCAAACGCAACCTCAACTTCTGATGCTACAAAAAACAATGGTCGTTGTGGAAGGGGTAGCTAGAAAATTAAATCCTAATACAAACATTTGGACTACATCTAAACCTGTTCTTGAAAATTGGTTAAGAGAAACAAAAGATCCTATGACTACGATTAGTGAGACAATCCAAAGCACTTCTGAAGTTATTAAAAGATTACCAGAATTCCCAGAAATAATGGACAAAGCTAATCAAGCTCTAACATATTTGGCTAGTGGCCAAATTCCACAAAATTCAAACTCTTATACTGCTTTGAATACAAAAAAATCAGAAATGACTGCTTTTAGAAATCAATCTATTATTGGCTTTTTAGTCCTTGTAATTTTTGGTCTATTGGTATTTTAATTCACTCCATGGGTAACTTGAATAATAAAAAAATCTTATTAATAATTTGTGGAGGTATAGCTGCATATAAAAGTCTTGAATTAATCAGACTTTTAAAAAAGGATGGTGTAATTATCAAAACAATTCTTACTAAAAGTGGTGCTAAATTTGTTACACCTCTTTCAATTACCTCATTATCTCAATCTAAAGTTTATCAGGATCTTTTTAGTATAGAAAATGAGGCAGAGATGGATCATATTAGTCTTTCAAGATGGGCAGATCTTATCTTAATTGCACCTGCAACAGCTAATACAATATCTAAACTTGCTAGCGGAAGTTCAGATGATTTAGCTTCAACTGTTGCTCTTGCGTCAAACAAAAAAATTTTTATTGCTCCTGCAATGAATGTAAGAATGTGGGAACATCAATCTACTAAACAAAATATAACAAAACTAAAAACCTATAACTATGAATTAATTGGCCCTGAAATTGGAGATATGGCATGTGGAGAATACGGTGAAGGTAAAATGTCGGAACCAAAAGATATAATAGATAAGCTTAAAATTTATTTCAAAAATTTAAAGAAAAAAAATAAATTAAAGGCAATCGTGACCGCAGGACCAACCAAAGAGTACATCGATCCAGTAAGATATATATCTAACAAATCCAGTGGTAAGCAAGGCTATGAAATTGCGAAATCATTATCAAAAAAAGGTTTTGAAACAACTTTAATTTCAGGACCAACAAACTTAGAAATAAATAATGATATCAATTTGATCAAAGTTGAAACTGCTGAAGAAATGTTTCAATCGACACTTAAAAGTTTACCAGCCGAAATAGCAATATTTTCAGCAGCAGTGTGTGATTATAAAGTAAAAGAAATTTCTAAAACAAAAATAAAGAAACAAGATGAAATTAGTTTAGATTTGGAAAAAAATGTCGATATTCTTGATTATGTCTCTAATCATAACTCCTTAAGACCAAAACTTGTGGTAGGCTTTGCAGCTGAAACGAATGATTTAGAAAACTATGCTAATAAAAAACTAAGTGAAAAAAATTGTGACTGGATAGTTGCAAATGATGTATCAAATAAATCAATTGGTTTTGAATCAGATTTTAATGAAGTATCAATTCTTTATAAAAATAAAAAAATAGAAAGACTTAAGTATAAATCTAAATCAGAAATTTCAGATGAATTAGTTAAAAAAATTATTAATCATTTAAACTAATGATTAAAGTTTTAGTAAAAAAATTAAAACCTTCTGTTAAATTACCATCATATAAAACTAATGGTGCATCTGGCATGGATCTAATGGCATTTATAGATAAATCAATTGAATTAAAACCAGGCGAGTCGTGCCTAATACCAACCGGATTATCAGTCGCGTTTCCTAAAGAGTATGAAATTCAAATAAGACCAAGGTCAGGATTAGCGGCAAAAAGCAATATTAGTGTTTTAAATACACCTGGTACAATTGATAGTGATTATAGAGGAGAAATAAAAGTTATTTTATTTAATCATGGTAACAAAAGTTTTAAGATCAATAACAACGATAGAATTGCTCAAATGATTTTAACTCCAGTTATAAAAATGGATCTAGAAGAAACAAATGAACTTCCAGAGTCAATCAGAGGAGCAGGTGGTTTTGGCTCAACTGGTAAATGAGAGAAAGTCTTAACAAATCTCAAATTGAAAGATACTCAAGACAATTAGTTTTAAAAAATATAGGTGCGAGAGGTCAAAAAAAAATTTTATCCTCTAAAATTTTAATTGTTGGTGTTGGAGGTTTAGGTTGTCCTGCTGCAGAAAATCTAGTAAGAGCTGGTATTGGAACTATTGGTCTTGTTGACAATGATATCGTAAACCTTTCCAACATACATAGACAAAGCTTATTTACTTCTAAAGATATAAATAAATCAAAAGTTAGTGTAGCTGCGAAAAAACTGAGAGATATAAATCCATCTGCTAAAATTAAAACTTACAAATCAAGACTCAATAAGAATAATATCAAAAATATAATTAAAGATTATGAAATAATAATTGATGGTTCAGATAATTTTAAGACAAAATTTTTAATTAATGATTTCTGTATAAAATTGAAAAAAAAATTGGTGACAGGGGCAATTAGTAAATTTGATGGTCATGTATTTGCATTTGATTTTACTGATAAAAAAACAGCTTCTTTAAAAAGTTTCTACCAAAAAAATGAAATTTCAGACGATAACCTAAATTGTGAATTTGAGGGAGTTCTTGGCACAACTGCATCAATTGTAGGAACAACTCAAGCAAATGAAGCCTTAAAGATGATTATGAAAATTGGGCAAACTTTAAAAAATCAAATATTAATTATTGATCTTTTAAATCTTAATTTTAGAAAAGTTAAATTTAATAGAAAATAAGGTTTAGTTTAATAATGAAAAAGTTATATTTTCTAATTTTTCTCTGGATTTTTTTTCCATTAAATGCTTTTGCAAACGATACTTTTCTCTCATTAAAAAAAAACAAAGTAAATGTAAGATATGGTCCAGGATTTGAGTATCCTATAAAATATATCTATAAAAAAATTAATTTACCTATTAAACAGATTGATAAAAAAGAAAATTTTAGGAGGATTATCGATTTCAAAAATAATAGTGGATGGATACATGTCTCTCAACTCAAAAAAGTAAATTCTTTAATACCAAAGATCGATAAAATTTTGTTTAGCAAGCCAACAAATTTTTCAAAACCTTTAGCAAAAATAGAAAAGGGTAGAGTTTTGTTAGTACAGAATTGTATTGGTGATTGGTGTAAGGTGAAAACTGGAAACTTTAAGGGATGGATTAAAATAGAAAAATCCTGGGGTGTGAATTAATCTTGATCTACTCGACTTATATATTTTAATGTTAGACTACTTTTGTTGTTCACAAACATCCTTGATCACTGGAGTATTTGCACAGTCTAAACATTTTGTTTTCTGAACGATACAACCATCATCAAGAACTTCAACGTCAACAATTTTATCACATTTAGAACAAGTTGAAGAAATTGTTAGTCCACACTTTTTACAATTATAGTTTTCTATTTGCATTTCAAAAAAATAAATATAATTTTATTAAATTCAACAGTTATTCGTGCGAATGATTATTAATAGCAATTTTTTTTTGCGAATGATTACTAATTGCTTTATTTTTTGTTATAATTGAATTATTTATTTTTTAACTTACTTGTCCACCATTTATCTAAAATAAAATACCAAATTGAATTTGCGATTGGCTCAACTATAGCATCAGTTAGTGCAATTATAAGAGATACATCTGCCACTAACATTAAGACAGTGATCGCAATTACAAAATGGCCAATTGTGTAAATAACAGTTCTTAGTAGAGAGCCTTTATTATTTTTGTAAATATTATGAGATGCCTGAAATATTCCCTTAGTAATTTCCATCAATTTTTAAAAGGACTTTCAAGAACACAAGCCACAAGGTGTATTCTAGCCTGTTCACCTCCATTAAAAAAATTATGATATTTTGTATTATTTGTAATCCAAACTTTTCCATCTGCAGGTAAATGTTTAGCAACATTCTCTATGACCATTGAACACCCTTTATTAGTGATTATGGGCACATGAAGTCTGCATTCTGGATCTTTATGCCAACTCAAAGTAGATCTAGGTTCTTTTAATAAAAGCCTTACCCTTCCTAATTTAAATCTCTTGCTTAATATACTGTAAACTTCTGCAAAATATGTATTTTCAAATTCAGGAATTAATTGCGTATATTTTGACTCATCTATATCAACATCTCTTGAAACCTCTTTTCCAGTATCATCTGCAATTGTCCAATATTTTCCTCTAATATTATTACCTTCAACTGAGCTCTTATCATTTGGAATTTGGTTTATTGGAATTGCACCAAAATGTGTAACACCTGGTGTATTAAATTTTTTTAATTTCAAAATTTTATCCAGGTCATCTTTTAACTTTGAAATATCAAAATTAAGATCTGGAACTTCGTAAAAATCCTCAAAATTTGCTGTTGCCATATAACTTTATCTTTTTTTCAAATTTAATTTAATTTCAAATCAAAACGATCAGAATTCATAACTTTTACCCATGCAGCTATAAAATCTTTGACAAATTTTTCACTTGAGTCCTCACAGGCATAAACTTCTGCTAGAGCTCTTAGTTGAGAGTTTGAACCAAAAATCAAATCAACTCTTGTTGCTTTCCATTTATTTTTCTGAGTTTTTCTGTCTTTTCCAACAAAAGTTTGTTCTGATTTATCTTCCTCTTTCCATGTAGTATTCATGTCCAATAGATTTACGAAGTAATCGTTAGTAAGAGAACCAGGTTTATTTGTAAAAACCCCATAATTTGAACCATCATAGTTAGTATTTAAAACTCTCATACCGCCTATAAGTGCTGTCATTTCTGGTGCAGTCAGGCCCATTAGTTGTGCTTTATCAACCAATTTTTCTTCTGCTGAGACATTTGAAGCTCCACCATTTAGATAGTTTCTAAAACCATCTGCCTGAGGCTCAAGAAGACCAAAAGAATGAATATCAGTTTGATCTTGTCTTGCATCTCCTCTGCCTGCTGAAAATGGAACATTAACTTTATACCCTGCCTTATTAGCAGCCATCTCAATGCCAACACCACCAGCTAAGACAATCAAGTCTGCCATTGATACACTTTTCTTTTTATTATCAAATTGATCTTTAATTTTATTCAAAGCTTTAACCACAGTTGATAGTTTCTTAGGATTATTCACAGCCCAGCTTTTTTGTGGTTCTAACATTATTCTTGCACCGTTAGCGCCACCTCTCTTATCTGATCCTCTAAATGTTGACGCTGATGCCCATGCAGTAGAAACTAAATCTGAAATTGATATTTTTGATTTAGAAATTTTGTTTTTTAAATCTTTTATATCTTTTGATTTAAGTTTGTACTTTGGTTTATCAATTGGATCTTGCCAAATTAATTGCTCTTTTGGAACTTCATTACCCAAGTAACAAACTCTTGGACCCATATCTCTATGAGTTAATTTAAACCATGCCCGAGCAAATGCATCATGAAACTCTTTAGGGTTTTTATGAAAATGCTTTGTAATTGGTCCATAACTCGGATCAACTTTCATTGATATATCTGTTGTTTGCATCATTGGTGGATGAAGCACACCTTTCTGATGTGCATCAGGAACCATTTTAATTTTTTGACCATTTTTCTTTGGAGTCCATTGATGAGCTCCAGCTGGGCTTTTTGTTAATTCCCAATCATGACCATATAAACAATCTAAATAACCCATATCCCATTTAATAGGATTTTGAGTCCAAGCACCTTCTATACCGCTGCTAATAGTGTCAACACCTTTTCCAGATTTATATCCACTATTCCATCCAGTAGACTGATCTTGAAGTTTTGAAGCTTCTGGATCTGGACCTTTGTATGACTCTGATGCTGCTCCATGCGATTTTCCAAAAGTATGTCCTCCAGCGACTAAGGCTGCTGTTTCATAATCGTTCATAGCCATTCTTCCAAATGTCTCTCTGATGTCATGTGCTGCTAGTAATGGATCTGGATTCGCGTCTGGACCTTGTGGATTTACATAAATCAAGCCCATGTGAGAAGCACCTAACGGCTGCTCTAAATCTCTTTTTCCACTGTATCTCTCAACACCTAGCATTTCTTTTTCTGAACCCCAATAAATATCATCCTCTGGTTCCCAGATGTCCGTTCTACCTGCACCAAAACCAAAAGTTTTAAAACCCATGGAGTCTAATGCTACGTTTCCAACTAATATAAATAAATCTGCCCATGAAATTTTTCTTCCGTACTTTTTTTTGATTGGCCATAAAAGTAACCTTGCTTTATCTAAATTCACGTTATCTGGCCAAGAATTGAGCGGAGCAAATCTTTGATTGCCAGTACCGGCACCACCTCTACCATCACCAGTCCTGTAAGTTCCTGCAGCGTGCCAAGCTAATCGGATAAATAGAGGACCATAATGACCATAATCTGCAGGCCACCATTCTTGTGAGTCTGTCATTAATTTTTTTAAATCTTTTTTTAACGCTTTGTAATTAAGTTTTTTAAATTCTTTCGCATAATTAAATTTCTTGTCCATAGGGTTCGATAAATTAGAATGCTGACTAAGAATTTTGAGATTCAAACTATTTGGCCAGAAATCTCTTACCGTTTGACCTCTCCCTGCAGAAAACTTTGCAGGTGTGCCTGCGCCTGTAAAAGGACATTTGCTTAACTCATTAGATTTAAAAGATTTATTTTTAAAATTTTCAGTACTCATTTACTCCCCATGATTAGATTGATTATTTTTGCAGTTTATAATGGTTCTAAATAGCTGTCAATTGGTTAATAATGACGCTTAATAAATTGATTAATTAATCTTCGAGTTTGACAAGAACTTCAATAGATTTGATTTTTTTACCATTAATTTTTTTTTTAATATTTATGGGTCCTACATCAGAGTTTTCTAAATCGATCAAATTTCCATCTTTCAAATTATAAAAATGATGATGATCAGTAATGTTTGTGTCAAAATAAGTTTGGTTTGAGTTTACAGGGATTTGCTTCAAATATCCTTTTTTTTCAAAAGCATGAACTGTATTATAGATTGTTGCCAAAGATATTTTGTTATCTATTTTATCTTTAATTTTTTGCTCTAACTCATTTATTGTGAAATGAAATGTTCTCTCCGTATTAAACAGAACCTCACATATCTGTAGCCTTTGTTTAGTAGGTCTTAATCCAGAATTTCTTAATTTTTCTATATATTTCACTTTTTAAGCAAATTGTTAGTTAAAATTATTCTAAACAAGTATTATAATTATATTATATAGTTACAAAATCAAGTAAATAAGAGTATTCAATTTTATGAAAAAAAACTCTTACTCATACGATGAACTAATTAATTGTGGTGAAGGGAAATTATTTGGTCCTGGTAATGCTAAATTACCTCTTCCACCAATGCTTATGTTTGATAGAATTACAGAAATTAACGACGACAAGGGAGCTTTTAAAAAAGGTTTACTAAAAGCTGAGTTAGATATTAAAAATGATCTTTGGTTTTTTGATTGTCACTTTAAGGAAGATCCTGTAATGCCAGGATGTTTAGGATTAGATGCTATGTGGCAATTAGTTGGTTTTTTCCTAGGTTGGAAAGGAAATCCTGGTAAGGGAAGGGCTTTAGGAGTTGGTACTGTTAAATTTACAGGTGAAGTTTTAAAAAATGTTAAAAATGTAAGATATGAAATAGATATGAAAAAAATAATGTCGCCTGGAGGAACAACTGTTGGTCTTGCTAATGGGGTATTACTTGCTGATGAGAAAAAAATATATTCAGCTGACAATTTAAAAGTAGGTTTATTTAAATAATGAGAAGAGTGGTAATAACTGGTTTAGGGGTAGTATCTTGTTTGGGTAATAATCAAGAGGAAGTATATCAATCTTTATTAAACTCTAAATCAGGAATTTCTTTTGCAGAAGAATATAAAGAGCACAATTTAAAAAGCCATGTTCATGGTAAACCAAACATTAAACTAGAGGATCATATAGATAGAAAAACAATTAGATTTATGGGTTCTGGTTCAGCATATAATTATATAGCCATGAAAGAAGCAATTGAAGACTCCGGCTTAGAGGAGAAAGATATAAGTAATTTTAAAACAGGAATTGTAATGGGTTCAGGTGGCCCCTCAATTGAAAATGTTATTTTAGCTGCTGATAAAACACGAGCTAAAACACCAAAACTTATGGGACCTTTTATTGTGCCACGAACAATGGCAAGCACAGCTTCTGCTACTCTTGCTGTGCCATTTAAAATTAAAGGCACTAACTACACTATGAGTTCAGCTTGTGCAACAAGTGGACATTGTATTGGAAATTCTATGGAATTAATTCAATTGGGTAAACAAGATATTGTTTTTGCTGGTGGAAGTGAAGAAATACATTGGGCAATGACTGCAATGTTTGATGCTATGACTGCTTTATCATCAAAATACAATGATACGCCTGAGACTGCATCAAGAGCCTATGATAAAACAAGGGATGGTTTTGTAATTGCCGGAGGCGGAGGGGTATTAGTGCTTGAAGAATATGAACACGCTAAGGCTAGAGGAGCAAAAATTTATGCAGAATTAACTGGCTATGGAGCAACCTCAGATGGATATGATATGGTAGCACCATCAGGTGAGGGAGCTGTTAGATGTATGAAAATGGCTATGGCGACAGCAAAAAATAAAATTGATTACATAAACACACATGGAACATCTACTCCAGTTGGAGATATTACAGAGTTAAATGCTGTAAAAGAGACTTTTGGATCGGAAATTCCAAAAATTAGTTCAACTAAATCTCTTTCCGGACATCCGTTAGGAGCAGCATCTGTTCATGAGGCAATATATTGTTTAATTATGATGAAAAATAATTTTATTACTGGCTCTGCAAATATTAATGAAATGGATGATGAAGCGAAAAAATTCCCAATAGTCGCTAAAACTGAAACAGGAGTAACTTTAAATACAGTAATGTCAAACAGTTTTGGGTTTGGTGGAACTAATGCAGCTTTAATTTTTGAAAAGGTTTAGTTATGAGTTTAATGAAGGGCAAAAAAGGATTGATAATGGGTGTTGCTAATGAAAGATCCATAGCCTGGGGTATATCTCAAAAACTTGCAGAAGCTGGGGCAGAACTTGCGTTTACTTACTTAGGAGATGCATTAAAAAAAAGAGTGATCCCTTTATCAGAAAAATTGAATTCAAAATTAACTTTCAGTTGTGATGTTGAAAATAGAGAGGAAGTAACTAAATTATTTGAAAATATAAAAGCTAAATGGGGAGAAATTGATTTTGTAGTTCATGCTGTTGCATTTTCAGATAAATCAGAATTGTCTGGTGAATATTTAAATACTACTAGAGAAAATTTTCTAAGAAGTATGTTGATTTCATGCTTTTCATTTACTGAAGTTGCTAAAGAAGCATCAAAAGTTATGAAAAATGGTGGCAGCATGCTGACTTTGACTTACGAGTCAACAAAGGCAATTCCAAATTACAATGTAATGGGAGTTTGCAAATCTGCTCTTGAAGCTAGTGTAAAATATTTAGCTAGAGATTTAGGAACTAAAAACATTAGAGTTAACGCAATTAGTGCTGGACCTATAAAAACATTAGCGGCCTCTGCCATAGGAGATGCAAAATTTTTATATAAATGGAATGAAGACCATTCTTTTTTAAAAAGAAATGTAGATATTCATGATGTTGGAAATTCTGCATTATACTTGCTGAGTGATCTTGCTAATGGAGTTACTGGTGAGATTCACTATGTTGACGCTGGATATAACAAAGTTGGGATGCCTGACCCTAAGAATATTAGATAAAATTATAAACACTAATCATTTTTTTTCAAAAATAAAATATCAGATATATTTCTTTTAGATTTTAAAGCATTTCCTTTATACACATGAATTTCTTTAATTTCATCCCAAAAAAATTTTTGATCATTTTTTTGGAGTATTTCTGATTTAAATAATTTTTTTTTTCTAAAATTATCTATAACTTCATTAACATAAAATTCTTTACCCTTAGTATCATTCAGGTAATGAAAATACTTAGGATGATTAAAGTCCTCAATAATATAAAATCCCCCTTTTTCCAAAAATCTAAAAAAAAAATTTAAATTTTGTAGAATATTGCTTAAAAGGTGAGATCCATCATCAATTATAATTTTGAATTTTTTTTTCTCAAATTTTTTTTTAAAAATTCTTAGGTCTGAAAAATTAGTGGTATCGCAATAATTAAATTTTATTCTTTTAGACTCATATTTATTTTTAAAGTTTCTATCTATGCCATGAATATTAGCATTTATAAAATAAAAATAAAAAGAAGCTAATGATGCTCCTTCCCATGTACCTATTTCAAGGAAATTAAATTTTCTTTTTTTAAATTTTTTAAAATGCTTTTCGTAAAATTTTCCAAATCCGTGACCTAGATTCTTTTTTTTTACTTTACTATAAGGATCTTTAACTTGCGTTCCTTTGTCAGTGCCAAAATAATTAAAAATTTGATCAAGCGATTGATTTTTTTTAAAAACAAAGTTATCCAAGTTGGTTTTCTTTTTTAATTTAAAGATTAAAAATTTATAATACCAACTTATCTTTCTCATACTCAGATTAATCAAATAGCTCAAAGAGCCGTTCTAAAAAACTGTTATTCAGTTTAAACTTGTTTAATAGAAAGCTTAACTTTACCTCTATCGAAACCAATTACTTTTACTTTCACTTCATCGCCTTCTTTAACTACATCGGTAACTTTAGCAACTCTTTTGTTTGCCAATTCTGAAATATGAACTAGTCCATCTTGTTTACCTAAAAAATTCACGAATGCTCCAAATTCCATGATTTTCATTACTTTACCGGAATAAATCTTATCTAGTTCTGGTTTTGCAGTAATATCTTTAATCATTTGCATGGCAGAATTTCTTGACTCTTCGTCTGGTGCTGAAACTGTAACTACACCTTCATCATTTACGTCAACTTTAGCTCCTGATTTTTCAACAATTTCTCTGATTGATGCGCCTCCTTTTCCTATAACAGCTGCAATATCTTTTTTATCCACCGTAATCTTTTCCATTTTTGGAGTATATTTTCCAACATCTTCCCTAGATTTAGACAACGCTTTATTCATTTCTCCTAAAATGTGAACTCTTCCCTCTTTAGCTTGACTTAAAGCCTGTTCCATGATTTCAAATGTAATACCTGTTATCTTTATATCCATTTGAAGTGAAGTAATCCCATCTTTAGTTCCGGCAACCTTGAAATCCATATCTCCAAGATGATCTTCATCACCTAAAATATCGGATAATACGCTAAAATCTTTACCTTCTTTAATTAAACCCATTGCAATACCCGCTACTGGTTCTTTAATGGGAACACCTGCATCCATTAATGCTAGTGAAGTACCACAGACAGTAGCCATAGAGGAAGAGCCATTCGACTCTGTAATTTCTGAGACTACTCTAAAAGTATATGGGAAAGACTCTTTAGGTGGCAATGAGGAATGTATAGCTCTCCATGCTAATTTACCGTGTCCTATTTCTCTCCTACCGGTGCCTATTCTTCCAGTTTCTCCAACAGAAAAAGGTGGAAAATTATAATGAAGCATAAACCTTTCTCTTTGTAATCCATCTAAGCTTTCAATTCTTTGTTCATCATCAGATGTGCCAAGAGTAGCTGTTACTATTGCTTGCGTTTCTCCCCTAGTAAACAAAGCTGAACCATGCGTTCTTGGTAAAATTCCAACCTCACATGAGATAGGTCTAACATCAGATAAACCCCTTCCATCAATTCTATTTTTATTTTTTAAAATATCAGTCCTTACAATTTTCTTTTCAAGATTTTTTAGTTCAGAGTTAACATCGAGATCAGTATAATTTTCATCTTCCTCATAAAGCTTTTTAGCTTTATCAGTGATCTCTGAAATTTGGTTTGATCTATCTTGTTTATCTCTGGTCGCGAAAGCTTTTTTAAGATCTTCAGTAAATGTTTCTTCAAGTTTTTTCTTCACTTCTGAAAGATCTTTCATTTCAACAGTCCATTCAGGTTTTCTACATTCTTTTGCAAGTTCTTCTATCATTTCAATCACAGGAACAAAACCTTCATGACCAAATTTAACTGCATTTAACATCTCTTCCTCTGTTAAACCATTTGCTTCAGACTCAACCATTAGCACAGCATCTTTTGTACCTGCTACAACTAAATCTAATTTTGATTTTTCCAAATCAATCTTTGATGGGTTTAAAATATATTTTCCATCAATATATCCAACTCTAGAAGCTCCTACCGGTCCCATAAATGGCATACCTGAAATTGCTAATGCTGCTGAAGATGCTGTAATAGATAAAATATCAGCTTCATTTTCTTTATCATAAGAAATTACAGTTGGTAACAACTGAACTTCATTTTTAAATTCATCTGGGAATAATGGTCTAATAGGTCTGTCAATTAATCTTGAAATTAACGTTTCACTTTCAGTTGGCCTTGCCTCTCTTTTGAAATATCCACCTGGAATTTTTCCAGCTGCATAATATTTTTCCTGGTAATTTACAGATAATGGAAAATAATCCATATCTGGATTTACTTTTTTTGCTCCCACGACTGTTGCTAAAACAACTGTTTCTCCACATGTTGCTATTATTGCTCCATCTGCCTGTCTTGCTATTTTGCCTGTCTCTAAGCTTATCTTTTTGCCTGCTACTTCAATTTCCTTCTTGTATACTTTAAACATTTCATTTCCATTTCTTTTCGTTCTTTTCGTTTCATTCCGTTCTATCTATCTTGATTTTTATTTTCTCAAATTCAATTTTGACAGTACATTTTTGTAAGAATCCATTTTATTTTTCTTAAGGTATTCTAACAATTTTTTTCTTTTGTTAACCGCTCTCAACAATCCAACTGAAGAATGTTTGTCTTTTTTGAATTGTTTAATATGTTCAGAGAGATTTTCAATTTTTTCTGTTAGCAAAGCAATCTGTATCTCAGAAGACCCTGTATCTTTATCATGCATTGCTAATTCTTGTATTTTTTTGTTCATGACTCTTTATTCCTATTTATTTGTTTGTTTGATTAAATTTTCTATTTTTTCCGCATACTCAAAAGACTCATCTTTTCTAAAAAGTAATTTTGGCAAAAATTTTGTAACCACTTTTTGTGATAGAATTTTTCTTATTAAAAATGAATACTCTTTTAAAACATAAATTGTTTCTTCAGCGTCTTTTCCACCTAATGGAAGCACATATGCCTTCGCGACTTTTAAATCTGGACTCATTCTTACTTCAGTAACCGTAATAGTATTAGTATCTAAGTTCGGAACTTTAGCTTCATTTCTAATAAAAATCATACTTAAAGATTGCTTTATCATCTCACCAACTCTAAGCTGTCTTTGCGATGCTGCTCTACCTATCCTGTCTGCCATTAAATAGACCTTTCTTCAGATTTTACACTAAAAGCTTCAATAGTATCATTTTTTTTAAAATCTATGTAATCTTTTACAGTAATTCCACATTCTTGCCCACTAGCAACTTGTTTTACCTGATTTTTTTCTCTAAAAATTGAACCAATTTTTCCTGTGAATATTATTGAACCATCCCTTATTATTCTTACATCTGAGCTACTTAAAATTTCACCGTCAATAACTTTTGATCCAGCAACCTTTCCTGCTCCAGAAACCTTAAAAATTTCCAAGATTTGTGCTGTACCTATAATTGTTTCGGTAATATCCGGAGCTAACAAACCTGACATTTTTTGCTTTATATAATCTAAAACCTCGTAAATAATATTATAAGAGGAAATCTTAATATTTTCATTCTCTGCAAGTTTTTTTGCCTCTTTACTAGGTTTTACATTGAAAGCTATAAGCACTGCATTAGAGGCTTTGGCTAATGTAACATCAGTTTCAGTAATCATTCCAATATCAGCCAAAATAATTTTTGGTTTTACTTCTTCATGCTTAATTTGATTTATCGCATTTTTGATTGCTTCCGAGGATCCATGTACATCAGATTTAATTATCATGTTAAGTTCTTTTGAAGATTTATCTGTAAAAGCAGACTCTTGAGTAGCAAAAGTTAGTGGATTTTTTCCATCTTTTTTCTCTTGAGCTCTATTCCCACTTAGAGTTTTTGCCTCCTTTTCACTTTCTAAAACTATGAAGTCATCACCAGCTTTTGACGCACCATTAATTCCTAAAATTTCCACCGGGGTAGACGGTAGCGCCTCATTAATACTTTTTCCCTTATCATTGATTATTGCACGAACTTTTCCCCATTTTAATCCACTTACAAAATAGTCACCCTTTTTTAATGTTCCTGTTGTAACAATTATTGTTGCTACAGGTCCTCTACCAACATCTATTTTTGACTCTAAAACAACCCCTGTAGCTTTTGAATCAAAATCTGTTTTTAAATCAAGTATTTCTGATTGAAGCACGATTGCTTCTATCAATTTATCAAGATTTAATTTTTTCTTTGCGGAAATTTCAACCATTAGCGTGTCACCAGATAAATCCTCTGCAATCAGCTCATACTCTAGCAGCTGATTTTTAATTTTTTGTGGATCTGCATCTGGTAAATCACATTTATTTATTGCAACTACAATAGGAACATTAGCAGCTTTTGCATGCTTAATTGACTCTACAGTTTGAGGTTTTACTCCGTCATCAGCGGCTACAACGAGAACAACAACATCTGTTAGTTTTGACCCTCTGGCTCTCATCTCTGTAAATGCTGCGTGACCTGGAGTATCTATAAATGTTATTCTGTTTGATTTACTTTCAATCTGATATGCACCAATATGTTGAGTTATACCTCCGAATTCTCCTGAAACAACATTTGCACTTCTCAAAACATCTAAAACAGAAGTTTTTCCATGATCAACGTGCCCCATTACTGTTACGATTGGAGGCCTGTTTTTTAAATTTTCAGCCCTAGAAGCTTTTATCTTTTGAATTATTTCCTCTGCTTTTTCCTCTCTGATTGGGTTGTGACCAAACTCTTTTACTAAAAATTCAGCTGTGTCAGCTGCTAGAGTTTGATTAATTGTAACTGTAACTCCCATCCCAAACAGATACTTAATAACATTGCTAGATTGTTCAGCCATACGATTAGCCAATTCTCTTACTGTTATAGCCTCAGGTATGTTAATATCTCTTTTAATTGGTTTTAAGTTATCTTTAGTTTGATCTTTATTTTGATTTTTATTTTCTTTCTCCCTAGCCCTTTTTACTGAAGCTAAGCTTCTTTCCCTTGCCTCAATCTCGTCACTCAGGGCTCTAGATACCGTTAATTTCACTTCTCTTTTTTTTGATCCAATTTTTAATTTCTTATCTTTTTTAATTCCTTCATCTTTTAATCTTTTTGTAGCTCTCTGTTCAGCAAGTTTTCTTCTTTCAAAGTCATTTGAATTAGTCTGAATTTTTGGAGTAAATATTGGTTTACTTGGTCTAAATGAGCTTCCTTTTCTTAAAAATTTATTCTGTGGTTTTTCGATTATTACTGATCGACTTTCTTGAGATTTTGAAGATGTGAAGCTCTTAATTGATTTTTTTGGTTTGCCTGAAATAGTTAATTTTATTTTTTTGTTTTCCATAACTCATCTCTCAATCTTTATAAACAATACTTCTTGCTGACATAATTAATTCATCCGCTTCATCTTTTGATAACGCAAAATCTTCAAGATAACCTTCAATTTTAATTTTTGTACCTTTGACAATATCATAACCTCCAGTCAACTCATCAGATGCTAAATCTGCAAAATCTTCTAACTTTAAAATATTTTGCTCCCCTAATGTCACTAACATTCCTGGAGTTAATCCCTTTAAATTAATTAATGATTCTTCAAGCCCAAGATCTTTAATTCTTTTTGAAATATCCTCCTGATCTTTTTCATGAAATTCTTTTGCTCTTTCGATAAGAGCTTTGGCAGTATCTTCTTCAATACCCTCAATTTTCAAAAGGCTCTCAACCGAACTATCTTTAATATCATCTATAGTGGAAAAACCCTCTGCGACAAGTAATTGACCTAAAGTTTCATCTAATTCTAAATTTTTAACAAAGTTTTCTGTTTTTTCTTTAAATTCTAATTGTCTTCTTTCTGAGTCCTCTTTATCAGTCATAATATTTATTTCATAATTTAATAATTTAGTAGCTAATCTCACATTTTGACCACGTCTTCCAATAGCTTTACTTAAATTTTCTTCTGTCAGAATCACATCAAGCTTTTTTCTATCAACGTCAACATTAACCCTTAAAACATCAGCAGGTGATAATGCATTTGAAACTAAAATTGCTGGATCTTCTGACCAATTTACAATATCAATTTTCTCTCCTTGAAGTTCATTTACAACAGCTTGTACTCTTGATCCTCTCATTCCAACGCATGCTCCTACAGGATCTAGTGAGGCTTCTATAGCTTTGACACAAATTTTTGCTCTACTACCAGGATCTCTGGAAGAAGATTTTATCTCTATAAGTCCATCATATATTTCCGGTACTTCCTGAATAAAAAGTTTTTCCATAAACTTTGGATGCGCTCTTGATAAGAAAATTTGCTGACCTCTTTGTTCTCTTCTAACATCAAAGCAATATGCTTTTATTCTATCACCAGCCTTAATAATTTCTCTGGGAATGAGCTCATTTTTTTGGATAATTGCCTCAGTTCTTCCTAGATCTACTATTATATTTCCAAATTCTAATCTCTTAACAATGCCACTTAAAATAGTGTCCTTTTTATCAACATAATCATTAAACTGTTTATCACGCTCTGCTTCTCTTACATTAGTATTTATAACTTGTTTTGCAATTTGTGCAGCAATTCTTCCAAAATCAAAAGATGGCAAAGGTTGTAAAACCTCGTCACCTATATTTTTTTCCTTATTGATGCTATTTAAATTTATAGCATCCTCAAGTTTGATTTCAGTGTTTGAATTTTCAGGTTTCTCTGAAACTACTAGCTTTCTAAAAATTTCAATATCACCGCTTTCTCTATTAATTGAAACTTTGATTTCATTGTCTTGGCCAAATTTGGACTTAGCAGCTTTTGCAATGCCCGTTTCCATCGAACTTATTATTAACTCTTTATCAATCGATTTTTCCAGCGCAACAGCTTCTGCGATTCTTAGTAATTCAAGTTTGTCTGCTCTTTTATTTAACATTTAATTTATCCCAAAAAAAAATGGGCATATGCCCATTTTGTAAATTCAACAATTTGAATGCAATATAATAAAGTTTTTTTTTAATTCAACTCTTACTATTTGGAAAAAAGAGTAATTTTATCAGTTTTTTCCCATGAAAATGAGCCATCATCCTCAGGCATTCTTCCAAAATGGCCATAGGCTGCTGTTTTTTCATAAATTGGTTTATTTAAATTCAGCATTTCTCTAATCCCTCTTGGGCTCAAATCAAAATTTTCATTAATTTTTTCTAAAACAAATTTATTTTTATCTAAATCTTTATCAAACAAATCTACATAGATTGATAATGGTTTTGACACTCCAATTGCATATGCTAATTGAATTAAACATTTATCTGCAACTTTTGATCCCACAATATTTTTTGCAATATACCTGGCAGCATAAGCAGCTGATCTATCAACTTTTGTCGGATCTTTTCCTGAAAATGCTCCTCCTCCATGTGGTGCTGCTCCACCATAAGTGTCAACTATAATTTTTCTTCCTGTAAGTCCACAATCTCCATCAGGCCCACCGATTACAAAATTACCAGTTGGATTCACATAAAATTCGTCCTCATTAAAATCTTCAAGAAAATTTTTTGGTATTGAATTTATCATATATGGTCTCAATAAATCTCTCACTTGGGTTTGATTTACATCGGCAGAATGTTGAGACGAAATAACCACTGATTTAACTTTAGAGGGCTTGCCGTTTGTGTACTCAAAAGTTACCTGACTTTTAGAGTCTGGTTCAATGTTTTTTAATTTTCCAGATTTTCTATCCTCGGCCATTAGTCTTAAAATTTTATGAGAGTAATAAATTGGTGCAGGCATTAATGCATCAGTTTCATTACACGCATACCCAAACATAATACCTTGGTCTCCAGCACCCTCATCTTTGTTACCTGAGGAATCTACTCCCATTGCAATATCAGCAGACTGCGAATGCAAATGAGATTCAATTTTAGTGGCTTCTTTCCAAGTAAAACCCTCTTGGTCATAACCAATATCTTTAATACAGGCTCTAACTTTTTCAATTAATTCATTTTTTTTAATTTCTGGTCCTCTAACCTCACCCGCTAAAACAACTTTATTAGTGGTGGTTAGCGTTTCACAAGCTACTCTAGAATACGGATCTTGAGAAATATAAGTATCAACAACCATATCTGAAATTCTATCAGATACTTTATCTGGATGTCCTTCAGAAACAGATTCGCTAGTAAAAAGATAGTTTTTTAAATCACTCATTTCTAATTCTATTAAATGAAAATATTAAAGAAATATACAATAAAATTACAATTGCAAAAATTTTATTTCCATATTTTGAAAATATTGTTGGCTCTATTTTTTTTGTTTCAGATAAATCAACAAAACCAGATTGATTTAAATCAACTTGTTTTTCGACAACTCCCATGGGATTCACTATTGCGGTTATTCCATTATTAGCAGATCTTAAAACATATTTGCCACTTTCAATAGCTCTATAAATACTGTGCACAAAATGTTGATGAGGACCTATAGACTGACCAAACCAACCGTCTTCAGAAATATTTACAATAAAATCAAAATCTCTACTATTAAAAATATTTCCGCTATAAATTATTTCATAACAAATAAGTGGTAATAGTCTTACTGAAAAATCATTTTTATTCACTTCTATGATATTTCTTTTTTCTCCTCTTGAATAAGATTGATAATTATTAGTGATTGTCTTTAATCCTATAATGCTCAGCATTTTTTCAAGGGGTAAGAACTCACCAAAGGGAACCAGATTAACTTTATTGTATGAATTTAATATTTCAAGGTTGTGATTATAAATTGTTAATGAATTAAAATATTTAATAATTTGACCTTCTTTTTTTATATCATTGATCCCAATTGATAATATGTGATTTTCATTGAATTCATTCTCAAATAAAAATTTATATTCCTCTAGTTGGTCTTTTGAGATGTCTGGCAATATACCCTCGGGCCAAATAAAAATTGTTTTTACATTTTTTTGTGGTGAACTGATTTTAATAAGATCATTAATTACTGAAATAGGATCAGTATCGTTATAAAATCTATCAATACTAACATTTGAACTAATAACTCTTAGTTTGTAATTTAATTTATTAGCTTCAATATTGTTAAATTTTTCCAATCGTTGAGATCCAAAAAAATAAAAACATAAAGTTATTATGAGGAATAAAATACAAACAATAATTTCTTTTTTGCTTTCTCTTAAGAAAAAAAATGAAGTGCTAGCAAAAAGAGAAATGCAAAAAAGATTAAAACTATAAGTACCTATAATCGAAGTAATACTTAAAATTTCAATATAATTAGAAAAACTATAAGCAATTAAATTCCATGGAAATCCAGTCATTATGGTTCCTCTAATGAATTCAATAGTTCCAAATATTAAAGAAAAAAGGAAAAAGGAGCTTAAATTTTTCTTTGGATTTAGGATTAAAAATAAAAATGAAGATAACCCATAAAATAGGGCTAAAAAAGCTGGAATTAAAATTATAGTCAGAGGAATCAAAAACTTAAAGCTTTCATCAAAGGTTAATGAAATAGAAATCCAATAAAGATTACTTGTAAAATATCCAAGTCCAAATAACCAACCATAAAGAAAAAATAATTTTTTGTTTTTACTGGTCTCAAAAATTTTTTTCAAAAGAATATAAAAAATACTAAAAGTTAAAAAATTAATTAGAATATAATTAAATGGAGGCAAGCTTAATGATGAGAAGAAACCTAGTAAAATTAAAGTAATTGAGTCGATATAAATTTTTTTTTTCAAATTAATTTATTTTAGACTTTACATGTTTATATATAAAATTTTCTTCTCTTAACATCTTAAAATAATCTTTATTTTTTATATGATTAAAACCTAAAAGGTGAAGAAAACCATGAATAAAAATTTTAATAGTTTTTTGTTTAAATGACTCTAAATCCTGAGATTTAGGCTTATTTAAATAATTATAACTAATTATAATATCTCCCAAATACGTATTTTTGGAAAATTTTTTTTTTTTATTGAGTGGAAAAGATAAAATATCAGTAGATTTATTTTTATTTCTAAAATTTTTATTTAATTTTTTAATGTTTTTATTATTAGAAAGTAATAAGCTGAACGCTACTTTTTTATTTGGAAATTTGTATTTCTTTGGAAAAGCCTTACAAATTTCTTTAAAAAAAATATCTGTATTTTTAAATTTTTTTGACCAAGCCTTCTCCTCAGAGAAGACACTAATTTTAATCATTATTTGAGTATGCTTTTACTATTTTTGATACGAGCGGATGTCTGACTACATCTGAGTGATCAAAATCAACTATTGAAATCTCTTTTAAATGCCCAAGTAATTCTTTTGATCTGACTAATCCAGACATACTTTTGTTAGGTAAATCAATTTGGGTTGGATCTCCGTTAACTACAATCTTGGAATTTTCACCTATACGAGTAAGAAACATTTTGATCTGAGTATCTGTTGCATTTTGTGCTTCATCTAAAATTGCAAAGGAATTTTTAAGAGTTCGACCTCTCATAAAAGCCAATGGTGCAATTTCTATATCTCCAATCTCAATCATTCTTTGAATCTTTTCGAAATCAAAAAGGTCGTATAAAGAGTCGTACAAGGGTCTTAAATAAGGGTCTACTTTCTCTTTCATGTCACCGGGTAAGAATCCTAAACGTTCTCCAGCTTCAACTGCAGGCCTTGATAAAATTATTCTTTCAATTTTTTTCTCCAAAAGCATAGTCAAACCGACGGCAACAGCTAAAAACGTCTTACCTGTTCCTGCTGGTCCAGCGGAAATTACAATATCATTTTGCCTTAAAGCTCTGACATAATTCTTTTGTTTTTCAGATCTGGGAATTATAGATTTTTTAGGAGTTTTAATTATATCTGTTACATTATTATTTTTAATCTTTTCGTTTATCATAAATTTGTCTACCGAAGAAAGTATATCTTTATTTTCAATATTTCCATTATTAATAAATTGTTTAACCAAAAATTGGATTGCATTCTTTACTTTTTCATTTGTTTCTGGATCTGACTTTATAAGAATAGAATTTCCCCTTGAATATAAACTACATTTGGCGATCTTTTCGAGTTCCTGTAAATTTTTATTAAATTCACCAACAACACCCATTAACAGATCATTATCATGAAATATTACGCTTAAAGAGTTATTCTCCGAGTAAACAAACTTTAATGCCTGATCAATATTTTTCTTTGTTATTCCACTCAAATTTATGCAACTTTCTGATTAGAATTACTTACAATTTTACCAAATAAAGTACTTCTATTACTTTTGTGAATTTTTACTCGCGCGATTTTTCCAATATCGCTTCTCTTACCATCAAAGATTACTGATGTCATGTACTTAGTTCTTCCAAATGTTTTAGTTTTATCCTCTGTAAAATTTTCAGTTAATACTTCAACAATACTGTTTTCTAAAGATTTATTCTTTTGAATCTGATTTTCAAATAACTCATTTTGAATTTTGTCTAACCTTTCAAATGAAGTTTTTTTATCAATCAAATTTAAATTTTCAGAGACAGTTCCGGGTCTAGGGCTAAAAATATAAGAATAAGAATTTATAAACTTTACTTTTTTGATTAACTTTAAAGTATCTTCAAAGTCGTGATTTTCTTCCCCAGGGTAGGCTATTATAAAATCGCTTGAAAATTCTATTTTTGAATTAATTTCTTTAAGCTTATTAAATGTTTCAAGGTAATTCTCAATAGAGTGATTTCTATTCATTAATTTTAATATCTTATTTGATCCACTTTGAACTGGTAAATGCACAAGTGGCATAAGTTTGTTAGAACTTTTATAAACTTCAATCAGATCATTGGTCATATCTTTTGGATGAGATGTTGTATATCTAACTCTTTTAATTTCATTTAGTTTTTCAATACTTGATATTAAATCTGATAAACGAAAACCATTACTTTCATAAGCATTAACATTTTGACCTAATAGAGTTATTTCTCTCACACCGTTGTCCGCCAAATATTTTGCTTCATCCAAAATTTGACTTGGTGGTCTAGAGTATTCTGGTCCTCTAGTGTAAGGAACTACACAAAAATGACAGAACTTATCACAGCCTTCTTGAATTGTTAAAAAAGATGAAACCTTCCCTGCTTTAGTTTTTATTTTGCTCAAATATTTAAATTTTGTAACTGCATCAAACTCCGTTTCTTCAAGTTTCTTTTTTTTTTCAACATATTTTAAAATTGTGTTATTAATTTTATGGTAAGCTTGAGGACCTATTACCAAATCAATGAAAGGCTCCCTTTTTAGCATCTCTTGATTTTCTGCTTGAGCGACACAACCTGCAATAATAACTAATGGTTTTTTTTTAAATCTAAAGATTTTTTTTACTCTGCCTATTTCAGAATAAACCTTTTCTTTAGCTTTATCCCTTATATGACAAGTGTTTAATAAATAACAATTAGCATCCTCGTATTTTTCTGTCTTTTCATAGCCAATTTTTTTTACAGTATCTAATATTCTATTCGAGTCATACTCATTCATTTGGCATCCGAAAGTTTTAATGAAAATTTTTTGACTCATTTATTGGGGCTTTTTTTTAACCCCATACAATTCTAATTTATGATCGACTAATTCATAGCCGTATTTCTCCGCAACTTTTTTTTGAAGTTTTTCTATTTCATCATCAACGAATTCTATGATCTCGCCTGTTTTAATATCTATCAAATGATCATGATGGCTTTCAATCATTGCCTCATATCTGGCCTTTCCACCTTTAAAATCGTGTTTTGTTAAAATCCCAGCCTCTTCAAAAAGTTTCACAGTTCTGTAAACTGTTGCAATACTTATTTTTGGATCAATTTTTAAAACTCTATTATATAATTCATCAACATCTGGGTGATCTGATTCTCCATATTCAGCTTTAGACTCCGAAATTACTTTTGCAATAACTCGTCTTTGATCAGTTAATTTTACCCCTTTAGATAAACATTTTTCTTCTATTGTGTCTGACATTCTTAATTTTAGCTTATATAATAAGGTTTAATCAAATTTTTTTTGAGTTTAAATTTACTGCAAAGATGCGGTATATTCTCATATTTAATGTCATTTTCACCCTCAAAGTCCTTAAAACTAAAGCAGAAATAATCAATTTTTTTAATCATATGTATTGCTTTAATAGTTGATAAAGAATTTCTAATACCTGCAAAACTCCCGGGGCCTCTATTTATATAAATTAATCCAACATCACTAATCTCTAAATTTTTATTTTTTAAAAAATCAGTAAGTAAAATAATCAGTTTTTCATAATTTTTTTTGCTATTTTCATGAGTAACACTATAAGTATTATTGTTATTAATGATCATAAAAAAAATTTTATCTTTTACAGCATCTATAATTAAATTATTCATTTTTTTTATTATATTTACTTTTGGCTTAAACGCACAAGAAAATAATGTTAAGTTTTTTTCCAATGATGAGGGTGTACTATCTATTATGTACCATCGATTTAATGAATTTAAATATCCATCAACAAATATATCAATGGATATTTTTAAGAAACATGTTGATCTTATTTTAGATGCTAACTTAACCTTTTATCATCCTAAAGATTTTGTAAATGAGTTTGATGTTCCAAAGGAAGAAAAAAAGATTCTTCTTACTGTTGATGATGCATTTCAATCTTTTTATGATAAAGCTTGGCCTTACCTAAAAAAAAATAAAATTCCATTTATATTATTTGTCTCCACTGAACCTGTTGGTAACAAGGGATACATGAACTGGGATCAAATTAAAGAAATTGAAAGTAGTGAATTTGGAGTTATAGGGCATCACTCACATTCGCATGATTATTTGATTGATAAATCAGAGGAAGTTTTTTTAAATGACATAAAAACATCAAATCTAATTTTTCAAGAAAAATTAGGATATGTGCCAACTTTATTTTCTTACCCATTTGGAGAATATTCAGGATTTATGAAAGATTACATATCTCAAAATTTCAAAATTGCATTTGGACAACATTCTGGAATTATTGACGTAAATAAAAATAGATTTGAACTTCCAAGATTTCCAATTAACGAAAAATATGGAGAAATTAAAAGATTTAAGTCAATAATAAGCTATTATCCCCTTGAGTATAAAAACTTAGAACCTGAAGAAAAAAAATTATCAAAAGAAACTAATCCACCAAAATTTAAAGTCAAATTTTTTGATAATCAAAAAAATATTGAAAATATTAATTGCTATTCAAATGAAGGAGATGAGTGGATGAAGTCAAATATTAAACTTGTTGAAAAAGAACTTACGATAGTATTTAGAGAACCATTTTTACCAAGAAGAGGTCGAATTAATTGTTCTATAAATGACAATGGTAAATGGAGGTGGTTTGGGACACAATTTATTATTAGATAATAACTTTTAGATTAAACTATCTAACTCAATACTTGAAGGTAAAAGTTTTGCATCATCAAAATCTTTTAAGTTATTTTGTTGAATAATCTTTTGTAGAACTTTGACATACTCATTTCCAGTCTCAGCATATTTATCTAAATACTCTGATAAGATCATGCTGTCTAATGGTTCACCCAAATCTCTTAATTTTGCTCTAGCTGATCTAAAATCTTCGTAACTTGAATGTGTATTTATATTTCTTTGATAAGCTCTTACAGACGCTTGCAAAACATTAAATTTCATAACTTTATGACCTTCATTTTTCTCAGCATCCTTCGGTTTTAATCCTTCTCCAGACCAGGTCCATTGTCCAAACAAAGCATTTCCTTGTTGTGCAAATCTTGAGGTTCCCCAACCTGTTTCTTTTGCGGCTTGAGCAAGAGCTAATGAAACTGGAACTATATCCATTCTTCTTTTTAAAATTGATAAATCTCTCGAAGGTATACCGTATTGTTTGTATTTTTTTTCTAACCATTGTTTTTCAGATTTTGAATTATTGCTTTTATTAATTATGCTGAATAATCTTTTTCTATCCAATTTAATGTTTTTATTTTCTTCCAAAATTAAAGGCAATACTATTTGTATGAAGAATTCTTTTCTCTTTTTTACACTCTCAATCATTTTTATTTCTGCTGGAAGCAATGTCAAAGCTATGGGCTTAACTAATTTTTTTTTTCTAACATCATCAAGCTTATAATCTGTATCTTCAAAAAGCTGTTTAATCGTGGAAGCATCTAATCTTACTGTATCTGTATCTTGATCATTTAAACTATAAATATCTATTAACAAATCATCTTCATTAAGTATTAAAGAATTTTGTGAATTTGAGGGTTTTTTATTTAGTGTATATGCAAGTATCGCTTTTGAATTATTTTGAATCCCAGCTGAGCTCTCAATCTTATTGCTAGTAAAATTAATAACAATTGGTAAAGAATAAAAAAACAAGATAATAATTATACTACTCAGAATAATTCTTGGAAGTGAATTTAAATTATTTTCATCAAAAACTTTAAATGGTTTTATTCTATTTTTTCTAAAAATTTTTTTCATATATTAAATAGCCTCAACTTTTTTCACTTCTGGTAAATAATGACATAGAAGATTTTGAACGCCTTGTTTTAAAGTCATTGTGGAACTAGGGCAGCCGGAACAGCTCCCTTGTAGTTGAACCTTAACTACTCCATCTTTGAACTCTTTAAATTTAATATCACCTCCATCTCTAGTTATTGCTGGACGAATTTTCTCCTCAAGCAATTGCACTATCCTTTTCTCAATTTCATCAAAACTTTCACTTTGTTCAGTTGAGTCTTTATTAATGACAAATTCTTTTCCTGATGCATAAAATTCATTAATATGAGAAATCACAATATGCTTGATGTCGTCCCAAGAATTTTCATCATGTTTATTGACTGAAATAAAATCTTTACTTAAAAAAATTCCTTCAACGCCAGTAACTGAAAGAATATTTCTAATTAACTCGTTATTTACGTTGTCATTTTTAGTTACTTCAAATGATCCTGATCTAGAAACAACTTTACCTGGTATGAATTTTAGCGAATTAGGATTTGGTGTTATTTCAGTCTGGACGAACATGAATTATATATAAGCAATATTAAAAAAAATGGTACTGCTTTATGAAAATATACTCAAAAACCTACAATTTCGTGAATTTTTTTAATTTTTTTTGAGGCAATTTCATCAGCTTTCTCATATCCATCTTTAAGTATTTTTTCCAAAAAAACTTTGTCACTTAATAGTTCTTTAATTCTTAATGAAATTGGATTGATTTCATTAACAATTATTTCTGATAATTTTTCTTTAAATTCTGAAAAATTTTTTCCAGAAAATTCATCAATTGATTTCTGAAGTGAATTATTCATCAAACTTGAGTAAATACCGATTAGATTTTTAGCCTCAGGTCTTTTTTCTAATTCTTCAATTGTAGATGGTATAGGCAGAGTATCAGTTTTTGCTTTTTTAATTTTATTTATAATTAGGTCTTTATCATCTGTTAAATTTATTCTACTCAAATCTGATACTTCTGATTTGCTCATTTTTTTGAGACCATCTTTAAGACTCATAATTCTAGAGAATTCTTTTTTAATTAGAGGTTCGGGGACTATAAAAAAATTTTCGATTTTATAATCATTGTTAAATTTTTGAGCTATATCACGACATAACTCCAAATGTTGTTTTTGGTCATCTCCAACCGGTACATGAGTTGAGTCATATAATAAAATGTCAGCTGCCATCAAAACGGGATATGAATAAAGACCGATACTTGCTTTTTCTTTATCTTTTCCAGCTTTTTCCTTGAACTGGGTCATCCTATTTAACCACCCCATTCTCGCAACACAACTTAAAATCCACGCTGCCTCTGAGTGAGCACTCACTTGAGACTGGTTGAAAATTATACTTTTTTTTGGATCTATTCCACTTGCAACAAATGTAGCTACTGTTTCATGTATATTTGATTTTAAATCTTTTGGATTTTGACTCACAGTTATTGCATGAAGGTCAACTACACAAAAAATACACTCATTTTGAGTATCGTTATTTAAATCAACAAAATTTTTTATGGCTCCTAAATAATTTCCTAAATGAAGATTTCCAGTAGGTTGGACACCGGAGAAAATTTTTTTTTTCATATTCTAATACTTTAATTTAATATCTTGGTAATTAAAAGCTTTGATAAAATATGACAAAGCAAAATAAAAAATTATTGCAAATAAAACACATAATAATAAATAAGCAGACTTAAAGGAATAGGTATAACTTAATTGATTTTCAAAAAACAAGATCAGATATTGAAAGAAAATACCCATCAAAATAGATGCAAAAACTATCTTAAAAAATTGTTTTAAAAAAGTTTCATTAAATTTAAATAAATTATTATTTCTTAAATAGATAAATAATATTAAGGAATTAAACCATGAGGATATTGTAGTTGCTATAGGAATAATTATAAAACCAATATCTTTAAAAAAGTAAACGCTTATCAAAATATTTAGCAAAACAGAAACTAAAGAAATATAAAATGGAGTTTTAGTATCATGATTTGCAAAAAAAAAAGTTGAAAAAACTTTTATTAAAGCAAATGCAGGAAGTCCTAAACCAAAATAGTAAAGAGCATTCGAGGAATTTATAACTGAGTTTTCTATAAAAGAACCATATCCAAATAGAGCTGAAATGATCTGTTCGGATCCTATAACTAATGCTACCGAGGCTGGTACACTTAAAAACATACTTAACTCTAATGCTTTATTTTGAATTAATGATATTTTCTTATTTTTTTTTTGGTGAACATGTTTTGAAAGCTGAGGCAAGACAATAACACCAATAGCTATTCCAGCTATTGCTAAATTAATTTGGTATATTCTATCAGCATAATATAAGTATGATACAGCGCTTGCCTGGAATGATGCTATAATAGTTCCGACCAAAATATTTATTTGAGTAACTCCTGAGGAAAAAATACTCGGTAGTAATTTTTTAAAGAAAAACTTTACCTTATTATTAATTTTGAATTTAAATTCAAACTTTAAAATGTGATATCTTTTTACAAATCTGTATAAAAAAATTAATTGTAATAATCCTGCAATAGATATTCCGTATGCAAGATAGTAAATTAATTCATCGCCAAAATATCTCCCAAAAAATAAAATGGTAATTAGAACAATATTTAAAATAATTGGTGCTGCTGAAGCAGCTGCAAATTTATTATGTGAATTTAAAATTGCACCAAAAAAAGAAGACAAACTTACAAACAATAAAAAAGGGAAAGTAATCCTTGTTAAAATAGTTGCTAATTCAAATTTTTTGGTATCTTCAACAAAGCCTGGTGCTATTAATCCCACAAATATTGGCATGAAAATTTCAATTATGAGGACTAAAAAAAATAAAGCTAAAAATAATAAATTAAAAACATCATTAGCAAATTTGTTTGATCTAGTTTTATTTTTAACTAATTCAGAAGTATAGCTTGGCACAAAAGCTGAATTAAAAGTTCCCTCAGCAAAAAGTCTTCTAAAAGTGTTCGGTATTCTAAATGCTACAAAAAAAGCATCAGCCAAAAAACTTGTTCCAAGAAAAATTGCTATTAAAACATCTCTCAAATATCCAAGTAATCTGCTAATAATAGTATAGAAACCAAAAGTCCCTGTTGACTTAACTAAATTCATAAATCATATTAGTCTTAAATTTACCTCATTTGTACACCTAATTAAGCTAAATGAAAAAAACAAAAATTGATCACTATACTGATAAGGAAGCTTTAGATTATCACCGTCATAATAAGCCAGGAAAGATTGAAATCTCATCCTCAAAAAATATGACTACAAAAAGGGATCTCGCGTTAGCTTATTCACCAGGTGTAGCAGCGCCAGTGAAAGCCATAAGTGAAAATCCAGAAACTGCATTTGACTATACAAGTAAAGGAAATCTTGTGGCTGTAATTAGTAATGGTTCTGCAATTTTAGGTATGGGTAACTTGGGAGCTTTAGCGTCCAAACCTGTTATGGAGGGAAAAGCAGTATTATTTAAAAGGTTTGCTGATATTGACTCGATTGATCTTGAAATTGATTCACAAGATCATAATGAAATAATTAATAGTATTAAAAATTTTGCTCCAAGTTTTGGAGGTATTAATTTAGAGGACATTGCTGCTCCAGATTGTTTTATTATTGAGGAAAAACTCAAAGAAATTTTAGACATACCTGTCTTTCATGATGATCAGCATGGTACGGCCATAATAACTACAGCAGCATTAATCAATGCACTTGATATTACCAAAAAAAAAATTGATGAAGTAAAAATAGTTGTTAATGGTGCAGGCGCATCAGCAATGGCATGTGCGAATTTATTTAAAAAGAGTGGTGTACCTCAAGACCACATTACTATGGTAGATAGAACAGGGGTTATCTATAAAGGAAGAGATAATTTAAATCAGTGGAAAATGGCTCATGCCATAGAAACTGATCATAGAACTTTATCAGATGCAATTAATAAAGCAGATGTTTTCCTTGGTTTGTCAGCTAAAGGAGCCTTAACAAAAGACATGGTAAAAAAAATGGCAAAAAATCCAATTATATTTGCTTGTGCAAATCCAGATCCTGAAATTAAACCAGAGGAAGTCGAGGAGGTTAGAAGCGATGCTATCATGGCTACAGGAAGATCGGACTATCCAAACCAAGTAAATAATTTAATCGGTTTTCCATATATATTTAGAGGAGCATTAGACGTGAGGTCTAAAACTATTAATGAAGAGATGAAAATTGCTGCCGCACACGCAATTGCAAACCTAGCAAAAGAAGAAGTTCCTGATGAAGTTGTTGCTGCAATGGGGGGTGAGAGACCACATTATGGAAAAAATTATATAATTCCCTCAACATTTGATCCAAGACTTATAAGTGTAATTCCTGCTGCAGTAGCCAAAGCGGCAATAGACTCTAGTGTTGCAAGAATAGATATAGAAGATTTTGATAATTACAAAGATCAGTTAAGACAAAGATTGGATCCTACAGTTACGATCATGCAAGGTATAAACAACTATATAAAAAAGAAACTCAAAAAAGTAATTTTTGCAGATGGTGAGGATGAAAACATGCTTAAAGCAGCAATAGCATTTAAAAATTCCAATTTAGGTATACCAATCTTAGTTGGAAAAGAGGATCTAATTAAGAGTCAATTAAAGAAGATAGGTTACAGTGAGAATTTTGATATAGAAATTACCAATTCAAAAGATGCTAAAAAAAGAGAAAAGTATGCAAAATATCTTTTTGGAAAACTTCAAAGAAATAAAGGCATGCTCGAGCGAGATTGTGATCGTTTAATTAGAAATGATAGAGTTGTTTGGGCATCTTGTATGGTAGCATGTAAAGATGCTGATGCGATGGTTACTGGAAATACTAGAAGATATTCTTCATCACTGGAAAAGATAACTCAAGTTGTAGATCCTAGAGCTGGAGAAATTATGTTTGGACTAAACTTAATTGTAAATAGAGGAAAAACAATTTTCATATGTGATACTTCTGTTATTGAATATCCAGATGCAAATCAGCTAGCGGAGATGGCTAAATCAGCAGCTCGGGTAGTCAGATTATTCGGATTTGATCCTAAAGTAGCTTTCTTATCTCATTCCACTTTTGGAGAACCTGCAACGGATAGAACTAAAAGATTAAGTGATGCAGTTGAAAAATTAAAGAAAGATAAAGTTGATTTTAAATTTGATGGAGAAATGCAGCCTGATGTTGCCCTAGAAGAATTATATAAAGAGCTTTACCCTTTTTCAGAAATCGTGGGAAATTCTAATGTATTGATAATGCCTAGCCAGCACAGTGCAGCTATTTCATACAAAATGATAAAATCAATGAGTAGAGCAAAAGTTATTGGACCATTACTAATTGGGTTGGGTCTTCCGATAGAAATCGCTCCTTTAAGAACCTCCACTTCAGAAATAATTAATCTAGCATCTATAGCAGCGTATTCATCAGATGTAATTGATTATAAGAAAGATTAATTTTTTTGAATTCTTAAATCATCCACAATTAAAATACTAGCTATCACATCCTCCACATCTAATATTTCTTTAGCCTCTATCACTACTAATTCTTTTTCATCTGGTGTTAAAGCTATACCATAAACATAAACTTTCTTTTTATAAGTATCTATCTGGTAGTTGGTTGCTTTTATTTCTTTATTTAAAATTAAAGCTGTTCTTAATTGTGAAGTAATTAAAATATCTTTTGCAGATTGTTGAAAGTTAAATTTCTCTTTGATTTTAATATCATTCCTCACAGATCTAGCTCCTTCTGTCTCCCAAGCTAATTTTGTTATTTTTAATTTTTCTTCTGGTTTATCAACTTTTCCCGTTAAAAAAATTCTTCCATCCAGAACTTTTGATTTTATTGATAAAAAATATTTCTTATCCATCAACACTAACCTTGCTGATAGGTTTTTTTGCATTATAGAATCATCGATTTGTGTCCCTAAAGATCTTGGATCTAAAGCAACAGAAACTCCTGTTCCAAAAATTCCTTTTGACGAGACGCCAACACATCCTGACAAAAACAAAGTGATCGATATTAATAATAAAATTTTAAACTTCATTTTTTATTTTAAGACAAAAATCATAAATTTTTTTTTTTGGTACTCTATTATTTTGGGAGACTAAATTTACAATTTCTTTTACACTTAATTTTTTAATCATTTTTCTTATATTATTCTTATCTGATTCACTTAATAAAAGAGAACCTTTTTTTATTTTTTTTTTTTCAGATATCACGAGAGTTAATTCACCTTTTAAGTTTTCATCAAAAGGTTTTAAATTATCAACTTTATATCTTAAATATTCCTCATAAAACTTTGTCATTTCTCTACAAATTAAAATATCTCTTTCAGAAAAACTATCTTTGATAAATGGAATTGCTTTATTTATTTTTTTTGGTGACATAAAAAAAACAATAGATGAGTCTAATTGCGTCAGAAACTTCAAATCATTTTTAATATCTTTTAGTTTTGTTGGAAAGAAACCATAAAAAAAATATTTTTCCGAAAAGCCACTAATTGATATAGCTGTGCTCACTGCGGAAGGGCCTGGTAATGGATAAATATTTATTTTCTCCTTAACACATTCTCTTACTAATATAGCTCCAGGATCTGATATTCCAGGAGTGCCAGCATCTGAAACAAGAGATATAATTTTATCATTCCTTAAATGATTTATAATTAAGGATAAATTTTTCTTCTCATTAAATTTGTGATTGGATAGTAATTTCGATTTTACATCAAATTTTTCCATCACTTTTTTAGAAATTCGGGTATCCTCGCATAGAATAAAATCAGACTTTTTCAAAATTTCTATTGCTCGATAGGTAATATCTCCTAAATTTCCAATCGGAGTGGGTATTATATATAGCCCTTTTTTAATTTCTTTATTTTGAAATTTAGGGTTTAAAGTCATAATTATACAATACTAAAATTATATAAATCATTAAATGAATAAATTTTTTAAAATTCTTTTCTCTATATTTTTTGTTTTGTTATTTGAAACATCTATTTCATATTCTGAAGGAACAAAAATTAAAATAGGATTATTAGCTCCACTCTCAGGAGAAGATGCGTCTTTAGGAAAACAAATACTAAATTCCATTAGGATGGCCTTAATTGATATAAAAGATAATAACATAGAAATATATCCTAAAGACACTAGCTCGGATCCCGATGTAACTTTACGTTCAGCTCTGGAATTTGAGAAAATGGGGATATCATTGGTTATAGGTCCAGTTTTTCATAAAAATTTATTATTTTTAGATAAAGCGAAAAATATTACTTTTTTATCTTTAACAAACAAAACTTTAGATCTTCATAAAAATATCATTAGCAGTGGCATTAACTCTTCTTCACAGTTGAATACAATTAGAAAATTTTTGGAAACGAATGACATAAAAAAAACAATTTTTTTAGTTCCAAATTTAAATTATGACCTAGAGATAAAAAAAGGAATAAAAGAGTCAAAGATAAAATTTTTTAAGCAATACTACTATGATATTGACCCTACTAAATTAACTAAACAAATAGAAAAAATCACAAATTACGGAATAAGAAAACAAAATCTACTAGATGAAATATTACGAGTTGAAAATTCTGATGCTCCAAATAAGGAAAAAATTATAGAAAATCTTGAAAAAAAATACACTCTTGGAAATGTGAAATTCGATTCTGTTATTATTACAGATTTTGATGAGAGTTTAAAAAGTGTTATCACTTCATTGCTGTACACTGATGTATCACCAAAAAATAAATATATAATTGCTTTAAACCAATGGTTTGATGAAAGTTTGTTAAAAGAACAAAATTTGCAACCAATTTATTATCCTTCAATTAACAAACAAAATTTGGATGAGTTTACTAATAAATTTTTTAAAAAATTTAATTATAAACCAAATTATCTATCTTTATTGAGCTATGATTTAGTAGGATTGATATATTATCTATCACTTAAAAATGAAACTTTAGAAATAAGCAAATCATTTAAAACTCAAAATATATTCAAAGGAAAAATAGGAGTTTTTGAAATTAAAGATAATAAGATTAACCACCAATTAAATTTTTACGAAATTAATAATGGTAAACTTAAAGAAATTTTCTAATTTTTTTAAACGCAATTGATCTATGATCAATTTTGTATTTACTAGATAACTTCATTTCACCAAAGGTTTGTCTCTTTTTTTTTGGAATAAAAATTGGATCATATCCAAAACCATTTTTTCCCCTAATTTTGTTTGAAATATAACCCTCAATTTTTCCAACTACACTTGCAATAGTTTTATCTAAATAACAAATCGACAATGCGCACACAAATCTTGCTTTAATCTTTTTAGATTTCCAATTTTTATCTTCTTTATTTAACTCTCTGTACACTCTTTTAATCGCTTTACTAAAATCTCCTTTAGATCCCGCCCATCTGGCTGAAAAAATTCCTGGTTTTTTATCCAAACAATCAATTTCAAGGCCAGAGTCATCAGCAATACAAACTAAATTGGATTTCTTTGAAAAATACTTTGATTTAATCAATGAGTTTTCTTTAAATGTAAGTCCATTTTCAACTGGGCTTTTAAGATTAAAATCTGATGTGGAGAAAATCTTAATTGATTTTGGTAATAAACGCTTTATTTCTTTGAGTTTTCCCTTGTTATTTGTACCAATTAATATTTTTGATATTTTTTTTTTTAACATCTGGAAATTCTTAAATTTCTTACCATATAAACTTCAATGGAAAAAGAGCAAAAAGAAAATATCCAAAACGAAGATTTGGCAAAAGAAAAAAATAATCAATCTGCTAAACCTCAGGATCAAATAGATGATCACAATAAACAAGAAGGAGAAGACAAAAAAGAACCAACACCAGAGGAAAAGATTTTAGAGCTTGAAGATAAACTAGCCAGAACATTTGCTGAAATGGAAAATCAAAGAAGAAGATTTGAGAAAGAGAAGGAAGAAGCTTTTGAATACGGTGGTTTTTCATTTGCCAAAGAAGCGCTTAGCCTCATAGATAATTTAGAAAGATCCAAAAATATTTTAGAGAATGATGAAAAGTTGAAAGACTCTGAAGCACTTAAAAAAACTTTAGAACATTTTGATATAATTCATAAGGATTTAATATCCATATTTAACAAAAATGATATTAAACAGATTGATAGTTTAAATAAAAAATTAGATCCAAACTTTCATCAAGCAATGATGGAAATTGAAGATGATACGAAAGAGCCAGGAACTATAATTCAAGAAATTCAAAAAGGCTTCACTATTAAAGATCGATTACTAAGGCCTTCTTTAGTTGGCGTAGCTAAGAAAACTCAAGAAAAAGCAACCAAAACAGAGGAAACTAAAGAGAATTCGGATATTAAATAATGATTGGAACAGCTTGTAGAATTAAAAATAACACTTATATGACGAGGAGAATTAATAATTATGAGTAAAATAATTGGAATAGATTTGGGAACAACGAACTCGTGTGTGGCTATAATGGAAGGTAGCCAAGCAAAAGTTTTAGAAAATACAGAAGGTGCTAGAACAACCCCATCTGTTGTTGCCTTTACTGATGAAAAAGAAAAATTAATAGGACAACCAGCTAAAAGACAAGCTGTAACCAATCCAGAAAATACAATTTTTGCAGTTAAAAGACTAATTGGAAGAAACTTTGATGACCCAACTGTTAAAAAAGATATAGAAGCGGCTCCATTCAAGATTGTTAATTCAGAAAAAGGAGATGCGTGGATAGAGTCAAAAGGAGAAAAATACTCCCCCTCTCAAATTTCAGCTTTTATTTTACAAAAAATGAAAGAAACTGCGGAAAAATATTTAGGTCAGGCAGTAACGAAAGCTGTAATTACTGTTCCTGCATACTTTAATGATGCTCAAAGACAAGCAACAAAAGATGCTGGAAAAATTGCAGGTTTAGAAGTTTTAAGAATTATAAATGAACCTACCGCAGCATCATTAGCTTATGGTTTAGATAAAAAACAAAATAAAAAAATTGCAGTTTATGACTTGGGTGGTGGAACTTTTGATGTTTCAATACTTGAACTTGGTGATGGCGTTTTTGAGGTTAAATCAACTAACGGAGATACATTCTTAGGTGGTGAAGATTTTGACAATTCTATAGTTGAATATTTAATTGCGGAATTTAAAAAAGATAATGGAATAGATTTGAAATCAGATAAACTTGCTCTTCAAAGATTGAAAGAAGCAGCTGAAAAAGCTAAGATTGAATTATCTTCAGCTGAACAAACTGATATTAATCTACCGTTTATCACAGCTGACAAAACTGGTCCAAAACATATCAATTTAAAACTTACAAGAGCAAAACTTGAGGCACTAGTTGAAGATCTTATAGCTAAAACAATGCCACCATGTAAAACTGCATTGAAAGATGCTGGTATCACTGCCAATGAAATTGATGAAGTTGTGATGGTTGGTGGTATGACTAGAATGCCTAAGGTAATCGAAGAGGTTAAAAATTTCTTTGGAAAAGAACCTAATAAAAGCGTTAACCCTGATGAAGTTGTAGCAATGGGTGCTGCGATTCAAGCAGGTGTTCTTCAAGGTGATGTTAAGGATGTATTGTTATTAGATGTAACGCCTCTTTCTTTAGGTATTGAGACTTTGGGTGGAGTTTCTACAAAATTAATTGAAAAAAACACAACAATTCCTACTAAAAAAAGTCAAGTATTCTCCACTGCTGAAGATAATCAACCTGCTGTTTCTATTAGAGTGTTGCAAGGTGAAAGAGAGATGGCAGCTGATAATAAAATTTTAGGAAACTTCGAGCTTGTTGGAATTGCCCCTGCGCCTAGAGGTGTTCCTCAAATTGAAGTTACATTTGATATTGATGCGAATGGTATTGTTAATGTTTCAGCGAAAGATAAGGGTACTGGAAAAGAACAAAAAATTCAAATCCAAGCTTCAGGTGGTTTAAGTGACGATGAGATTGAGAAAATGGTAAAAGATGCTGAGGCCAATAAAGAAGCTGATAAAAAGAAAAGAGAGTCTGTAGATGTAAGAAATCAAGCAGATACCTTAATTCATTCTACAGATAAAAATCTCAAAGAGCACGGGTCTAAAATATCTGAAGCCGACAAAAAAGCTATTGAAGATGCTTCAAGTCAATTAAAAGAGGCTCTCAAAGGTGAAAATACAGATGATATTAAGAAAAAAACTGAGGCACTAGTTCAAGCTTCAATGAAACTTGGAGAAGCAATATATAAATCACAACAAAATACAAAACCAGATTCTAATAAAGATGATGGTAAAGATGATAAAGGAAAAAAAGAGGATAATGTTGTTGATGCTGATTTTGAGGAAGTAAAAGACGATAATAAAGAAAAGAGCGCTTAACATACATTTATCTTCCGAGGTATATAAATGGCAAAAAGAGATTATTATGACATCCTCGGTGTAAATAAAAGCGCATCCCCTGAAGAGTTAAAATCTGCATATAGAAAGTTAGCTGTAAAATATCATCCAGATAAAAATCCGGGCGATAAGGGAGCTGAAGAAAAATTTAAGGAAGCAAGTGAAGCTTATGGCGTTCTTTCCGATAAATCAAAAAAAGAGAATTATGACAACTTTGGTCATGCGGCCTTTGAAAATGGTGGTGGCGGACAAGGTGGATTTGGAGGTTTTGGAGGTTTTAGTGGTGCGGACTTTTCAGACATATTTGAAGATTTTTTTGGCGATTTTGGTGGTGGAAGAAGAAGTTCTAGAGGGAGGAGCTCAAATAATAGAGGCTCAGATCTAAGATATGATTTATCGATTTCATTAGAAGAAGCCTACGCGGGAAAAAAACAAAATATACAATTTTCGACATCAGAAAAATGTAATACATGCAAGGGAAACGGATCTAAACCTGGGTCTAGTCCCGATAGATGTACTTACTGTGGAGGAAACGGTAGAGTAAGATCTAATCAAGGTTTTTTTACAGTTCAACAAACATGTCCTCAATGTGCTGGCAGTGGAGAGGAAATAACCAATCCTTGCTCAGATTGTAATGGACAAGGAAATACTCAAACCTCGAAAAAAGTATCTGTCACAATTCCAAAAGGGGTTGATGATGGTACAAGAATTAGGCTAGCTGGAAAAGGTGAAGCAGGAACAAGAGGTGGAGCAAGTGGTGATTTATATTTATTTGTTAATGTAAAATCTCACGAGTTATTTAAAAGATCTGATGTAAACTTATTTTTCGAGTTTCCAATTTCTATAGCAGATGCAGCACTTGGTACAACTATAGAAATACCAACAATAGATGGTAAAAAAGCAAAAATAAAAATACCTGATGGAACACAAGATGGTAAACAATTTAGGCTGAAGGGTAAAGGTATGCCATTTATGCGCAGAGGAGATTTTGGAGATTTATATGTACAAATTAAAACTGAAGTTCCAGTCTATTTAAATAAAGAGCAAAGAAGTCTTCTCGAAAAATTTAGGGAAATAGAAAATGATAAATCCAACCCTAGTATTAAAAAATTTTTTCAAAAAGCAAAAGATTTTTGGAAAAGCTAAGATATTCAATTGTAACTCATCATAAAATATTTAAGTTGAAATAATTAGTACCTAGTTTAATAGATAAACATGATTATCTGGATTGCTTCATATCCAAAAAGTGGAAATACATGGGTCAGATCTTTTCTAACTGCATACTATTTTTGTGAAAATGGAATATTCGACATTAATAAACTTAATTTAATAGAAGATTATCCAAATAAACAATTTTTTAAAGAAAAAGTAAAACAAGGTGAAATTCACAAACATTGGGAAATTTCGCAAAAAGATATACGTGACCAAAAAAAGGTGAAGTTTTTAAAAACACACAATTCTTTAATTACTGCTTTTGGAAACGACTTTACAAAGCCCGAATACACCCTGGGGGTTATTTATGTCATAAGAGATCCAAGAAATGTGATTACTTCAGTTAAAAATCACAATGATCTAGACTCTTACGATGAAGCATTAAAATTCATGCAAGATGAAAATAAAGTATTAGAGGACTATCCACATCTTAAAAATTATGCAAAAACAAATATTATTAATTCTTGGAGAATAAATTACCGTTCTTGGTTAAGTAGCAAACTATTTCGAAGAGTAACAATTAGATACGAAGATATGGTTAATAATCCAACACAAACTTTTGAAAAATTAGTTGTTTTCGTTAACGCTTTAATGAGATTTGATAATAAAATTGATCCAAAAAAACTTAACAATGCTATTGATACGACTAGCTTTAAAAGTCTTCAAGGTATAGAAAATGCAGGTAAATTTGGAGAAAACGTTTATTCTTTAAAAGACAATAGGAAAATTAAATTCTTTTATCAAGGGCCAGAAAATGACTGGAGAAAAAATCTTGATGAGAGCATGATAAAAAAAATGAACGAATATTATCAAAATGATTTAAAATTTTTTCAATATGCAAACTAAAAAGATAAATTTAACAATTACAGGATGTCTTGGTAGAATGGGGCAGCAACTGATCAAATCTGCAGACAAAGACAAGAGATTTAAAATAATTAGTCTCACAGAAAATAAAATACAAAGAAAAAAAATCCTTGGTATTTTACCGGAATTAAACAGCTTAGAAGCGTTTAAAAAAACTGATGTAATAATAGATTTTACAATTCCAAAATGTACGCTTGAAGTTCTTAATTTTGCCTTAAAACAAAAAAAAAGGGTGATAATTGGAACTACAGGTTTCACTTTAAAAGAGGAAAATATAATAAAAAAAATTTCAAAAAAAATTCCAATTCTCAAAGCTGGAAATATGAGTCTTGGAATTAATCTTTTGATGTATTTAACTGAAATTGCATCAAAATCTTTAGGTAATAATTTTCTAAGTAAAGTTTTTGAAGCTCATCATAGATTTAAAAAAGATCATCCTTCTGGTACAGCATTAATGTTAGGTCAGGGTATTGCCATAGGAAAAAACAAAAATTTTTACGGAATTATGGGTAAAAAATATCTAAATAAAAAAAAATTTCCTTATGGAAAAAAAATAAATTTTAATTCAGTTAGAAAAGGTAAAATTATTGGTGAACATGAGGTTTTATTTTCCAGTGGGAAAGAGATAATAAGACTTAATCATGAAGCATTTGATAGAGCACTTTATTCTGAGGGTGCGCTTGCAGCTGCTAGTTGGTTAATAAAGAAAAAACCTGGGTTATACTCAATGAGAGACTTAATGAATTTCAAATAATGAATGAAATTCAAAGAGCAAAAATAATACTAAAGATACTAAATAAAACATATCCAAGTATCAAAGTCCCTCTTAAAAGTCGAAATGTATTTACTCTGTTGATATCTGTTCTTCTTTCTGCTCAATGTACAGATGTAAATGTAAATAATGTAACTAAAAATATTTATACAAAATATCACAAACCAGAGCACTTTGTTAAATTAGGAAGAAAGAAAATAGAAAATTTAATTAAAAAAATTGGTATTTTCAGAATAAAAGCAAAAAGTATTTATAATTTGTCAAAAATACTAGTCAAAGATTATAAGGGTAAAGTACCCAAGACTTTTGAAGAACTTGAAAAATTACCGGGTGTAGGCCATAAAACTGCTAGTGTAGTTATGTCCCAAGGTTTTGGTCATCCTGCTTTTCCGATTGATACTCATATCCATAGATTAGCTCAGAGGTGGGGTTTAACAAACGGAAAAAATGTTGTTCAAACAGAAAATGACTTAAAAAGATTGTTCCCTAGAAAATATTGGAACAAATTACATTTACAAATTATTTATTATGGTAGAGAATATTGTAAGGCAAGAGATTGTTATGGATTGAGTTGTAAAATTTGTACTTCTTGCTATCCTAATCGAAAAAAACCATTTATTGCAAAAAAACCATAATGAAAATATTAGGTATTGGAAACGCTATAGTTGATGTGCTCTGTAAAGTATCAGATGAATTTTTAAAACAAAATTCATTAACAAAGAGTACTATGAAATTGATAGATGAAGAGGAATTTAAAAAATTACTTACCTCTTTAAAAATTGAGGAAACTATTTCAGGCGGATCTGTTGCTAATTCGATAGTTGGCTTATCTCAATTAGGAAACCAAGTAGGATTTATTGGAAAAGTGAATGAAGATGATTTGGGTCAAAAATATGAAACTGGTTTAATAAAGGAAAATGTAAAATATTTATATGAAAAAAAAAAGGAAACTATTCCAACCGGGTCTTGTTTAATATTGATCACACCTGACTCTGAAAGAACAATGTGTACCTATCTTGGTGTTGCGGGAAAAATTAAAGACAAAGATATAAAAGAAGAGTATGTCAAAAATTCAGAATTAATTTTCTTAGAGGGATATCTTTGGGATGAGGGTGGTCCTAAAAAAGCTTTTGAGAAGGCAATTACTTATTCAAAAAAAGTAGCAATGTCCTTATCAGATTTATTTTGCGTAGATAGACATAAAACAGATTTTTTAAATTTGGTAAAAAATAAATTAGATATTATATTTGCAAATGAACAAGAAATTATTTCATTATCAAGTGCAAAATCGTTTGATGAAGTAATTTCATTTTCAAAACAAGTTAAAAAAAATATCATTATAACTAGAGGTGAAAAAGGGGCAATTTCTATCAATCAAGAAGATATTTTTGAAGTAAAAGCAAAAACAAATTTGGATATTAAGGATTTAACTGGAGCAGGAGATTTATTTGCAGCTGGCTATTTGCATGGTTACATTCACAATGCATCACCTAAGGACTGTTTAATTAAAGGAACTGAATTGTCATCAAAAGTTATTCAAAAAATAGGTGCTAGACTTTAAATTTTTACTTTATTAAATAACCATTTGTATCATTTGTTATAAAATTTTCGTCTCCAAATGTTTCTTTCATTTTTTTTCTTAACCTATAAATGTGAGTTTCAACAGTATGTGTTTCTAAATCTGGCGAGTAATCCCAAACTTTTTCTTGAAGATCTTTTACTGTTACGCTTTTTTTTTCATTTATAAATACAATTAAATTAATTTCTCTTTCTGTTAAATTTAAATTTTTACCTTTAAGAGATATTTTTCTAGAATTTAAATCCAAATTATATTTTCCAATTTTTACATTTGATTGATCTGAAAATTTATTTTTTAAAAAATTTATATTTATAAACTCAATTAACCTTTCTAGTTTAATAGGGATACTAGATAAAATTAAACAATCACCAATATTTTCGTATTTTCTTGATGACAAAATCAAATAATTGTTTTTTTTTTCATATTTATAATCAATGAATTCTTTTGAATTCAACTTAATAACCTTAAAGTTTAATTTTTCTCTTATTTCATTTAAAATTTCAAACAAAATTTGATATTCATAAATTATTAGAATTTTTGAATTCATTATTTTAAGTTATGACAATTATTATAAAAAATAAAGCAACTCTTTTATTTGATGACTTTAAGATTAAATGTTCCGTAGGAAAAAAAGGGTTTAGTATTAAAAAAAAAGAAGGAGATTATACTTCACCAAGGGGTACTTTTAATCTTGGAAATTTATATTATCGCGCCGATAGATTGCAAAAACCTGTTTCTAAACTCAAATGTATCAAAATAAATAAAAATATGGGATGGTGTGATGATCCGAAAAGCAAGTATTATAACAAATTAATTGTAATAAGAAAAAATTTAAAGATAAGTTTTGAAAAACTTTTTCGTAAAGATCATAAGTATGATTTATTAATACCAATTAAATATAACTATAAAAAAATTGTAAAAAATAAAGGTAGCGCAATATTTTTACACTTAACCAAAAATTACTTGCCAACTAAAGGATGTATAGCTTTAAGGGAGAGGGATTTTTTAATTTTATGTAAACTGATTAAAAAAACTACCGAAATTAAAATTAATTAGATCTTTTTCCAAAAATACCAGTGCCAACTCTCAAAAAAGTTGACTTATACTCCACTGCATCTAGATAATCATTGGTCATACCCATACTTATTTCTTGAAAATTAAATTTTTGATTGAGCTGATATAAACTTTTAAAGTAAAGTTTTGTGTCTTGATCAACTGGTGGGATACACATGGTACCTACAATATCTAAATTGAGGGCTGAACAATTCTGATAGAATGACTCAAGCTGAGAAGGTTCAATACCTGATTTTTGTTTTTCATCACCTAGATTAATTTGTATAAACAACTTAATTTTCTTATTTTTTTCACGAATTTCTTTAGCAAGTTTTTTGGCAAGTTTAAGGTTATCTAAAGAGTGTATATAGTCAAATATTTCTACTGCATGTTTTACTTTATTTGTTTGTAATTTTCCAAGCATATGTAATTTAACATTTTTATAATTTTCTTTTAAAGTTCCCCATTTTTGTAAAGCTTCCTGAACTTTATTTTCACCGAATTCGCCATGTCCATAGTTTAAAAGAGGCAGTATATCCTTCTCAGAAAACGTCTTTGATACAGCTATAATTTTAGGATTATAATTATTATAGGATAAATTTGTAATTTTCTCCTTAATTTTATTCTGAATATCAATTAAATTAGTTTGGGTGTGATGCATTTAAATAATTTTGTACAATATTATTTTATAGAAAAATTTGAATATTCTCATTTAATTAAACTTAATAAAAATATCTCTTTTATATGGAGAAATAAAGATAAAGAAATTCATTCAAAAACTTTAGCTAAATTAAGCAATTTTTGCAGAAAAAATCAGAGAAAATTTTATATAAGTAATGATTTTAAACTAGCGTATGAAATGAAAGCCAACGGTGTTTATATTTCATCTACCAATAAGAATTTTAACATGCGATATTTTCAACTTCGAAATAATTTTAAAGTTTTAGGATCTGCACATAATTTAAGAGAAATAAAAATAAAAGAATTCCAGAATGTTGAAGAAATATTTTTATCTCCTTTGTTTAAAGATAAAATAAATAAACAATTAAATATTTATCGATATTTAACATTAAAAAATTTAACTTTCATGAAGGATATATCCTTGGGTGGTATAAATAATAAAAATATTAAAAAATTAAAATTAATCCAACCATTTGGTTTTGCAGGTATTTCGTTTTTTGACAAAAAAAAAGGCCCCTAAAATATTAGGGGCCTTTTAAATTTAAACTAATTCAACAATTAGAATGCAAATGAGATATTGAAGATTGAAGCTTCAACGTCTCCAGCAGTATTAGAACCGTTTGCGTTTTCTAATTTGTTAAATCCACCACCCATTGAGATTGATCCCATTGTGTATGATGCCATGATACCTGAGTTTACTTCATCAGCTGATGTACCATCAAATTCTACTTCTTGTCTTCCAGCAGAAACTGATAGATCTTCGTTAACAGCTATTGAAATACCAAAGTGCGTAGCATCTTGGTCATTTGTACCAGTTGCAGTGTAATCAACTTTTGTTACTTGGTAAGCTGCTGATACTGATCCCATTGTGTAAGCAACACCTAAAGTATCGTTTTCAGCTTCATCACCATCATCAAAGTAACCAGCACTTAATGTTAAACCATCCATTAAACCACTGTATTGGATAGCGTAACCAGTTTCAGCTTCTTTGTGACTTCCTGGTTTTGGGTTGTATGATGCAGATAATGTAATATTATCTAAAGTGTAATCATATCCCCACTGACCAGCTTGGTTGTTACCTGAAGCATCGATCAAACCACTGTCTGTAGCGTCTGTAGCTTCATAAACTGGAGTGTAAGCATTTGGAACGATGTCTTTTAACTTATCAACACCACTTCCTGAACTTGAGTTACCAGAGAATGACAATGTTCCCATATCACCCATACCTAATTTTAGGTTGTAGTCATCAAAAACATTGTTACCTTGGTCTAGTTCATAGTAGACAGAAACTGTCATACCATTATCAAGATCTCCACCACCGTTAAACTTGATACTGTTACCTTGAGCCCAAGGATTAGTATCTGAAGCGGTGCTTAGACCTGTGTAAGATAATACTGCACTACCTGATACACTCATTTCTCCAGCAACTGATGCTGAAGTAACTAAAGTAGTAGCTAAAGCAGTTAATCCTACTTTTTTAAGATTGTTCATAAATTTACTCCTTTTTATAATTAATTATAAACAGTGCATTTCTAACAAAAATTGGATTATTTCTTAGATAATTATTCAATTTTACACAAAAATTTACTATAGTGTTGTATTTTTGCACCACTTTTTTGGTTTATTTTACTGCGTAATTGATAAAACATATTCTAATTTTAAACGGTGCATTTTATGCTAATAAACTAAGACAACAACTATTATAACGATGAACTTAAAGCGAAAAATAATAATTTTACTATTTATACCATTATTTTTAACTCAAAGTGCGTGTCAGGCCCTAAAGCCTAAAAAAGTAAGTGCTAAAGATTTTCCACCAGATCCAAGAGCAAGGGTTGAAAAAAATCTTAATGAGGGAAAAGGCTTTAGATTTATGGGTAATCCAAAGACTGGGACTAACTACGAATTCGCCAGCTCAAATCCTCTGTGGCGAGCTGCTCTTGATACATTAGATTTTATGCCACTTGTGTCAGCTAATTACAGTGGAGGCATTGTTGTCACTGACTGGTACAGTGAAAATAGCTCGCCAAACGAGTCTGTAAAAATTTCGATAAGATTCTTAACAAATGAAATTAGATCTGATGCATTAGATATAAACGTATTTTTAAAAAAGTGCTCTACAAACTCTAGTAATTGCTCAATAAGCAAAGATAATAGCGATTTAGTAGCGGATCTTAATTTGAATATTCTTAAGAAAGCTACAAAATATCAAAAAGAAATTATTGAAAAAAATAAAAAGGAAAACCCTTATATAGTTGGAGATCCTAAACAAGGTGATAGTAGGGAATAAAAGAATTAAATTAAAATTTATTTAAATAATTCAATAGCCGTGGAAAGATACAATTTTAAAATAGTAGAAGAAAAATGGCAAAAATATTGGCAGACAAATAAAACTTTTAAGTCAGAGATAGATCATAACAAAAAAAAATTTTACTGTTTGGAAATGTTTCCTTATCCGTCAGGAAAAATCCATATGGGTCATGTCAGAAACTACACTATTGGAGATGTGCTCTCAAGATACAAAACTTTAAAGGGATTTAACGTTCTTCACCCAATGGGGTGGGATTCATTCGGAATGCCTGCAGAAAATGCAGCTAAACAAAATAATTTAAATCCCAAAACCTGGACAGAAACAAACATTCAAGTAATGAAATCACAATTAAAAATGTTGGGTTTGTCTATTGATTGGGATAGGGAGATTTCGACCTGTTCACCAGATTACTTTAAACATCAGCAAAAAATATTTTTAGATCTTTATGATAAAGGTTTAGTTTATAGAAAAGAAAGTTATGTCAATTGGGATCCAGTGGATAAAACTGTTTTGGCAAATGAACAAGTTATAGATGGAAAAGGCTGGAGATCTGGAGCAACAGTTGAAAGAAAAAAACTAAATCAATGGTTTTTTAAAATTTCCCATTTTTCTGAGGAATTATTGAATAGTTTAGAAACTTTAAATAATTGGCCGGATAAAGTTAAAACAATGCAAAAGAATTGGATTGGTAAATCATATGGGTGTGAAATTGATTTTGAAATAGAAGGTTCAGAAAATGTAAAATCAATTAAATGTTACACCACAAGACCAGATACCCTCTTTGGATTTTCTTTTTTAGCATTATCAGTAGACCATCCTCTTTCTAAATATTATGAGAAAAATGAGGAATTTCAGAAGTTTAAAAAAGAATGTTCAAAAACGGGAACTACTGAAGAGTCTATTGCTCAAGCAACAAAAATAGGATTTAAAACTGAGCTAACTGCAATCAATCCATTTGAAAATGGATCAAAGGTCCCCGTTTTTTTTGCAAACTTCGTTTTAATGGATTATGGGTTTGGTGCAGTATTTGGGTGTCCAGCTCACGACCAAAGAGATTTTGATTTTGCAAAAAAATATAAACTTGAAATTAAAACAGTTGTTAGACCTATTGATAAAGATGAAACTTATAAAGTTGAGGATGAGGCTTATGCTGGTCCCGGTGTAACTATAAACTCTAAATTTTTAAATAATTTAAACGTTCCAGATGAATCTATAAATGAGGCAATAAAAATTCTTGAAGACAAAAAATTAGGTAAAAAAAAAACTAATTTTAGATTAAAAGATTGGGGAATATCAAGACAAAGATATTGGGGATGCCCTATTCCAATAGCATATGATGAAAATAACAATGTAATAAAAATTCCTGAAGAGACTTTACCAGTAGAACTTCCAGAAGATATAGACCTTAATACTAATGGTAATCCACTTGATGCTCATGAGAAGTGGAAAGAGGTAGAAATTAATGGAAAAAAATGTAGACGTGAAACAGATACTTTAGATACTTTTGTAGACTCCTCTTGGTATTATTTAAGATTTTGCTCTGCACAAAATATTAAAGAACCCTTTGATAAAAATGAATTAGATTATTGGATGCCTGTTGATCAATATATTGGTGGCGTTGAACATGCAATTTTACATCTTCTTTATTCTCGTTTTTTTATGAGAGCCATAAACTTAAATAACAAGGATACAGATTTAAAAGAACCGTTTGAGGGTTTATTTACCCAAGGTATGGTTTGTCATGAAACTTATAAAGATAAAAATAACAATTGGATTTATCCTGATGATGTTTCCAGTAAAGATGGCAAAAACTATTTCCTAAATGATAACCCGACTGAAAAAGTTATAGTTGGTCCATCAGAGTCAATGTCAAAGTCAAAAAAAAATACTATTGATCCAGAAAAAATAATTAAAATGTACGGAGCAGATGCTGTAAGATTATTTATTTTATCTGACAGTCCACCAGAGAAAGACATACAATGGTCTGATACAGGTATAAGTGCATCTTACAAATTTCTTCAAAAATTATGGTCATTGAACGAAAAAGTTATTAATAACAAAACAAAATTCTTAAAATTTGATAATGAATTGGAAAAATTTACAAACCAAATTATAAAAAAGTTAGGTGATGATTTAGATAGATTCGGTTTTAATGTATCAATTGCATCAGTTCATAAAATTCACTCCTTTTTAAATCAACACACAAATAAAGATGATTGGGGAAGTAATTTTTATAAAAATTATATTAATATTTTAAAAGCAATTAACCCAATAGTTCCACATTTTTCAAATGAATGTCTTGAGAAACTGAATATGTCGACAAAGAATATGGCGTGGCCAACTATTGATGAAAAATATCTTGAACAGGAAACATTCAATATAGTAACTCAAATTAATGGAAAAAAAAGAAAGGTTTTCTCAATTAATAAATCAATTGATGAAAAAACCTTAATTGAAAAAATTAAAAAAGATGAACAAATTAAGAAATATCTTGATAATAAGGAAATTATAAAAACAATATATATAGAAAATAAATTAATTAACTTTATCATCAACTAGATATGAAAAATTTAAAATATTTTCTTTTATTTCTATTTTTATTAAGTTGTGGATATTCCCCTATCTACCAAGCTGATCAAAAATCCAATTTTAAGCTAGATTTGATAGAATTTTCAGGGGAAAAAGAAATAAGTAGATTAATAATCAGGAATCTAGAAAAACTAAAAAATAATAAATCCGGCAATGTCTACAATGTTAATTTTATCTCTACAGAGAAAAATATTGTTGCAACAAAAGACAAGAAAGGTAATGCATCAAGTTATAAGATAACCATTATGGTGGATTTTTATCTTAATAACCAGTCAAATGATAAGAACTTTAACAAAAAATTTATTAAGGAAACTGTTTATAATTCTATGGATAATAAATTTGAATTAAACCAATACAAAAAAAATATTAAAAAGAACATGACCTCACAGATTCTACAAGACATTCGAGTTTTCCTAAATATCATTGAAAATGATCTCTAAATATTATGAAATAAAAAAGTTTACGAATAAAATTAATTATTTTTTATTTTATGGCGAGAACGAGGGTCAAAAACAGGATGTTATTCAAGCTAATTTTTCCCAATTTACAAAAGAAAACATCTACAAATATAATGAAAAAGATATAATTGAAAATAAACAAATATTTTTAGAAAATATTTATTCCAAATCCTTTTTTGAAAATGAGAAGTTAATTTTAATATCTGATGTCTCTGACAAAATATTAAATTTAATAGAGGAAATAATTGAGTCAAATATAAACGATGTTGTTATAATTTTGATCGCGAAAAGATTAGATAAGAGATCAAAACTGAGGAATTATTTTGAAAAAGAAAAGATTGTAATAATTGTTCCTTTTTACGAGGATACTCCACAAGCTCTTTTATCTATCGCAAAGAAAATTTTGTTTGAAAATAAGATTAATTTATCTTCTGAAAACATAAATTTAATCATTGAAAGGTCGCAAGGAGATAGAATTAATCTTAAAAATGAATTACAAAAAATTATTAATCTAAGTCAAAATAATAAGAAATTAGAATTAGAAGATATTTTAAAATTAACAAATCTAAGCGAAAATTACAGTGCTGGAGAGTTAGTGGATAATTGTCTGAGCAAAAATAAAAAAAGAACGCTCAATATTCTTAATGAAAATATCCCATCTAACGAGGATAATATTTTAATTTTGAGAACTTTTTTAAACAAGTTAAAAAGACTAAGAAAGTTAAGACTAAATTTGGAAAAAAATAATAATATAGATCAAGTAATTAACTCATTTAAGCCTCCAATATTCTGGAAGGATAAAAATTTAATTAAGCAACAAATCAAAACATGGGAATTGAATGATATTGAGAGTTTTATTGAATATCTAAACTATACTGAGAGTTTAATTAAAAAAAATCCTCAGATTTCTAATCAAATCATAAACAATATGATTTTAGATAAAATTTAAAATACTAATATCCAGATTTAATTATATCAATTATCTTATTTAATTGATCAAGCTCTTTGTAATAAAACGATATTGTGCCTTTATTGTTTTTATTATTTTTAATAGAAACACTAAGCCCAATTTTTTCAGATATAGAGTTTTCTAAATCTCGGATATTTGAGTCCACTTTACTAGAAGTATTTCTTTTAGTTTTTCTGAATATTTTAACTAAATTTTCTGCTTGTCTAACAGATAATTTTTTTTCAATAAATTTATTTGCAAGAAACGTAGCATTGTCTAGCCCTACTAATATCTTTGCATGACCAGCCGTGATTTTCTTTTGTTCAACAAAATCAAGAACTTCTTTGGGTAAATTGAGTAATCTTAATGAGTTAGAAATATAGCTTCTGCTTTTACCTATGAATTTTGATACTTTATCTTGATCATATGCAAATTCATCTATCAATCTTTTATAGCCTTGTGCTTCCTCTAAGGGATTTAGATCATGTCTCTGAACATTTTCAACAATAGCGAATTCTAAAGATTTAAGATCATCAGCGTCTGTTACAACCACTGGAATATCATGAAGTCCAGCTTTCTGAGCTGCCAACCACCTTCTTTCTCCAGCTATAATTTCGTATTTAGAGTTATCCGTATTAGATTTTCTAACAATAATTGGCTGAATAACACCCCGTTCTTTTATTGAATTAACTAAATCATTTAAATTTTCCTCATCAAAATTTTTTCTTGGTTGATACTTGTTTGGAACTATTTCGACTAACCTTAATTTATTTGTTTTATTCTCAACTTTAGTTTCACCTATTAAAGAAGATAAACCTCTACCCAACCCTTTTTTTATTTTATTCATTATGCGGCACTCCCAACTTTATTTTCTTGTGCCATGAACTCATCTGTAAAACTATAATATGACTTACTTCCTGGACAGTTCTTATCATAGATCAATACTGGAATACCATGAGATGGCGCTTCTGATAATCTTACATTTCGAGGTATCACAGTTTGGTAAACTTTATCTTTGAAATAATCTCTCGCTTCTTGTTCAACCTGTGAAGAAAGTTTATTTCTTCGATCATACATTGTTAAAAGTATGCCTTGAATTTCCAATTCAGGATTCAAGTTATTTTTTATCCTCTCAATAGTCTTCATAAGCTGTGTAAGTCCCTCTAAAGCAAAAAATTCTGTTTGTAATGGCACAAGCAGTGAGTTAGATGATACCAAAGCCATTACAGTTAGAAGACTCAAAGAAGGTGGGCAATCTATGAGAATATAATCATATAATCCTCTAGAATCATTTAAATAAGCGGTTAATTTAGTCTTAAGTATAAAGGCTCTGTCGCTATCACCAGCAGTCTCAACCTCTAATCCGGATAAATCTACATTGGATGATATTAAATCAAGATTTTGAAAGTCTGTTTTTTTAATTACGTTTGAAATCGACATTGTGCCGTTGAGAATCCCATAAATTGTCTGATCGGATTGAGAGGTGTTAGACAATCCTAATCCTGTGGTAGCATTTCCTTGAGGGTCTAGATCGATTACTAAAATTTTTTTACCAAGTTGAGATAACGCAGATGCTAAATTAATTACAGTTGTTGTTTTTCCAACTCCACCCTTTTGATTTATAATTGAAATTATTTTCATGAAATCTTTTTTTTAATTTTTTTGATGTTTAATATAAATGAGTTGTTGCTTGTTAAACTTTTTTTTTCTTCATAATCTAAATCCCACTCTTGAAGTGTTTCATTAAAAATTTTTCTTCCGCTAGTTCCCATAAAAAAAATAATATTTTTATATTTTTTAAAATTTTCATTTACCAAATTTAAAATCACAGGCATTGGCTTAAACGCCCTGGACATAATTGTTCCTGTTTCAATATTTTTAAGTGAAAAAATATCTTTCTGAATTATTTCTGTATTTAAATTTAATTTTTTAGAAACTTCTTTAAGGAAAGCACATTTGTGGTAGCTTTTTTCATAAAGGTTTACTTTCAGATCATTTTTAATTTTTTTCATCACTATAGCCACTATTAATCCAGGCATCCCACCCCCCGTGCCTAAATCTGAGGTTGTATTGCAATTTAAATCAACAAAATCAATAATTTGTGCAGAATCTATTATGTGGCGCTCTCTTATTGCCTCTTTTTCATACATTTTTTTACTTATAATATTAATTTTTTGATTTTTTTCCTGTATCATGGAAATTAAGCTCTCAAGCTCATTACAAGTTTCACGTGAAACATTCAAATTGGAAATTTTAGAATAAGAATTTAAAATTATGTTATCCATTAAGCTATATGCTTAATAGACTTTCTTTTAACGTGTGACAACAAAATATATACGGCTGCAGGAGTTATTCCATCAATTCTTAAGGCCTGACCCATAGTTTTAGGCCTTATTTCTTTGAATTTGGCTTTCACTTCATTAGAGAGGCCTGAAAATTGATCATAATCAATGTTATCTGGTATTGTTAAATTTTCATCTCGTTTAAAAGCTAAAATATCAGCCTTTTGTTTCTTTAAATAACCTCTGTAATGAGAGTTAATCTCAATCTGCTCATCAATTTCATTCCCATAATCATGGATTTCAGGCCAAATATTCCTAATTTTTGTCATATCAACACTTTTTTGAGTCAGAATTTCCTCTGCTGATCTAAAAACACCGTCTTTCGCTATTTTTATCCCAAATTTATCTGCTTTAGTGGGTGAAATGTTTAAATTAGACATTTGAAGAGATATTTGGCTCAATTTATTAAATTTGTCCTCAAAGAGCTGTTTTCTAGTTTTTCCTATTAAACTAATTTTAATTCCTTTATGTGTAAGCCTTAAGTCTGCATTATCTGATCTAAGACTTAGTCTATATTCTGCTCGAGATGTAAACATTCTATAAGGCTCTGCAACGCCCTTAGTAACTAAATCATCTATCATAACGCCAATATAAGCATCTGATCTATCTAAAATAAAAGGCTCCATATTCTTTAAAGATTGAGCAGCATTAATTCCTGCTATAAGTCCTTGGGCAGCTGCTTCCTCATAACCTGTAGTTCCATTAATTTGACCAGCAAGATAAAGATTTTTTATTTTTTTTGTCTCTAGTGTTAAAAAGAGTTCTCTAGGGTCAATATAATCATATTCAATAGCATATCCTGGTCTAATTACTTTTACGTCCTCTAAACCATTGATATTATTGAGTATTTCATATTGTACAACCTCAGGTAGAGATGTAGATATGCCATTAGGGTAAATAGTATGATCATTTAGACCCTCAGGCTCTAGAAATATTTGGTGTCTTGTCTTATCAGCAAATTTTACTATTTTGTCCTCAATAGAGGGACAATATCTAGGACCAACACCTTGTATGCTTCCAGAATACATTGCACTCTTAGATAAATTCTTTTCAATTATTTTGTGAACCTTTTCGTTGGTATAAGTCATGGAACAAGACACTTGTTTGTTTAAATTTTTTTTGGTCAGAAAAGAAAAAAAATATGGGTCTTCATCGGCAAACTGTTTTTCCAAATTTTCAAAATTAATTGTTCTAGAATCTAATCTAGGAGGTGTACCTGTTTTTAATCTTCCAATTTTGAAGTTATACTTTTCCAACTGTTCACTTAAGCCTGTGCTCGGTTTTTCATTGAATCTTCCAGCAGGAGTTCTTTCATCACCTATGTGTATCAAACCATTTAAAAAAGTGCCGGTTGTTAAGATTAACTTGTTACATCTCACTTTGTTACCTTTAAGTGTCATAAAGCCACTTATTTGGTTTTTTTCAAAAATAAACATTGTTACAGGATCAGAAAAAATGCTTAAATTACAATAGTTTACAAGTTTTTCTTGCATATATTTACGATATAATGATCTGTCAGACTGAGTTCGTGGTCCTCTTACAGCAGGTCCTCTACTTCTATTTAATAATCTAAATTGTATTCCTGACTTGTCAGCAACCTCTCCCATGACACCATCTAAAGCATCTATTTCTCTAACTAGATGACCTTTTCCTAAACCACCTATAGCTGGATTACATGACATTTCTCCGATTGTATTTTTGTTATGTGTAAATAAAGCGGTATTTACACCAAGCCTTGCTGAGGCCGCTGCAGCTTCACACCCAGCATGACCACCGCCGATAACAACTACATCAAATCGTAAATCTTTTTTCATGAGCTAAATTTATATTCGATTATGATATTTACAAGATTTCTATTTTTTTTAAAAAAAAGTGTTATTTATCAACGAGAATCGATAAAAACCTTTTAAAAAACCCCATAAAACAGCTATTATTTTCCAATGCAAAAATCGTTGAAAATACTGCCTAATATCTCCTCTACATCTACTTTACCAACAATCATACCTAATTGTCTTGTAGCTAACCTTAAATCCTCTGCACCTTTATCAAAATCTTTTTTATCATTTTTATCTGAAAAATTTTTCAAGTGTTCAACACACTGTAGCAAATGTTGTCTATGCCTTTCTCTTGTAATTAAGATATCTTCCTCTGATATAAATTTATTTTCTAAGTGGTTTTTTATTTTAGAAATTAATTTATCTATATTTAGATTATCTTTTAGTGAAATCAAAACATGATTAAATTTAGAGACTTCAGGGTCCAATTTTTCTTTCAACAAATCTGATTTATTAATAACTAGAATTGCATCCTTTTTTAACAAATCATTCAAAAATCCGCTTAAATCAATACTTTTAGCATCCACCACTACTAACTTTAAGTCAGCGTTTTCAGCTTTCTTTAATGATAATTTTATTCCTTTTTTTTCAATTTCATCCTTCGACTCTCTTATACCTGCTGTGTCTGAAATTATAACTGGATAACCGTCTATGTTTAAATGCGTTTCGATAACATCTCTTGTGGTACCAGCAATTTCAGAGACTATAGCGACTTCCCTGTTCGATAAATTATTCAATAGACTGGACTTTCCGGCATTGGTTGGTCCTACGATTGCAATTTTAAAACCTTCACGGATTATTTCTCCAACTTTTTGATCATTCAAAATTTTTTTAATCTCACTTAAGACATCCGAAGAAACTTCTTTTATTTTTTTTAAATTTTCTTCTGGTAAATCTTCGTCAGGAAAATCTATTTTAGCTTCAACGAATGACAAAATTTTTAACAATTTCTCTCTCAACTCATTAAATTTTTCTGAGGATTTTCCTTTCATCATTTTTACAGCTTGTAATCTCTGAATTTCAGTCTCTGCTGAAATCAAATCAGCTATACTTTCTGCTTTTAGCAAATTTATTTTACCGTTTTGAAAAGCGAGTTTTGTAAACTCACCAGGGTATGCAAGTCGGCACTCTTTTATGTTTGAAAGAGTATTTAAAAGCGCCTCTACGACTGCTTTACCACCATGAATATGTATTTCGACCATATCTTCACCTGTGTAGCTCTGAGGGCCAGGAAACCATAAAATTAAACCCTCATCGATAAGCTCAGAAGTGTTGATATTGTTTATTTTTCGAAGGGTGGCCACTCTTGGAGCTGGCAATTCATGCTTAGTTAGCAATTTTAACACTTTTGAGGAATCTGGTCCTGAAATTCTCACAACAGCCACGCCAGAAATGCCTGGTCCACTAGATAATGCATAAATTGTCATATAATTTGGTTTTTTATTTTATATAATTATAAACTTTTATGATTATTTGGGTAGCATCATATCCGAAAAGTGGAAATACATGGGTTAGATCTATAATTTCTTCTTTAATCTACACAGAGGATGGAATATTTGATTTTCCTAGCATAAAAAAAATTGATCAGTATCCACAAAAGCAATTTTTAGAATATTTTACTCAAGATTATAATAATATTCACGAAATTAAAAAGCATTGGATTACATCTCAAGAAAGAATTAACTTAGACAATAAAATAAAATTTTTCAAAACACATCATTTAAATTGTAAAGTCGATAATTATCCTTTTACTAATAAAGAATGTACACGAGCTACAATTTACATTGTAAGAGATCCTAGAAATCTTATTGACTCTATATCTAATCATTTCAGTAAATCTTTTGAGGAATCTAAAGAGTTTCTCCTCACATCAAAAATTCTTTCTCCTGGTAGAGAAATTGAATTGAGGGGTGGAAACGTAATTACATATCTTGGCTCGTGGAAAGAACACTATAAGTTCTGGACAAAAAATAATGAAAATTTGCTGATTATTAAATATGAGGACTTGATAAAAAATATATATCAAGAAATTGATAGAATTATTACATTTATTAAAAAGTTCATCGATTTTGAAGTCTCGGATGTTAAAAAGGAAAATGTTATAAAATCAACCTCTTTTGAAGCTTTAAAAAAAATAGAAGAAAATGGTAAGTTTACTGAAAATGTTTTTGTTAAAGGGACAAGTGAAAACGTAAAATTTTTCAATAAAGGCCCTGATAATATTTGGCAAAATTCACTACCAAAAAATATTCAAATAGAACTGGAAACTGAACTTAAAGATGAATTAATTGAACTTGGCTATTTATAGATTAGCTGGGTTTATTCATTGAATTGAAGAAATCGGAATTATTTTTAGTATCTTTTAGCTTAGAGCTAATAAACTCAATTGCATCCATTGTTCCCATCGGTGCAATTATTCTTCTTAAAACATTCATTTTTTGAAGGTCATTTTTATCAAATAATAATTCTTCCCTTCTAGTGCCTGATTTTGTTATATCGATTGCAGGATAAATTCTTTTATCTGCAATTTTTCTGTCTAAAACAGTTTCACTATTTCCAGTCCCCTTAAATTCCTCAAAAATTACCTCATCCATCCTACTTCCAGTATCTATCAAAGCAGTGGATATAATAGTTAAAGATCCGCCTTCCTCTATATTTCTTGCTGCACCAAAAAATCTTTTAGGTCTTTGTAGTGCATTGGCATCTACACCTCCGGTTAATACTTTTCCCGAGCTTGGTATAACAGCGTTATAGGCTCGACCTAATCTTGTTATTGAGTCAAGTAGTATCACCACATCTTTCTTGTGCTCAGTGAGCCTTTTTGCCTTTTCTATTACCATTTCAGCGACTGCGACGTGTCTTTGTGCAGGTTCATCAAAAGTTGAGCTAATGACCTCACCTTTAACGGTTCTTTGCATATCCGTCACTTCCTCTGGACGTTCGTCAATTAGGAG
>CABZAZ010000001.1 GCA_902523895.1 uncultured Pelagibacteraceae bacterium | reverse complement strand
TTTCTTCTTGTGGAATATATTCATTAATAACCTCACTCTTGTCTGTATAATTTTTACTATTTTTAGGATTAAGAAAATTGATTTTTCTAAAAAAAATAAAAAATTTCTTAAGACTAAAATTTACACTAAGTAAAAAAAGTACGATTATTAAGATGATTAAAAAATAATAGGATATATTTTCGTTTAAACTTAATAAACTTTTGAAAAAATTTTCATTTAAATAGTTTCCTATAAAACCTCCGTTACCATTAATAAAAAGGGCAAAAGTGGTGTTATAAAAATGGTTTAAAAATACTGATCCAATAATTGAATATAAAATTGAATAAAAAATATTTTCAATTATTAAAAAGAAATCTTTTCTTATAATAATATTTATACCAGTAAAAATTAGTGTAAATGAAACTAAATAAGAGATTAAACCGATTGATTGAAAAAAAATATCAGAAATATAACTTCCCCTAAAACCCAAAAGATTTCTGATCTCTGTATTATCAGGAAATATAAAATTAGGATCCTCCGGAGAATATGAAACTAATGAGACAAACAAAAAGATACCAGCAGATAATATTAGAAAACCAAATATTTCTGTTAATCTTTTAGCAATAAAAAGAAGAGTTATATTAACAATTTTTTTTATGTTCATATCAAGTGAATCAAATTTATCACTTTGTATCATCTAATTTTTCTTGTTAAAATTAAATTTATTATGAAAGTCTGTATATTGGGTGATAACCTTACAAGCTTAGCTCTGGCAACAGCTTTAGTTAAAAAGGAGATATTTGTTGATTTATTTTATGAGAAAAAAAACACTAAAATAGATACTACTCGTACAATTGGAATCTCAAAATCAAATATTGATTTTTTTAATAGAGAAATAACAAATATTAAAAAAATGTTGTGGCCAATTAAAAAAATAAAAATTTTTACAGAAAACTCTAATGAAAAAGAAATTTTAAAATTTGAGGATCAAAAGGACAATCTATTTTCAATCTTACAGAATCAAAAAATATTTAATCAATTAATTATCGAACTTAAAAGGAGTAAATTTTTAAAATTCAAAAAATATATAAAATATAGAAAATCTAATTATTTAAGTTATGATCTGATAATTAATTGTGACATCAGAAATGAAATAACGAAAAAATATTTTTCAAAAAAATTTGAAAAGAAATATAATAGCATTGCATTCACAACAATTATAGATCACATAAAATTATCATCTAACAACGAAGCAATACAAATTTTTACAAATGACGGCCCGATAGCATTTTTGCCAATATCAAATGAAAAAACTTCAATTGTTTATTCCGCAAGAATGAAAAAATATAAAACTGAATCGGAGATCAACAAAATTATTAATAAGTTCAACCCTAAATATGAAATAAAGAAAATTCACAAGATTTCAAAATTTGATTTAAAATCAATAAATTTAAGAGAATATTATAAAGATAATATTTTAGCCTTTGGTGATTTGTTGCATAAACTTCATCCTTTGGCTGGTCAGGGTTTTAATATGTCAATTAGAGATATAAAAGAATTTCTAAAAATAATTGATTACAAAATAAAACTTGGTTTACCTATAGATCAAAGTGTATGTGTTGAATTTCAGAATAATGTAAAAAGTAAAAATTTTATTTTTTCAGAAGGAATTAATTTTATCTATGAATATTTTAATTCTGAAAATAAGATCGGAGAAGATTTAATCGACTCAACAGCCAGATTAATTGGACAGAATAAAATATTAAATAAATATTTTAAAAATATCGCTGATATGGGTTTACAAAATTAATTTATTGAAGAGTGGTATTATCGAATTGATCGTAAGTATAAGTATTTAAAATTTCAGAAATTTTTGTTTTTCTCATTTCTAGATTTTTAGCCTCTAATAAAACTTGTTTTTCCTCCAGACTAAATGGTGATGTCATCGCTAGAGCGTTTATTGTTTCGTTTAAACTTTGTTTTTCTAGAGCTTTCCAATTAATGATAAATCCTCTTTTTTCAAATAAAGTTTTTAAATCCTTGAAAATAAGTTCCAAATCAGAAAATTTTAAGTTTTCTTTTTTTTCTTCTAAATCATCTAAAAAATTCTCAAAATTTATCTCAAATTCTCTATACTTTTTATTTGAATCTATTTCTTTTTTGATTTCAAATCTAATTACACCCTTTAGGTCAATTAAATATCTTCCATCATCAGCTTCTTTGAAGCTTGTAATTTTACCTAAACAACCAACTTTATGAAGTGAAGGTAATTTATTATCATCAAAATTCTTTGCGATTTTTGGTTGAACCATGCCTATAAACTTATCTGCTTTCATACTATCATTGACCATATCTATATATCTTGGTTCAAAAATGTTTAAAGGCACTGTAGTTTTAGGAAAAATTATAAAATTACTGAGCGGAAAAACAGGTATAGTTTTTGGAAGTTTCATAATTTATTAAATATATATTAATAATATAAAAATAATTAAAAGATAAAAATATGATAATTTGGCTCGCTTCTTATCCTAAAAATGGAAACACATGGTTAAGATCGTTGATAAGTGCTTATTATTATACAAAAGACGGTATTTTTCTTGGTGATAATCATTTAAAGAATATTCAACAGTTTCCTGTAAAAAAATATTTAGAAAGTTTTGATTATGATTTATCAATACCAGGAGATACTTCGAAATTATGGGTCTTAGCGCAAGAAAAAATTAATGAAGACCGAAAGATAAAATTTTTCAAGACACATAATGCTTTAGTGAAATTGGGAAATTATGATTTTACAAATCGAGCTAATTCACTTGGTGGAATTTACATAGTAAGAGATCCTAGAAATGTTTTAGACTCCATGTCTAGACATTTTCAAATCGATCACAATAAAGCTTTAGAGGTGATGCAGGATAAAAAAAACTTTACTTATGATTTTAAGAAGAAAAAAGATTATAGCGATTATCAATTTATAAGTTCATGGGAATTAAATTATCAATCTTGGAAAAATAACAACTTATTACCAACAAAATTTTTAAAATATGAGGATTTATTGTCAGAAACTTTCTTTGTATTTAAAGAGATAATAGAATTCATAAATAAACTTACAAATGATAAAAGTGGATTTAGTAGGGAAAAAGCTAAAAACGCTGTTAACACCACTTCTTTTGAAAACTTAAAAAAAATAGAAGAAACAAACGGGTTTAGTGAGTCCATTATCTCACGAGAAGAAAAAAAAAAGATACCTTTTTTCCATTTAGGACCAAAGAATAATTGGCAAAAAAACTTTGATAATGAATTTACTAACAAATTAAATAATATTTTTGAAAAAAATTTAAAAGAACTAAATTATTAAGTATGCCAGAACTTTAGAGAATAAGTTTATTTTCTGGCACACTCTTGGTACAGTTCAGTTAAAATTTTACAAAAAGTACTATTGCTTAATTTTTAAAAAGCTAATAACTTCAATACTAATGTAATAAGCGGGCATAGCTCAGTGGTAGAGCGTCTCGTTGCCAACGAGAAGGTCGAGGGTTCGACCCCCTTTGCCCGCTCCATTATACTATGAATGATTTATTAGAAAAAAAATGTGTTCCTTGCGAGGGAGGGGTTAAAGCTTTTGACGTTTCTGAAATTCATAAGTATCAAAAAAAAGTTGATGGTTGGGAAATCATTCAAAATGACAAAAAAGTTTATCTTTTAGAAAAAAAATTTGAATTTAAAAATTTTTTGGAAAGTCAAAAATTTGTTAACGAGGTTGGAAAAGTCTCTGAGGAAGAAGGTCATCATCCAGATATTATTTTTGGATGGGGTTATGCTAAGATTAACATTACAACTCATGCCATAGAAGGTTTATCCGAAAACGATTTTATATTAGCTGCTAAAATTGATAATATAACTAATGTCTAAAATGACGAGTTTTTGAAAAAACCAAAACAGTATTCGTCTCGTTTGCAAATTTTATAATTTCTTTATCTCTTATTGATCCAGCTGGCTGAACTATTGCACTAGCTCCTGACTGAACTAATTTTTCCATCCCGTCAACAAATGGGAAAAAAGCATCTGATGCAGCTACTATTTCATTTTTGATTTTTGAAAACTTATTCATTTTATTTATTGCAATCTCACAACTATCTAATCTACTAGGTTGTCCAGATCCAATGCCGATAGTAGATTTATTACTAGCAAGAACAATAGCATTAGATTTTGTGAAACGACAGACGTTAAATGCAAACATTAAATTATCAAGCTGTGATTTACTAGGTTTTATTTTTGAAACAATTTTAAAATCCTTCTTTGAAAAAATCTTTTTATCTTCTGATTGGACAAGTGTAAAATTATCAAAAGAGTTAAATTTCCATACTTGATTGAAAGAGATTTTTGATGAGTCTATAAGCCTTAGATTTTTTTTTGATTTTAATATTTTTAAAGCTTTTTTATCAAAACCATTAGCCACAATTACTTCAAGAAAAATTTTATTTAACATTACTGCGATTTTTTGAGTAATCTTATAGTTACACGAAACAATACCACCAAATGCACTTATTGGATCAGTCTCTAATGCTGATTTATAGCTATCTAAATTATTTTTTAAAGCTGAGACACCACAAGGATTTCCATGTTTGACAATAACTGTACCAGTATTTTTCGGTAGCGATTTTGAAATAGTAATTGCTGCAAAAATATCATTGTAATTATTATAACTCAAAGTTTTCCCATGTATTTGGTCCAATTTATTTTTTTTATTTTGAGAATAGAAAGCACCCATTTGGTGAGGATTTTCTCCATACCTAAGATTTTCTATTAAATTAGTGTAAAGAATTTTTCTTTTAGGGAAATTGATATTGTTAAACTTATTAAAATAGTTTGAAATTACAGCATCATAATAGGCAGTTTCACCAAATGCCAACCTAGACATTTTTTCTCTAAATTTGAGAGAAGTACTACCTTTATTTTTCTTTAACTCATTTATAAGTTCTGAATAATGATCGATAGAAGTTATCACAGTCACATCTTTGTAATTTTTGGCAGCAGCTCTGACCATAGTTGGTCCACCAACATCAATATTTTCTAATATTTTTGAATGTTTTTTTGTTTGTTCAATTGCTTTTTCAAATGGATAGAAATTTACTATTACTAAATCAATATTCTCAAAATTATTTTTTTTAATATCAATAGAGTGAGATTTGTTGTTTCTTTCGCTTAAAATCCCAGCATGTATTTTTGGGTGCAACGTTTTCACTCTTCCATTAAGTATTTCCTTAAATCCTGTAAAATCTGCAACATCTAAACATTTAAATTTAAGTTTTTTAATCGTTTTAAATGTACCACCAGAACTAATTATTTTGATATTATTTCTCCTCAATTCTTTTAATAGAGGTTTAAGATTGGATTTATCAGATAATGATATTAAAGCTGATTTAATTTTTTTCATTATATCTTTTTAATTTCCCATTTAATTTTTTCTTCATTATTATTTAATATTCCAGATACAAAAATATTTCGGTTCTCAATATATGAATTTTTATTACCGAAGTATAATCCATTATCAATATTAATTTCATAATTATCACAAGTAAATTTCCAACCCTCATCATCTAATTCTATTAAAATGGATTTATTATCTTGAGTTTTCATTAATTTGATATTTGGTTCTAAATGAAATCGAATATCAAACTTGAAATTATAATTATTTTTTTTTCTAATAATCTTATCATTTCCTACAAATTTCATTTGCTCAGGAAAAAATTCAATACTTCTCTCGTGAATTGACTTAAATTTTTTAAAATATCCATCATGAGCAGCATTGACTTTCCAATAATTTTTTTCACATATCGAACTTTTTTGAGTAATTTTTAAACCTGTTTTTAAAATTAATTTGTCTCTCTTTTTTGTAAATTTGCACGAAGAATTATCATTAATTATTAAAGTGCTGTGTGCAGCTGAAGATTTTGATAATTCATTTAGATTTTGATTATTTTTTTTGTAATAACCACAATTAGTTATAAGTTTCCTTCCGTTTGAAATTATTTCAAATGAAAGAGCACCCGATTGGTAATCTTGAGTATACTTAGGATTTGGCGAAGATCCAGCATCCATTGCTAGGCAAATTTTTTTATTCTTTAAAACTATGTAACCACCACAATCTTTATTTTCATTTTTAAATTTATAACCAAGTCTTTTTAAGTAATGGTCGAAATCTTGTGTATTAGACTTATTATTACCATTAAACAAAAGATCTGCGTTTATATTTTGTCTAAGAAAAGCATAACTTTGTCCAAAATAATAAATATTTTCTTCTATATATTCTGGGACTTCAATTTGAGATTCTTTAAACCATTCTCTAATAATTATAAAATATTTTAAAAAAAATATTAGCTGCTTTATGTTCCGTGAGTTTGTAAAACCTTGGTTATCTATTGAGGAATTAGTAATTTTTTTTAGAAAATTTAAACCAATATCTAAATAATTTTTCTTAATTTTGTAACATAATCCTGTCAAAATTATCGCAGAGCAAGCAATTATTTTGTTTTCTAAATCTTTAGAGTTTTTTATTTCATTTAATAAATGATTTGTTTGTTTTTGAATCATGTGATCAAACATTGATCTATATTCTTTATCACTTTCGTCATAAGAAAGTTGGTGATTAGATAACCATGATATTATTCTTTTTGCAGTAATATTAAATTTCCAACTTTCTCTTTTAAATTTATTGTTATTATTAATCCAATTTAAGATAACTTCTTGAACTGATTTTTTAGAAGATCTTAAATCAAGACTAAAAAACCAAAAAAAATTATTTAATTTTTCAAAATCTTTAGGTTTAATTTGACTATTCCAAACTGTTTCTAGTTTAAAATCTTCAATTTTATATTTTTTATTTTGATATTTGATTATCGATGAAAGTATGTGAGGACTTGGTTTGTATATGAATTCATTATTAAAAGTTTTAGAAATCTTTTTTTCGTATACACTTGAATTTTGATAAATACCTCTAAATTTTTTTTTTATTATTTCTGCAAACTCATTTAAAGTTTCAAAAATTCCATTTATCAGCATTCTACACTTCTTTAAGTGTTTCTATATTCTTTTTTATGTTTCCGTTGTTTTCTTTGAATATTGTAGTTCCTGATACAAGGATATTTGCACCTGCGTTTATTACATCTTTTGAATTTGAAAAATTTATTCCACCATCTACTTCAATGTCGTACCCATAATTTTTATCATCTTTAAGTTTTTTTAATAGTTCAATTTTTTTTATAACGTCAGGAATAAATTTCTGCCCTCCAAAACCTGGATAGACACTCATGACTAAAATTAAATCAACATTTTTTAATTCATTTTCAATTATATCGATCTCAGTGTTTGGATTTAGAGAAATACCAACCTTCTTTTTAAAACTTTTAATATGTTTAATTGACTCTGCTAAATTATCAGTGGCTTCAGGGTGTATAGTAATTATATCAGCTCCTGCATCTGCAAAATCTTTTATATATTTATGAACAGGTGAAATCATTAAATGCACATCAAAGGTTAATTCAGAGTGCTTTCTAAGAGTCTTTATGACCGGAGGTCCAATTGTTAAATTAGGGACGAAATGACCATCCATTACATCAACATGTATCATATCTGCACCTGCATCTTCGAGTCTCTTAATTTCATTTCCTAATTGACTAAAGTCAGCAGATAATATTGAGGGGGAAATTTGTATTTTTTTCATAGATTATTAAATTTACTAGTACCAAATTTTAAAATCTAATTTAATTAAAAAATTGATAAATTTGTCTAGAAATCTCACTTTCTAATGGAAATGACAACATACCCATCACCGAGTATCCTAAAACCCAAGGCATAAAGTAAAACCTTATCATGAAAAAAAACCAAGCAACGTAAAGAGGCACGATTGGCTGAATGATAAAAGATGGAGTTATAGGTTTAAATATGTTGATCAAAGGATTAGTAAATTTAACAAAGACCCTCATAAAAAAAAATTGAGAGTCTTCTCTTTGAAAAATATTCATAGCAACTCTTCCAATCAAAGTCCACATGATTACCCCAAGAATATAGTCAATTATATATACTAAAGGATGAAAGTTAGCCGACATTGAGAAATATATATTGGAAAAAATTCGAAATTAAAAGGGGCGAAATTAATCGCCCCTTAAAAAGATTATTTAGTGTTGTTTGCCAAGGATCGATTTACCAGCTGGTACACGAACCTCATCAACCATTTTCTGCGTTGCAGCGTTTGGTGCTTGAGTCATTAAGCTGACTACAACCATTGCTACTAAGCTGACAGCTGAACCAAAGATACCAAACGTTAACTGAGTAATTCCTAAGAATCCACTTCCGCCTGTTCTTACCCAAACTAGGTAAGCAGCACCAGAAACTAATCCTAAGAACATACCAGCTATAGCACCTTCTCTGTTAGCTCTCTTCCACCATACACCAAGTACAAGTGGGAAGAATAGTCCTGACATCGCAAAGTCAAAAGCCCAGATTACTGAACCTAAGATACCCTGGATCTCAAGAGCTGCGATTGTTGCTCCTGCAAAACCAATTACTACAAGTAATACCCTTGCAACAACTAGTCTCTTCGCAGTCTCAGCTTTTGGATCGATGATCTTATAGTAAACATCGTGTGAGATTGCATTTGCAATTGCTAAAATCAAACCATCGGCTGTTGACATGGCAGCGGCCATACCTCCAGCAGCAACTAGACCTGAGATTACGTATGGTAATCCAGCTATTTCTGGAGTTGCTAACACAACGGCTTTACCACCCATGAAAAACTCGTTTAATTCAAGAGTTCCATTTCCGTTAAAGTCGCTTACAAACATTAAGTTTGCTTGGTTCCAGTTTTGATACCAATCTATCGATTGAACTTCAGCTATTGATTTACCGATAATACCTGTTGGTAGTGACGGATCAATTAATGACAACTTAGATAGTGTCGCTAACATTGGAGCAGAAGAATAAAGTAGGAAGATAAAGAATAATGACCAACCTACTGATTTTCTAGCTGCTTTTACACTTGGAGTAGTAAAATATCTCATCATAACGTGAGGCAATGAAGCTGTTCCCATCATCATCGCTAACGCTAATGAAATAAATGCCCAAGGTGTTGCGTTCACCGCTGAGTGAGCTTTAGTTATTCCAGCCAAACCTTTTGGTACTTCTTTTAGATTTTCAGCAGAGTTTTTAACAAAACCAAACTGAGCCTCTAATTCAGCAATTCTAGAAACTTCATCAGCTAACATGAAGTGTGGGAAGAAACCCGCACCCATTTTGTTACTGATCCAGAATACTGGTAATAAGTAAGCTATGATTAGTACAATATATTGCGCAACCTGTGTCCAAGTAACTCCTCTCATACCACCAAGCATTGAACAAAGTAAAATACTTACTAGTCCAACGTACACAGCGTATTTGAAATCGATATCTAGGGCAACAGATGCAATAGTACCTGTAGCGTTAATTTGTGCAGTCACATAAGTAAATGAAGCAACAGTTAAAACTACTACCGCCATAAATCTACTTAAATTACCACCGTATCTTGTACCAATAAAATCTGGAACTGTGTAACAGCCAAATTTTCTTAGGTAAGGTGCTAAAAGTGATGCAACTAATACATATCCACCAGTCCAACCTACAAGTAGTGCCATATAACCGTAACCTTTAAAGTAAATACCACCTGCCATTGCAACGAATGATGCACCAGACATCCAGTCTGCTGCTGTCGCCATTCCGTTGAACACGGTTGGTACTTGTCTTCCAGCTACGTAATACGCATCAGCTTGTGCTGTACGTGATAGATAACCAATTATAGCATAGATGGCTACCGTGAAGGCAACGAAACAAATACCAATTGTTTTCGCTGTCATACCCATCTGCTCGGCAATTGACATAATGATTATGAAAGCTAAAAAACCACCTGTATAGATTCCATAAACCTTAGGTAAATTGTCTATAAAATTACCTTTAATCATTAGTCATCTCCTCTTTCACTGAAGCCGAACTCTTCATCAATTTTTTCTTGCCTGTTCGCAAACCAGAAAATCAGTAATACGAAAATTCCAAGAGAACCTTGACATGTGAACCAATAAGTTAACGGATAACCAAATGGTCCCGTAACTTCGTTCATTTCAGCCCCGAATAGGAAGATGCCAATTGAGAAAACAAACCAAATTGCTAACGTCATCATTAGCAAACCCTTGGATTTTTCCCAGTGTTGTTCTTGTTTTGACATTTATACCTCTCTCTTTTTAGTTATAACTGGCCAAAACCATAACCATTATGAAATAGATTTAAAGTGTTAAAATTGGTAAATTTACTAGCCTTTTCTAGTTATAAGTGACAAAAATAGGGCTTTTTATGGGGAAATATAAATTAACTTGGAGAGACTTAACTTGGCATGACTTTAAGACTTATCTTTTCGCCATGTTCAAAGCTTTTATCCCTAAGGGGAAAATTAGCAATTTGGATGAACTTGAAATGTTTATTCAAACAAAATCTGCTTGGGTAAGTCAGGTTACTCTTTACGGCTATCTTAAAACAAGGATGGGAACTAGGTACGTTCTTCATTTTGAGAATGATACTTTTATGGACTCAGTAAACTTGGCTAAGTGGAATATTTATGCAGTTGCTCTTCAGGATCTCACATTGTTTACATTTTCAAAATTGAAAGCAAATTTTAATTACCAAGACATAGATAAAGCAAAAGAAATTTTTTTAAAAATTTTAGATGATGAAACTTCAAATAAGATGCCAATTGATATCATAGAAAATGCAAAAAAAAGTTTTGATGAAAGAATACAAAATATTAATTGGGATGATCATCACAATGATTTACCATTTAATCCAAGTGCTTTATCTTTGTATAAGTGGGCACCAATTGCAGAAGATTTAAAAACTTTAGATCGCAAAATTGTTCTCAATTCAGTGATTTTAAAATGGGATGTTGTAAAAAAAGAATTTAATGAAAGAATAAAATTTTAGATATTTTTTCTATTTTCAACTAAGCTATCGACTACACCTGGATCAGCAAGAGTAGTTGTATCACCTAGTTGACCGTGTTCATTCGCTGCAATTTTTCTTAAAATTCTTCTCATAATTTTACCAGATCTAGTCTTTGGAAGTCCTGGGGTAAAATGAATTAGATCTGGTGTTGCTAAAGGTCCAATTTGTTTTCTCACCCAAAGTTTTAATTCTCTATCTAAATCGCCTGTCTCACTCTCACCTGCATTGAGGGTGACATAACAATATAAACCATTTCCTTTAATATCATGAGGATATCCAACTACAGCAGCCTCAGCTACTTTGGGATGTGCAACAAAGGCACTTTCAATTTCAGCAGTACCAAGGTTATGACCAGAGACAATAATTACATCATCTACTCTACCAGTTATCCAATAGTAGCCATCTTTATCTCTTTTACATCCATCTCCAGTGAAATATTTTCCATCAAACTGTGAAAAATATGTATCAATAAATCTTTGATGATCACCATATACAGTTCTCATTTGACCAGGCCAAGATTGAGCTATACAAAGTCTTCCTTCACCTTCACCTTTTATTTCTTTACCGTCTTTATTTACTAGCACTGGTTTAATTCCGTAAAAAGGTTTTGTTGCTGATCCGGGTTTAAGCGGGATAGCTCCAGTTTGTGGTGCTATAAGAATTCCTCCCGTTTCTGTTTGCCACCATGTATCGACTATTGGACATTTTGAATTACCAACAGTTTTGTAATACCACATCCACGCTTCTGGATTTATAGGTTCTCCAACAGTTCCTAATAGTTTTAGAGATTTTCTAGTAGTTTTATTAACTGGGCCATCACCTTCTCTCATCAAGGCCCTTATAGCTGTTGGCGCTGTATAAAAAGTATTGACTTTATATTTGTCTACTATCTGCCACCACCTTGAACTATCCGGGTAATTTGGAACACCTTCGAACATAATGGTTGTTGCACCATTAGCTAATGGTCCATAAATTATATAGCTATGACCAGTTACCCATCCAATATCTGCTGTACACCAATAAATGTCATTCGGTTTATAATTGAAAATATATTGATGAGTCATAGAAGCATAAACCATATATCCTCCAGTAGTATGTAATACTCCTTTAGGCTTTCCGGTTGATCCTGATGTATAGAGAATAAATAAAGGATCCTCTGCACTCATTTCCTCAGGCTCACAATGATTTGGTACATCCTTAATTAGGTCGTGATACCAGACATCTCGATCTTGATCCCAATATACATAATTACCAGTTCTCTTTACTACAATACATTTTTTAACATCTGGACAATTAGATAAAGCTTCATCTGTCGTTGCTTTTAAAGGAATAGTTTTACCTCCTCTTACTCCCTCATCAGCAGTAATTATATATTCTGATTTACAATCATTTACTCTTCCTGAAATTGACTCTGCAGAGAAACCACCAAAAATTATTGAGTGGACGGCACCTATTCTTGCGCAAGCCAACATCAGTATTGCTAATTCAGGTATCATCGTTAAATAAATAGTGACACGGTCGCCTTTTTGTATCCCTAGTTTTTTTAGACCATTAGCAGCTTTTGAAACTTTTTGATGTAATTGCTTATAAGAAATTTTTTGAGTATCTTTAGGATCATCCCCTACCCATATAATTGCAGTTTTATCTTTTTTATCTTTTAGATGACGATCAATACAATTTGCAGATGCGTTTAAAGTACCATCTTCAAACCATTTAATTCTTACTTCGTCTTTACTATATTTGACATCTTTAATTTTTTTGTAAGGTTTTATCCAAGTAATTCTCTTTCCTTCTTTTTTCCAAAATGAATTATTATTTTTAATAGAATCAGAATATTTTTTTTGATATTGGGCTTTATTTGCTAAACTCCTTTTTACCCATTCAGGTTTAGTTTTAATTACTTGATCGCTAGATGATGATTTATCGATATTTTTCTTTTTAGATCTTTTAGCTGCAGATCTTTTAGTTTTTGAGACTCTTTTTATTTTTCTTCTTTTTTTTGAAGATTTTTTTTTCTTTGTCTTTTTAGTTTTTTTCTTTTTTGATTTCTTTTTTTTTGGCATTTTTTTTATTATTTACTCATTTTATTTAAAATCTTCCAGCTTTTAGAGTCAATAGGCATTACAGATAATCTACTTTGTTTAATTAAAGATAAATGGCTTAAATCCTTGTTTTTTTTAATTTGCTCTAAAGACACGGGGCTATTAAGTCTTTTCAAAAACTTAACAGTCACAGCAACAAATCTTCCTGATTTGTCTGTTTTATCAATGTAATGTTCTTTCACAACTTCTACTATTCCAACAATTTCTTTTCCAATATTTGAGTGATAAAAAAAACATTGATCACCCTTTTTCATAGTTTTTAAATTCTTAGCTGCTTGATAGTTTCTTACACCGTCCCAGGGTGCTCCTTTTTCACCAGCTTTTTTTTGTTGATCAATTGACCAAACATCAGGCTCTGATTTGAGTAACCAGTATTGCATTATAATTTTACACCTGCTCCTTTTAAGAAATTAGCTTTTTCATCTAGTGGCCATCTGGGTTTTGCTGGATAATCCAAATCATTGAATCGATTTAATTTAAATTTTTCTAAGCCTGCCATCCCTATCATTGCAGCATTATCACCACAGAGTTCTATTGGTGGAAATATACTTTCATAATTTTTTTCTTTACATAAATTAATTAACATTGATCTAATTTTTTTATTAGCAGCAACACCTCCAGCAACAACAAAAATTTTTTTATTTAGATTATTTTGTTTCTCGAACTCTAAAAAAGCAATCTTTGTTTTCTTATTCAGAATTTCTATTATTGTTTTTTGAAAAGACGCTGCTAAATCAAATCTATCTTGCTCTGTTTTTATTTTTTTTGATATTTTTAAAACCGCTGTCTTCAAGCCTGCAAATGATAAGTTACAACCACCCCTATTAATAATTGGCTTTGGTAACTTATATTTTTCAGGATTTCCCTTTTCAGCAAAAACTTCAATTTTGGGTCCACCGGGAAATTCTATTCCTAATAATTTTGCAGTTTTATCAAATGCTTCACCTAAAGCATCATCTATAGTAGTGCCCAATCTTTTATAATTTCCAAGTCCTTTAACATTTAAAAATTGTGAGTGTCCACCTGAAATTAATAAAAATAAATATGGGTAATTTAACCCTGAATTAATTTTTGGACTTAAAGCGTGGCCCTCTAAATGATTAACCGCAATAAATGGTTTTTTAATTAAATTAGCAAAAGTTTTACCAAAACTTAATCCAACTGATAAACAAACAACCAATCCTGGTCCAGCCGTTGCGGCAACTGCATCTATTTCATCTATTTTTTTTCCACTTTCATCCAAAGCCTTTTGAACAATCCAATCAATTTTTTCTAAATGGGATCGAGCAGCAAGTTCAGGAACAACTCCACCAAATTCTTTATGTACTTCTATTTGGCTAGAAATAATATTGGAGAGAATTATTGGTATTCCTCGCTCATTTTCTGAAATTAAAGATGCTGCAGTTTCATCACAACTAGTTTCTATTCCAAGAATTAAGGGTTTTTTATTCATACAAATAGTTTTTAATAATTGTACAATCCCAATACAAGTAAGAAATAATTTTTTTATGAAAAAGAAAATAACAATTGGGTCCCGGGGAAGTAAGTTAGCATTATTATATGCACAAAAAGTAAAAGAGAAAATTATTGAGGTAACCAACTTTATTAATCAGGATATAAATATTGTAAAAATTTCTACCAAAGGTGATGAGATACTAAATACCAGATTATCCGATATTGGTGGCAAAGGTTTGTTTTCAAGCAGCATCGAACTAGAGCTTCAAAAAAATAATATTGATCTAGCTGTTCATGCACTAAAAGACATGCCAGCAATTGAAACTAATGGTCTTTTAACAGATACATTTCTTGAGAGAACTGATGCGAGAGAAATCGCAATAATTAATGGAAATAAAAAATTTAAAGATTTAAAAAAGAATGCTGTTATTGGAACATCTTCTTATAGGAGACAATTTCAAATTAAAAAAATTAGGCCTGATGTTAATTGTAAACTTATAAGAGGGAATGTTGACACTAGAATAAAAAAATTAGCAGATGGTGAGTATGATGCAATAATTTTATCTTATGCTGGAATAAAGTACCTTAAATTAGAAGATAAAATTTCAGATATTTTTTCTATTGAGGAAATAATTCCAAGTGCAGGACAAGGTATAATTGCTGTACAGTGTAGAGAAAATGATGAAGATATGATTTCAATGTTAAAAAAGATTAATCATATAGAAACTTATAAAAGAGCACATGCTGAAAGAAATATTCTAAAAATTTTAGAGGGGGATTGTGAAACAGCAGTTGGAATTTATTCTAAAATAGATGAAAACAAAATTACAGTAGAGGCTGAGCTTTTCTCATTAGATGGTTCACAAAGATTTTATGAAAAAAAATCCGACAAATTAGAAAATTTTAGAGAACTCGGAAATGAGATTGGTCAAATTTTAAAAATAAAATCAAATAATTCTTATAAAAGATAAAATGCATATTCTATTAACCAGACCTTTACAAGACTGTTCAGAAATGATCATTAAATTTCAGTCTCTTGGTCATAAGGTTTCACATTTACCTTTATTATCAATCAAAAGGATTCTACATGAAGAAATAGATCTTTCTAAGTTTAAAGGTATTATTTTTACAAGCTCTAATGCTGTAAGATTTTTAAATTCAAACGGACTAGATAAAAATATAAAATGTTTTTGCGTAGGAAATGCAACCGAACAAGAAGCAAGAGGCCATGGTTTTTCCAATACAATTGCTGCAGAGGGAAACGTTCTAAATTTGAAAGAATTGATATTGCAGAATTTTGATAAAACAGAGGGCAAATTAATTTATGTAAGTGGAGAAAATATTTCAGTGGATCTTGATAATCAACTACAAAATGAGGGATATGAAGTTAAAAGACTTATAAACTATGAAACTATACATAATGAAAAATTTGATAATGATTTTATCAATAAGTTAAAACTTGATATGCCTGATATGGTTTACGTTTATTCACAAAATAGTGCATCAAGTCTTTTAAAGTTTATAAAATTTAATCAGCTAGAGAGTCTTTGGATGAGTACTAATTTGATGTGTATAGGTGAAAAAACATCAGCTAAATTAAATGAAATTAAGTGGAAAAAGATATTTCTTTTTAATCCTGGAGAAGAGGAATTTTTGTTATATAAAATTTAATTATGGAAATAATAAATAATTTTTCTGAAGTTTTTTTATCAGTCTGGAATAGAGGGATTCTAGGAGTAGATATTTTTCAAATATTAATTGGTATTGGAATATTTTTAATTTTTTTAATATTTAGAGGATTAATAAGTAAACTTATTATTAAAAAATTAGAGATAATTTCTAAAAGAACTACTAATAAATTAGACGATACTTTTGTGTCTGCATTGATTGGACCAGCAAGATTTTTACCAATTGTTTTGGGTTTTTTTATAGCAAGTTATTACATGACTTTTTCAATTGAAGGTAGAGAAGTTGTCGACACAATAAATAGAACTTTAATAACAATTTTAATCTTTTGGGTGATACATCAAATTATTGAACCAGTATCTTATATTTTAAGCGGACTTGATAAACTTTTAACAAGAGAGTTAATTGGATGGATCATTAAATCTTTAAAAATACTAATTTTTATTTTAGGTCTAGCTGCTGTTCTAGAACTTTGGGGAATAAAGATAGGACCAATTATTGCTGGTCTTGGTTTATTTGGTGTTGCAGTAGCTTTAGGTGCTCAAGATTTATTTAAAAATTTGATTTCAGGTATTTTAGTTTTGGTTGAAAAAAGATTTAAAATTGGTGATTGGATATTAGTCGAGGGAATTATAGAGGGTATAGTTGAAAAAATTGGATTTAGATCAACAACAATAAGAAAATTTGATAAATCATTAGCAATTATTCCTAACTTTCAATTTGCTGAAAATGCAGTTGTAAATGTTAGTGAAACTTCAAATTGGTTAATAAGTTGGATTATTACTCTTCAATATGACACCACGGTTGATCAATTAAAAACGATAAGAAATGAAATTGAAGATCACATTCAAAAAAGTGAAGACTTTAATACAAGCATAGGAATTGCAGTAAGAGTTGACAAATTTTCTGATAGTTCGATTGATATGTATGTTCGTTGTTTTACTAAATCAGACAGTTGGAACGAGTGGTTATCAGTAAAAGAGAAATTAGCAATTGAAATTAAAAAAATTGTCGAAAAAAACAAAGCATCTTTTGCATTCCCAAGTTCATCTATTTATATAGAGAAAAAATGATAGCCATTTTTTATTTAGCTTTACAAATATTAAAGCTTTATTCCTACGTAATAATAGCGAATGTAATTATAAGCTGGTTGGTTGCTTTTAATGTTTTAAATACACAAAATAGATTTGTTTATTCAATTTTAGAATTAACATATCGTTTAACAGATCCTATACTAAATAAAATAAGACGTTTTTTACCTAATTTAGGATCTTTAGATATCTCACCCATTATATTACTTCTATTGATTTGGTTTATAGAAATGTGTATGAAACTCTACATCGCACCTTTAATTTTTTAAAACTTATGATTTTAATTGACGGAAAAAAAGCAGCAGCTGAATTAAGAGAAGAACTTAAACAAGAAGTAGCTAAATTAAAAAATAAGTATAATAAAGTGCCAGGTTTAACGGTGATTTTGATTGGAGATCTTACCCCTAGTCAAATATATGTAAGGAACAAAGAGAAATCAGCAAAAGAGGTTGGTTTAAAGTCTGATGTAATTAAATACCCAGACTCTGTAGAAGAAAAAGTTATTTTGGATAAGATTAATGATCTAAATAAAGATAAGAGCGTTTCAGGTATTTTAGTTCAGTTACCTTTGCCAAAACATATCGATAAACAAAAAATTATTGAGGCTATTCATCCATCTAAAGACGTTGATGGATTTCATCCTATGAATGTTGGTAATCTTTCTTCAGGTTACGAGAGTTCTGTACCCTGTACTCCACTAGGCTGTTATTTATTGATTAAAAAGATTGAGCCAAACTTAAGTGGAAAAAAAGCAGTTGTAGTTGGAAGATCTAATCTAAATGGAAAACCGATGACACAACTTCTTTTAAAAGAAAATTGCACGGTAACAATTACCCACTCAAAAACAAAAGATCTCAAGGCCGAATGTTTAGAAGCAGATATTATTATTGCTGCTGTCGGTATCCCTGAACTTGTTAAAGGAGATTGGGTTAAAAAAGACACAATCGTAATTGACGTTGGAATTAATAAAACCGATAAAGGTATTGTTGGTGATGTTGCATTTGATGAAGTTTCAAAAAATGCTAAAGCTTTAACACCAGTTCCAGGTGGAGTTGGACCAATGACAATCGCTTGTTTATTAAAGAATACTGTAGAGTGTTTCAAAAGATCGCAACTTTAAAGTTACAACCTATTAAATTTTTTGATATTTTGAGGTGTGAAGAAACCTAAATATCCATATAGAATTGCAATTGTATTCTTAATTTTAACAGTTCCTACTATTGGAGCGACCCAATTGGGCTGGTACTTATATGATCAACAAACAGGTTTTGATTATGGTATGATTGTTGGAACATTTTCAGTTATATATGCAGCTTGGCTAATGTATGAAAAAAATTGGAGAGAAGAGGATGATGATTAGGTAATGGAAAAATTGATTTTTTTTGGACTGGTAATTCCTATTTTATTCTTTGTCTTATACTTAGGGACGAGAGCTATTATGAGTGGTGTTAGTGCGAAACAAGCTAACCAAGCTAACAAAGACGAAAATGAAATAGATGAAAATAATGAGGATTCAAACACTGATAAATCTTTGAGTAATGAATTAGAAAAATTGAATGAACTAAGAGAAAGCGGTGTACTTACCCAAGAAGAGTTTGAAAAGGCAAAAAATAAATTATTAAATAATTAAAGGTCAAGTTGTTCTTGTTAAAAGCAATAAAGTTGCACCAGCTATAAATATCAAAATACCTAAAATTTCAATAAAAGTTATTTTTTCTTTAAAAAGATATTTTGATGAGATGTAACTAAAAAATATTTCAATTTGACCAACAGCTCTTACAAAAGATGCTTGAATTAAAGTGAAAGCAAAAAACCAGGATAGTGTTGCTAAAAAACCAGCTAATCCAGTCAAACATATTTCAAATTTATTATCAAAAAATTTTTTAAATTCCGATTTTTCAAAAATTATCAGATATGCACTAATGATTATAGTTTGAATTATTAAAGCAAAAAAAACTGTAGTAAGCGCTCTATCAAAATTAGATGAAAAATTTTCCAGTGTTAGTGCTGCTGCTCTAAAATAGACAACACTGAGACCCAGTAAAAGTCCTGCTCCCAATCCAATAAGTGTTACCTTTGAAAAAAAATTTTTAAAAAATAATTTATAATCTTTGATCGAAATAATGATAACCCCAAGCGTTGCAATTATTATTCCAAAGACACCAAGCAAATTTAGTTTATCTTTTAATATGATATATTCAAAAATCGCAATTTGAATAACTTCTGTTTTACTTAGTGAAGTACCGACAACAAAATTCGAAAATCTAAAAAGGTATAATAGTGTTATTGTAAAAGTAACTTGTAAAATAGATCCTAAGAAAGTAAAAAAAATGAAGTTTGTTTGATCTAGAATATCTGGAATGATATCAAAATCGTGAAAAAAAAAAAATAATACAAAAGCAAATGGTAATGCAAACGCAAATCTTACGTATGCAGAAGCAACCAATGATAAATCTTTATTTAATTTTTTCTGTAATGAGGTTCTTAGATTTTGAAAAAAAGCTGCTAAAATTGTAAAAACTACCCAATTCATAAATTTATTTTGATATAATCTTTTAATCGAATTAAGTGGTTACTTATATCTAAAAAATTAGATTTTCTCCATCAGCCAGAGAGCGTCTTCTCCTAAAAAGTAAATTTTTCCGTTATTAGGATGGACTTGTATATCTCTTATTCTTCCAATTTTATTTTTAAATATGATTTCCTCTTTTACATTAGATAAGTCGTCAAATATTAATTTTCTTAAAGACTTGTCTTTAAGCGAAGTAACTAAAGCATGTCCATTCCATTCACTAAACTCTTCTCCTTTATAAATTGTGATTGCACTTGTTGCTATGGACGGCACCCAATATTGTATCGCTTTTGTAAAACCTGGTTTCCATTTTGGACCTATAGGAATGCCTGAATAGTTTGTCCCTCCCCAACCTAAAATTTTCCATCCATAATTTTCACCTTTTTTGGCTTCACCAAACCAATCCCCACCTCTCGCTCCATGATTACTCATATAAATTTTTTCATCAAATGGTGATAAAGTTAGACCTTGAGGATTTCTAATACCTATTTGATAAATTTCAGGTAACCAATCTGATTTACCCTGAAATTTTGGATTATCTTTTGGGATACTTCCATCAATATTTATTCTAATGATACTACCAGGATGCTTTGTAGGATCTTGTGCAATCATACCTTGACCTCTTTCACCAGCAGACGCGAAAAGATAACCATCTTTGATCGCTAACCTTGATCCAAAGTGATATCCTGAGTCTATAGGTGGATTAGCTTGAAAAATATTTTTAAATTTTAAATCTTTTTTATTAAATTTCGATTTTGCTATTGAAGTACTAGTTTTCCAATTTCCTCTATTTTCGGTATAAGAAACATAGACAAAATCATCTTTAAAAAGAATATCTAATAAACCACCCTGTCCATGCTCTAAATAGTTAAGATTGTGATTTAATAAAGAAGTTTTATTAGTATTAAGGTCTATTAATTTAATTTCCCCACTTTTTTCGGTAATTAATAATTCTCTATCATTAATAAAAGTAGATCCCCATGGACCTTTTAAATTTACAATCTTTTTAAATCTTAAATTATCAGCGAATGAATAATTTATAAAAAGTGTAAATAAAAAAATTGTAACAAGCGTTCTTTTCACTTTAAGAAAGTTTTGATCTACCACCATCAACAGCAATGATTTGACCTGTAACCCAAGAACTGTCGTCAGTAATAAGAAATTTAGCAAGAGAGGCAGAGTCCTTACCTTCACCTAATCTTTTTAAAGGATGGGCTTTAGCTATACCATCTGCTAATGCCTTATTTTTTAACATTGGCTCAGCAATTTTCGAGTTAGTCAAACTAGGTGCAATACAGTTCACTCTAATATTAGGAGCAAATTCCGCTGCTAAAGAAACAGTTAAACCTTCTACAGCAGCCTTAGTAGAGGCAATTATAGCGTGATTTGTAAAACCTCTTTGAGCTGCAACTGTAGAAAATAAAACTACTGAACCTTTATTTTTTTTTAAACTATCCTGGTATCCTTTTATAACATCCACTGCTGAGTATAAATTTAATTTCATACACTTATTAAAATCTTGTTCATTGACCATTCTCAAAGGTTTTAAATCAATTGAACCTACACAGTAGGCAATTCCTTTTACATCAGAAATATCATTTTTAACCTTTTCTACAAATCCATCCTGCAAAACATCGGCTATTGTAAAACTACAACCTAATTTCTCAGAAATATTTTTTGTTTCATTTTCATTTCTGCCAACTAAATGAACTGAATTACCTGAATTTACTAATTGTTCAGCTAAACTAGATCCGATTGAACCTGTCGCACCAAGAATAAGATATTTTTCTGACATAAAAAATTTTATTAGTTATATTTAATTATGAAGTTATTTTTTATACTGGGTAATCAATTATTTCCATCAAAATACTTGGATCGCTTCAAAAAAGACCACCTAATTTTTATGGCTGAGGATTATCAATTATGTACTTATGAAAAACATCATAAAAATAAGATACTTCTCTTTTTGTCATCGATGCGTTCACATGCGGAAAACCTCAGAAAAGATAAGTTTAAATTAGAATATTTTAAAATTGAGGATAAAGAATTTAAAGAAGACTATTTAAAAAAATTAAAAAGAATAATTAATTCAAAAAAAATAAAAGAGATTTCAAGTTTTGAAGTCGAGGATAAATTTTTTGAGAAAAAAATAAATCAATTCGTAAAAAAAGAAAAGATCAAATGGAATATTATTCAAACTCCAATGTTTTTGAATTCAAGAGATGAATTTAAACAATATCTATCTAAATCAAAAAAACCTTTCATGGCAACTTTTTATAAAGAAGTGAGAAAGAAATCTGGAATATTAATGGGTTCTGATGGAAATCCTATTGGAGGCAAATGGAGTTTTGATGAAGATAACAGAAATAAGTTACCAAAAAATATTTCTATTCCAAAGTTTCCTAAAATTAATGAAACAAATCATACAAAAAAATTAAAACCTATTATTGAAAAACTATTTAAAGATCATCCAGGAACAACCAAAAATTTTTGGTTTGCTACAGAGTATAATGATGTAGTCAAATTATTGAATTTTTTCATCAAAGAAAAATCTAATTTATTTGGTGATTATGAGGACGCAGTGGATCAAAAAGATAATATCTTATTTCACAGCGCTTTAAGTCCTTATATCAACCTTGGTTTAATAACACCTGAATTTATTATCAAAAAAGTTTTAGATTTCCATAAAAGTAAAAAAATCAGATTAAATTCTTTAGAAGGTTATGTTCGTCAGGTTATAGGATGGAGAGAATTTATGAGAGGAATTTATCAAAGTTACTCAAACGAAATGGAAACTGGAAATTTTTTCAAACAAAATCGTAAAATGAAAAAGTCATGGTATGATGGAACTACAGGTTTACCTCCATTAGATTACGCAATTAAAAACGCATTAAATTTTGGATGGTCTCATCACATTGAAAGATTAATGATTTTATCAAACATAATGAACCTTTGTGAGATCAAACCAGTGTTTGTTTATAAATGGTTCATGGAAATGTTTGTCGACTCCTCAGATTGGGTAATGGTACCCAATGTTTATGGTATGGGGTTATTTAGTGACGGGGGAATTTTTGCAACCAAACCATACATTTGTGGATCAAGTTATTTTATGAAAATGATGGATTTTAAAAAAGGAGAATGGTGTAACACGATGGACGGACTTTATTGGAGATTTATAGATCGTAATAGAAAGTTTTTTTTAAAAAATCCAAGACTTTCAATGATGGTAAGAATATTTGATAAAATGAAAGTGGATAGAAAAAAATTAATTTTGTCGGCTGCAGATAAATTCATTAAAGAAAACACAGTTTAGTGAAAAAAGAAAATTTACCAATTAAGGTTTGTCCAATATGTCAAAGACCATTTAAATGGAGAAGGAAATGGAGACTCAATTGGGAAAAGGTTAAGTATTGCTCAAAAAAATGTTCATCAAAAAAATGAAAAATCTTACTCGATATTTGATTTTAATTTTTTTTGTAATTCTTACAAATAATACTCGTGCAGAATTTTTTGAGGATCTATCAAAAATTATTGAAAATAATGAAAAAAGGCTCAGCTATGGTATCTCAGTAACAGATTTTAATATGGATGGAAATTATGAGTTTTTAGTAACAGGATTTGGTTATCCTAACTTGGCTTTATCTTTTCAGGATGGAAAATTAAAGAATCTAAATCAGCAAAAAATTTTTTCAGATACTTTAAAAAGAACTATAGGAGTTGCTGCGTGTGATATCGATAAAGATGGCTTTGAAGAAATTTACTTTCTAAATACAGATACATATAGTGGGGATAAAAAATATTCAGATAGATTATTAGATATAGAAGATAATAATTATTTTGATTTATTCGAATTAGAAAAAAATAAAGAAAACCTAAATTTAACAGCAGGAAGATCTGTAGTTTGTGTAGATAGAAAGGGAGATGGTGAATATGGAGTCTATGTAGCAAATTACGGAGGCCCAACCAGATTTTATGAGATTGAAGATGAATTGATTAAAGATAAGGCTCAGAGTTTAAATCTTGATAATATCACTGGTGGAAGAGCAGTGGTATCAGGACATATTTTGTCAGATAGAGCAGATATTTTTGCAGCAAATGAGAGGGGAGCAAATTATCTTTATAAAAATAATAATGGAAATTTTGAAGATGTAGCATTTGATTATAGAGTAGATGATGCAATCCAAAATGGGAGAGGTACAGCTTTATCAGATATATATTACCGAGGCAGATTAGATATTCTGAGTGGTAATTGGCTTGGATATCATAGAGCCTGGGTTTTGGAAAAAAACGAATTTAAAGACATAGGAAATAAAGATTTTGATAAACCTTCTAGAATTAGAACAATTATTTCTGCAGATTTTGATAACGATGGTTTTGATGAAGTTTTTATGAACAATATAGCAGAACCAAATAAATTATTTCGTATTAACGATGATGGAAAATTTGAACAGATAAATTTTCAAGTTGGTCTCGAAGTTAATGGGTATGGAACTGGGGCAGCTGTCGCAGATATTGATAATGACGGAGTTTTAGAATTGTTAGTTGCTCGTGGTGAAAGTAAAGAACAACCATTAACTTTGTATAAAGCAAAAGTTGACAAAGGAAATAAATACCTAAGAATTAAACCATTAAATAAATATGGTGCCCCGGCGAGAGGAGCTACGGTAACATTAATAACAAATAAAAGAAAGCATTCCAAAACTATTGATGCAGGATCTGGTTACTTATGCCAAATGGAGCCTGTGGCACATTATGGAATTAGAAAAAACGAAAAAAATTTTAAAGTAGAGATTAAATGGACCAATGGAACAAAAAAATTATTCAATGTAACTGAGTTAAATCAAACAATTACTGTAAAACAAAAATGAAAAAATTTTTAAATCTTTTTTTGATTATATTTTTAATATTATTTCAGCTTAAATCATTCGCTGAAGAAAAAAACTATCACAAGGAGCTTATTACTGATTGGTCAAGAATATTCCCTGATAAAAATAGAAATGCGGCAGGACCAAAGTTTTTTAAATATATTATAGATAAAAAAATCACTTATAAAGATTTTATTGAATTTAATAAATTATACTGCGCGGTTTCTGGATCTTTGATTGATCCAAATAGCGACTCAGAATTTTTATTTATTGAAGAAACTAAAACTCAAAAAAAAATTTGTGGAAATTATTATAGATGTTGTGTTCCATGTTCATGTGATCTTATGAAGTACTCTGAAACTCAAAAAATGAAATATGAATTTAAAGATGGCTTGAAGGAATTTTATGTTTTAACTATCAAAAACCCTTGCGATAAACAGGATTTTCCAAACAGAGTAAATAAAGATTATTTTTGTGATGGTAAAAAAATTAATAAATCAGAGGTTTATAGTCTTGATGATCGAATAGTTATAGGTTTGTTGCATAATGGAAAAAGTTGTGAAAAAGATGAAATAGATTTTGTTAAAAGCCACCAAGTTACTGGTAGGTATTGTAATTTAAGAAACAATACACCTTTAGAAAATTTAGATGCTGGCATGGGTGATATTTTCATAAAATTGGCAAGATAAATTTTGTATACTAATTTTAAAAACTCATATGAGCAAAAAAAGAAAAAAATTAAAGAAGAAAAATCCAATGGCTAAATTATTAAGTTCACCAATGCTCAGAAATAAAATAGTAAAAAATAAAAAAAAAATTTATAATAGAAAAAAATTCAAGCTGGAAAACGAATAAAAAGTATGAATAATAAAATTTTTGAATGGGCAGGAGTTATAACTGCAATACTATATTCATTATTTGTAGCTATGAATATTGGCATAGAATTTTTTGGTTTTTGTTTGTTACTTATTTCCGCAATTTTAATTGGAATTTGGGCCTATAGGGGTGGTCACAGAGGAATATTATTTTTGCAATTCTTTTATGCTACAGCAGGAATCATTGGGATGTTTAGGTGGTTTTAATTAAAAGTTGTAATTATTTTAGGAATATAATTTTTAAAATTAAAAAAACCTTTATTACAATACTGCCATGAATATTGATCGAGTTTTCTATATAAAAAATCTATTTTTAAATTATTTAAATTTAAATAATCCAGGTTTTCACCGACTGTTGGATATAACGCTATAATTTTTTCGTTTATATTTTTAATCTCACTTATGTCTACCACTTCACAAGTGATAGAATTATTTTCTAATCTTTGTTTTTGATCATCTACTAAAAGAGCTTTAAATTTAATAACTTTTTCACTTAGTTTGATAGATCTATTTTCATTTTTATTTGAAATTATGTAAATTTTTTTTAAATTTATGATTTTGAAAATCTGTGGTTTCAAATGATAAACTATTTTCAAAAATAAAAAGATTTTCATCATCTATATTTTTATTGCTAAAATCTTGTTTAACTATTGAGTAAGTTTTTTCAGAAACTTTTGGAGGAGCGTTTTCGTTTAATTTAATATTATTAAATCTATTATTAGTGAATTTTTTAATATTCCACTCGCTCGCTAAATAGTGTTTTCCTTGTGTTTGAATTCCAGCTACCCATCTCCAACCAAGAGTATTAGATGCAGAGTCACCATCGTAAAGATGTTGCATAAAAAATTCTGCTCCTAATTGCCAGGGTAATTCTAATGTAAAAATCCAAATACTAGCAAACCACATTCTAGTATGATTATGTAAATAATTATTTTCTTTAAGCTCTGTTACCCAAAAATTAAAACATTCAATATTGGTTTTTCCATCTATTGCATTTTTGTAATTTTGGTTATCTTTATATTCTTCTCGAATTTTATTTAGCTCAACTAAGTAATCTGTCCAAACGTTTGGTCGTAATTCTAACCAACCCTTCCAATATGTTCGCCACAAAACTTCTTGAATGAATTTTTCATTTTTTGAAAAAGAAAACTTGCTAAGTGATTTTTCAATAACTTCTTTCTCGTTGATAATTCCATGAGTAATATATGGAGATAAACCAGATATATTTGATCTCTTTTCTGGACCAAAATCAAAATTTCTTAGTTTGGAATATTCAGAAAGATTTTTTTCTACAAAATTATTTAATCTATTTAAGGCCGCAGCCTTTGAGGCTTCAAATTTCATTTTGATTTATTTTGATTTTTTTTTCTTTAAACCAAGCTTGTCGCTATGTCTCAATCTTAAAATAACAATTGCACCAGCAATTAGAACAATTGCAATAGCTTCATAAACTAATGCTGTTGGATCCATTTCCTTACCTTGAAGAATAATAAATCGTGCTAAAGCAGTAATTGCAATTAACAAAGGAAGGGTAATACTAATTGATTGTTGGTTCCAAAAAACTCTTACCATTGCTAGCACTTCTAGGTAAAGAAACATTAACAATAAATCAGCTAAAGTTACTGATCTATTCTCAAACATTTTGTACATCTCTATACCGACTGCAATAACTGTGCTTATTAAAATGATAACCATTAAAATAAGCTGTAAATTTTTTGCTATTTTTTCCATTATTTTTCTTTACTAAAAGGCAACCATTTTTCAAACACCGATTTTGAAGAACCTTCATAAGGAATTGAATAAGAATATGGATTCGGACTTGTTAATACTTCAATACCTTTTGAAAAAACAAATATAAATACAATCACAAAAACAAGAACCATTATTTTAAAAGGGTCAAAATTTTTTGTTTTAAAAACACTAGCTGAATTTTCTTCTGCTCTATGAAAATGTTTAAAGGTCATATACACGGCAAAGATTAAACCAATGTGAGCTAAAAAAAGACCAGTCCAACCAAAAACAAAAGTTGTGTATGAAAAAACATATAAACTAAAAACTGTGGTCCATATAAAGCTTAAAACTAATAAAATTTGCAACCTAACAGTTTTAGGAAGAGATCGGAGATCATTTTTACTGTCATCAAACAAAATGTTTGCAGTATCTCTCATCCAATTTTTAAGTGATTCCATAATTCTAAGATATAGCTAAAAATAAATTTAACAAACTATAAATTGTCCTAAAACTTATTAATATCTCAGTTTTTTCTTGTGATAATTAATAAATCTTTCAACATTAGATTTATTAAATGTTTTATTTTCTTCAAAAGAAACTTTTTTCATTGAGTATGCATTACTTTTTGTAATTCTAGATTGAATAGTAATATTCCCTTTGTATAGTTTAAGTTTTACTGATCCATTCACCTTATTTCTTTTTTGATCAATAATTTTTTGCAATTTAAATCTCTCTTTTGAATACCAATAACCATTATAAATCAGTTCGGCATATCTTGGCATAATCAAATCTTTTTTGTGCATTGTTTCTTTATCCAATGTAACTGACTCAATAGCTCTATGGGCATGAATCAAAAGTGTTCCGCCCGGTGTTTCATAAACTCCTCTTGATTTAATTCCAAGAAATCTATTTTCAACGAGGTCAACTCTTCCTATGCCATTTTTTCCAGCAATAAAATTTAATTTGGTAAGAATGTTTTCAGGATTTAATTTTTTTCCATTTATTCCAACAGGGTCACCATTTATAAAATTAATTGAAATAAAAGTTGGTTTATTGGGTGCTTTTTCAGGAGAGGTTGTTCTTTGGAAAATAAATTCTGGAGCTGAATTTTTTGGGTTTTCTAAAATTTTACCCTCAGTTGAGGTATGAAATAAATTATCGTCAACAGAAAAAGGGGGTGCACCTTTTTTATCTTTGGGGATAGGTATCTTATGTTTTTTTGCATAATTAATTAAATCGCTTCTAGATTTTAATTTCCAAATTCTCCAGGGTGCAACAACTTTTATCTTTGGGCCAAAATAATGATAACCTAACTCAAATCTGACCTGATCATTACCTTTTCCAGTTGCTCCATGAGATACTGCATATGCTTTAAATTTTTTTGCTACTCTTATCTGGTCTTTTGCGATCAATGGTCTTGCTATAGAAGTTCCTAATAAATAAACTCCCTCATAAATCGCATTACCTCGTATCATTGGAAAAACGTAATCTTTTACGAAAAGATTTTTTAAATCTTTAATTATGATCTTTTTAACACCAAATTTTTTAGCATTATTAATTATTTTTTTTCGATCAATCTCTTGCCCTATATCAGCAGTGTAACAAATGACTTCTGCATTATAATTTTCTTGAAGCCATTTTAAAATTATAGATGTATCTAAGCCACCAGAATAAGCTAAGACAATTCTTTTTTTTGATTTCATTAATTAACTGCAAGCTTTTTTTGCAGAATTGTAGGCCTTTGTGAATCCTAATAATGAATAATGATCTATGGTCTGTGAACCTTTTTCATTGTAACCAGTAACCATAATTCTTGATCCTTTTTTCATAACTTTAACCATTATGTTTTCTTTTTTATTACTCGTCATCCAAGCGAAACCCTGTTGTTTAATATCAAATTTAAATTTGTTATTTCCTGAAGTTGCTAAAACAGTATTATTTTTGTTAAATTCATATCCAGCAGTTGCACTTATCTCGTTAGAAATTTTTTCATTCGGTCTGAAAGTAACAAATAATCTAGCATCTCTTTTATTTGTTTTTGGTGCTTGTAAAACAGGGGTAGATTGAGCAAAACATACTTTACCAGAACTTTCTTGTATTACTAATGTCTCCCAATCTTTGAACTTACCAACTTTTTTTATATCAGCTAAACTAAATGTAATTGGGATGATTAAAAATAAAAATGTGAAGATTAATTTTTTAATTATGGACATGGATTAGGGTATTTCTTTTGAATTTTATTAATATCATTTATTATATCGCTGTTTAAATTTACATTTACACTTTCTATGTTTGTTTTCAACTGTTCCATTGTCGTTGCCCCAATAATAACACTAGTTGTGAAATGTTGAATTTCACAGAATTTTAAAGACATTTGAGTAAAATCTAAATTATATTTTTTTGAAATTTTGTAGTATTCATCAATGGCTTTTTGACCATTTTCATTTTTATATCTATTAAAATTTTTAAATAATTGCATTCTTGATTTTGCTGGTAATTTATTATTTCTATATTTTCCTGTTAAATATCCAAATGCCAATGGAGAGTAAGCTAATAATCCGCTTTGCTCCCTAATGGAAATTTCGGCTAAACCAACCTCATACGTTCGATTTAGTAAGTTGTAAGGATTTTGGACAGACATCATTTTTGGAAGCCCTTTCATCTTTGAGAGTTCAAGAAATTTTGATAAACCCCAAGCAGTTTCATTCGACAAACCTACATATCTAATTTTACCTTCTTCAATAAATTTTTTTAAACTTTCTAAAATTTCTTCGAAAGGTGTCCAATCTTTATCATTTTCGTTGTGCTCATAACCGTAATCACCAAAAAAATTTGTGCTTCTTTCAGGCCAGTGAAGTTGATATAAATCAATATAGTCTGTTTTTAATCTCGTTAAACTTTCATCTAATGCTTCTTTAATTTTTTTTTTACCAAAACTATTTCCACCACCTCTAATATATTTGTTCGACGTATTTCCACAAACTTTAGTAGCAAGAACAACGTCATTCCTTTTTTTTGTTTTTTGGAACCAATTTCCAATTATTTTTTCAGTTTCTCCATAGGTTTCTTCTCTCATTGGAATTGAATATATTTCAGCTGTATCCCAAAAATTTACTCCTTGACTCAAAGCAAAATCCATTTGTTCAAAACCCTCTTTCTCTGAATTTTGCTCACCCCAGGTCATTGTACCGAGACAAATTGTACTTACATCTAGATCAGTATTTCCTAATTTTTTGTAATTCATTAGTATTTTACAATATTAGTCATTTGTTGTTTTTTTGATATCTTGAATAATTATTAAAAGATTATATATGTTACTGCATGGAATTTAATAAAAAAGGTATTCTTGGAAGAGCAAAAGAGGCTGCACAACAATCAACAGCAGTTACAGATGAGGGCTTAAGAGCCTACATGCTTAAAGTTTATAATTACATGGGATCAGCCCTTTTAGTTACAGGGATAGTTGCATTGATAACTTTTAAGTTAGCTGTTCAATCTTTATCTCCTCTAGTTTTTACGCCCTTTGGTAATTCAATTTATGCTTCTGGTTTAGCTTGGGTTGTAATGTTGGCTCCTTTAGGAGTTGTGTTTTACATGAGTTTTGGGATCAATAAAATGAGTGCAGCAAAAGCTCAGACAGTTTTTTGGATATTTGCAGCACTTATGGGGTTATCTTTGTCATCAATATTTGTTGTTTATACTGAAACTTCAATCACAAGAGTTTTTTTTATAACAGCAGGTACTTTTGGAGCAATGAGTTTGTATGGTTATACAACTAAAAGAGACTTAACAAAATTAGGATCTTTTTTAATGATGGGTTTAATTGGTATCATTATCGCATCAATAGTAAATTTATTTATGAAATCATCAATGATGTATTTCGTAATTTCTATTTTAGGTGTTTTAATTTTTGTAGGACTTACTGCTTACGACACACAAAAAATTAAAAACATGTATGCAGCTAGTGACACGGGTGAATTAATGGGCAAAAAAGCTGTAATGGGTGCATTAACGCTTTATTTAGACTTTATTAATTTGTTTATTATGTTGCTTAGACTTTTTGGCCAAAGAAGATAATTTAAAGTTTTTTCCAATTAATATTTTTCAACAAATTATTTAAATCAGACGAATTTCTAAATATTTTTCCGTTAGCATCGGTAATTAAGTATTTAAGATTTTTATTTTTTGGCTTAAAATTTTTGCAAATTTTATACAGAGCATTTTCCGTAGTGTTTTTAAAAACACTAAAACCAACTTGTTTGCTTGAAATGTTAAGTCCATAGTCTTTCCATGATCCTTCAGAAACCATTTTAGCGTATAAGTCTAAAATAATCTTTAATTCATTTTTTTCAAAAAAATGTCTTTCTTCAATATTCTTTTTATTAACATTATTGATTATTAGACGTAGATTATTATTCATTTGTTTTATACTTATTTATTAAACCTATTTGAAAAGCAGTGAATATAAATGTAATTGGTAATAGTCCCCATACTTTAAAATTTACCCAAAATTCCTCAGATTGAGTTCGCCAAACTATTTCGTTTAGAATTGCTAGACCAAAGAAGAAATATATCCATCTTTTATTTAATATCTCCCATCCTTCATCAGTTAGAGAGACAGAGTTACCCATTAATTTTTTTAAAACAGGTTCATTTGTGAAGTACCTTCCAAATATCAGAGCGAATGCAAAGAGAATATTTATAATTGTTGGTTTGACATAGATAAAAACTGGATTATCAAAGTAAATTGTTAAGCCCCCAAATAAAGTAATTAAAACTCCACTTAACAAAGGAATCTTTGGTATTTTTTTTTCTAAAAACCAAACAATAGCTAATGCAATTATTGTCGCAATAATAAATGGGGGAATTGCAATTTTTAAGTCTTTTCCACTATCGTAGTAGTAGTAAAAAAAAATTATTAGAGGTCCAAAATCTGTTAAAAACTTTAAAAAAGATTTGTTCACAGGCAAGATATTAACATAAATAATATTTTCATAGAAACTTTTAATTTTTCTTATTGATTTTTGTTTTTAAATACCCATACTAAATATGATGGCAATTCAAAAAGCTAAATTTTCAATTGGAGATATAGTGAAACATAAACACTTCGACTTTAGAGGTGTAATTTATGATGTTGATTTTGAATTTAATAATTCAGAAGAATGGTATCAATCGATACCAAAAAATGTAAGACCAAGAAAAGATCAGCCTTTTTATCATCTGTTGGCTGAAAATGATGAAATCACATACGAAGCATACGTTTCCGAGCAAAATCTTCTTGTAGATGACTCAGATGAACCAATTAAACATCCTTTAATTGAAGAAATTTTCTCTGGAAAAAAGGGATCTAGTTATTTCAAGCTATCTAATTAAATAAATCACTTTTTTAACACATTTAGCTCAAACCTTTGACACAGCAATTTGCTTTTATGAGGTTAATTCTGATCAAGGGTGCTACTTATTTACCCTTCGTTATTATCTCCCTCTGGCATTCTTGATCAGGCAGTTTTTTCATAATAAATATAATCTCATATATGTTTAAATATTTTGAACCGAGTAAAATTTTTTCAATAACATCAAAAGCTCCTAAGTATGTATTATTCTTATTTATTGTCATTCTTTCAATAGGATTAACAGAGGCGTTAATATTATCTCCTGAGGATTATAAACAAAGTCACTCTGTCAGAATAATGTATGTTCATGTTCCAGCAGCTTGGATTTCGCTTGGAATTTTTTCAGCCATTACTTTTTTATCTATAGTTGGATACATTTTTAAAATAAGAAATTTTTTTTTAATCGCAAAAAGTTTGGCACCCTCTGGGTTGGTATTTAATATAATAGCTCTTGTGACTGGCTCAATTTGGGGCAAACCTACCTGGGGAACATGGTGGGCTTGGGATGCAAGAATAACTTCAATGTTAATATTAGCAATGTTTTATATTATGTATCTTGTTGCATGGAGAATCTTTGAAGACAACGATAAAGCATTTAAAGTTACATCAATTATTACAATTTTGGGAATAATTAATGTTCCGATAATTAAGTATTCTGTAGATTGGTGGAATACATTGCATCAACCAGCTTCAATTAACATACTCTCGAAGTCTTCAATTCATATATCAATGCTCTTTCCTTTAATTACAATGACTGCGGCATTTGCCCTATTTTCTCTACTGATTTTTTTAATGAAATATAATACAGAACTGATAAAAATTAAAAATAAAGGGTTAGATAGATTATGATTGAAAATTTATTTTTTATGAATGGATATGGACTGTATGTTTGGTCAGCGTTTTCGTTTACTTTAATTAGTTTTTTGACACTTTTTTTAGTGATCAAAATTCAATACAACAAAGAAAAAAATAAATTTATAGCAAAATTTGGATCTTTAAATTCTGAGAGAGCAGCTTTTGCAAAATCTCAAAGTATAAATAAAGAAATTTTGTCAAATACTTCAAATATTTAACTTTTGAAACATGTATGGGCGAAAAGTTAAATTAAGATTTTTTTTTGTATTATTAATATTAACAACCTTAGCATTATCAGTCTTTTTATTAGTCAAGTCTTTAGAGGAAAACGTTATTTTTTTTAAATCTCCAACAGAGATTAAAACTTTAAGTGAAATTGGTGAAAAGAAAATTAGAATAGGTGGAATGGTTAAAAAAGACTCTATAACTATTATTTCAAAAGAAATAAAATTTATTGTTACAGATTTTAAAAATGAGATTAATGTTGTTTATTCTGGGGTTGTGCCGAATCTCTTCGCTGAGGAGAAGGGCGTCGTTGCTGAAGGATATTTAAAGGATAAAAATTTTTTTTTAGCTACAAAAATTTTGGCTAAACATGATGAAAATTATATGCCGCCAGAAGTTAAGGCTGCATTAGAGGAGAAATAAATTTGGCAAGTTTAATAGGTTCTTATTCATTAAGTTTTGGACTTCTTTTTTCAGTTTTCATTATTTTTTTTTCAGTTAGAAATTTAAGAGGTGCTGAAATTTTAGACAAAAAAATAATATCTTTTACAATTATTCAATTTTTATTTGTAGTCATAAGTTTTTTTGGATTAATAATCTCTTTTATTAAATCAGATTTTACCAATGAAACTGTTTTTAATCATTCTCATACGACTAAACCATTATTTTATAAAATTTCAGGAACGTGGGGTAACCATGAAGGTAGTTTATTGTTATGGTTGTTAGTATTAACTTTATTTATTGTAATTTTCTTACTTAAATCTAATCAACAGCCAAAAAAGTACAGAATTTTTACTTTATTGTTTCAACAAATAATAATTGTAGGTTTTTTTATTTTTTTGATTAAAACTTCAAGTCCATTTAATTATATTTTTCCAAAACCAAATGAGGGTTTAGGCCTGAACCCAATTTTACAAGATCCTGCCTTAGCGATACATCCACCAATTTTATATTTAGGTTATGTAGGTTCTTCGATAATTTTCTCATCAGCTCTAGCTGCTATGGTTACGTCATATGTATCAAAAGAATGGGCAAAGCATATTAAACAATGGGTTTTAGCATCTTGGGTTTTTCTTACACTGGGAATTTTGCTTGGATCTATTTGGGCATATTACGAATTAGGTTGGGGAGGTTTTTGGTTTTGGGATCCAGTCGAAAATGTATCTTTAATGCCATGGTTTGCATTAACAACTTTACTTCATTGTATACTAGTCTTGGAGAGGAAGAAAATATTAACCTCATGGGCCATGATATTATCAATCGCGACTTTTGCTTTGAGTATGAGTGGTACTTTTTTAGTAAGATCTGGAATTTTAAATTCAGTTCATACATTTGCTAATGATCCAGAGAGAGGCTTATTTATATTAATTTTTCTTTTTACACTTATTTTTTTGTCTATTTTTATTTTCATTTTTTTTCATTCAGAGAAAGAAAAATTAGAAAATAATTTTTTTTGGCTAAGCAAGGAGACATCTATTTTAGTCAATAATTGGTTTATGATGTATTTTTTGTCAGTAGTTTTAATAGGAACAATTTATCCAATATTTTTAGAAGTTATAACAGCAAATAAAATATCTGTCGGACCACCTTTTTATAACAAACTCATATTGCCTTTCTTAATTCCATTTTTAATAGCTATGGCAATTGGACCAAATCTTAATTGGGTTAAATCAGATTTCAAAGACAAATTTTATATGACCATATTTTTAGTGATATCCTTTTTGTTATCAGCATTAATAATTAAACAATTTGATATAAATTTTCTGATTAATACAATTTTGGTCACTTCTGCTTTCTTTTTATTTTTTTCCACTTCTAGAGAATTTTTTGTTAAAAGATTTAGAAATTTATCCCAGAACATTGCTCATTTTGGTTTTAGTTTATTAATTCTGAGTATTTTATTTAATAATATTTTTTCTAATGAAATAATTACTAATCTAAAAATTGGTGAAACATTCAAGGCTGAAAAATTTACAATAAATTTTGAAAACATTGAGCAAGAGGATGAAAAAAACTTCAAAGCAATTATAGGAAAATTTAATGTGCAAAATTTGGATGGGTCGTCAGATATCCTCAATCCTGAATTAAGAATATATAATCAACCAAATATAATTACGAGTGAGGCTGACATTAAAACTAACTTACTAACAGATAAATTTATGACGATGAATTATGTTCAGAACCAGGAATATTTTAATGTTAGATATCAAGTTAAACCTTTTATGATTTGGATATGGATTTCAGTAATATTAATAAGTTTAGGTGGTTTTCTAAGTTTCTTTAAGAAAAAATATGAAATCTAAATTTATTCCATTAATTTTAATCCTAATTTTTTTAATTACTTTTGTTATCTTTTTCAAAGGTTTAAAAAATACAAACATTTACACTCCTGACGCTAATTTAAAAATAGAAGTTCCATCATTCAAGTTAAAATCTTTTGAGAATGATTCCATTGTCATTTCAGAAAAAATTTTTAAAGATAATGATTATTATTTTATGAACATTTGGGCATCATGGTGTATTCCCTGTAAGGAGGAACATGAATTTTTAATGGAATTAAAAAAAGATGACAAAATAAAATTAATAGGATTTAATTATAAAGATAACTTTAATAATGCCTTAAGTTTTTTAAAAGATTTAGGAAATCCTTATGATATAATTGTTTCAGATAAGGATGGCACATCATCAATTGAATGGGGTGCTTATGGGGTGCCCGAAAGTTTTTTGGTATATCAAAATAAAATTATAAAAAGATTTATTGGACCAATAAACAATGAGGATTTATTAGAAATTCAGAAAATAATTAGATGAAATTTATTAATATATTTTTGATTGTAGCTATAATTTTAAATTTTAATTTCTTAAAGGCAGACGAAATACAAACTGAAAATAAAATAGCAAAAAATTTGAGATGCCTAATTTGTCAGGGCCAATCAGTGTATGACTCAGATTCAGAATTCGCGATAAGTCTAAAGTTAGTTATTAAAAATAAAATTCAAGAAGGTCTAAGTGAGGAACAAATATATAATTTTTTAAAAATGAAATATGGAGAATGGATATTGTACGATCCAGTTTTCAACAGAAATACCTATTTTCTATGGTTATTGCCTATCTTGATATTCTTAGCAGGTGGTGCAATAATCATTAAAAGGTTTTATTATAAAAAATAATCTTAATTAGGTACAATGAGTTTAAAAAGAATTTTTTTAGTTTTATTAATTTTGACTTTACCTTCAAGGTTAATTGGAGATACTGGTATTGATGATGACAATCATCAATTCAATCTATATCTTGGGAATTTTGATTTTAGTGATGACAAACAAAAAGCAACATTGCTAGGTTTCCAACACCAAAATGAAAATTTAAATAGAAATACATTTTTGGGGAATATTTCTCCTGTAACAGGAGGTTTTGTAACGGAAAATTCTGCAGCATATATTTACACAGGTGTAGAATGGAATATGGACATGGGCCCATTTTTCTTCACTCCAAGCTTTACTCCTGGACTTTACCACGAAGGTGATGGAAAGGATCTTGGACATGTTCTTGAATTTAAGTCAGAATTACAGCTTTCTTATAAAACTACAGATACAACAAATTTTGCTGTATCATATAATCATGTATCGAATGCAAGTTTAGGGGATAAAAATCCTGGGGCAAATAGTTATATGTTTAATTTCCTTAAAAAGTTTTAATAAAAATTATGAATTTAAAAGATTGCCATAATTTTAGTGACTTTAGAAAATTAGCTCAAAAAAAACTACCATCACCAATCTTTCATTATATTGATGGTGCAGCAGATGATGAAGTAACATATGCTAGGAATACTAGTGCATTCGATGATGTGGATTTAGTTCCTAATGTTTTGCGGGGAGTTGAAGAAGTTGATTTATCTACTACGATATTTGGAAAAAAATTAGATTTACCTTTTTATTTATCACCAACAGCTTTACAGAGACTTTTTCATTACGATGGAGAAAGAGCAGTTGGAAAAGCTGCAAAAAAATTTAATACAATGTTTGGTGTTTCTGCTTTAGCCACAGTAAGCGTTGAGGAAATTTCTTCAATGATAGATACACCTAAAATGTTTCAGTTTTATTTTCATAAAGATAGAGGTTTAAACGACTCTTGTCTGGAAAGAGCTAAGGCAGCAAATTTTGATGTGATGGCTTTAACAGTTGATACTATTACTGGAGGAAATAGAGAGAGAGACTTAAGAACAGGATTTACTTCTCCACCGAAATTAACTTTAGCAAGTTTATATAGTTTTGCTACTAAACCGATGTGGGGAATTAATTATCTAACAAAAGGTAAGTTTGAATTACCACATTTACAAGATTTTGTGAAAGAAGGTACCGATGTTAACTCTTCAATAGGAAATTATTTTTCAACTATGTTGGATCAATCTATGAATTGGAAAGACGCTGAAAATCTTTGTTCTAAATGGGGAGGTCATTTTGCTCTAAAAGGAATTATGAGCGTAGAAGATGCAAAAAAAGCTGTTGATATTGGATGTACTGGTATAATGGTATCAAATCATGGTGGAAGACAGTTAGATGGTTCAAGAGCACCTTTTGACCAACTTGCCGAAATTGTTGATGCAGTCGGCGATAAGCTTGATGTTATTTGTGAAGGTGGAATTCACAGGGGAACTCATATGTTGAAAGCATTATCATTAGGTGCGAAAGCATGTTCAGGTGGTAGACTTTATCTTTATGCTTTAGCAGCTGCTGGTCAAGCTGGAGTTGAGAGAGCATTAGAAAAGTATAGATCTGAATTAGAACGTGATATGAAACTTATGGGCTGTACAAAAATTAGTGATTTAAGTCGAAATAATCTAAGATTCAGAAGATAGTGAGTTTAAAAAATTGCTACAATTTCGAAGATTTTAGAAATTTAGCAAAAAAAAAGTTACCTTCACCGATTTTTCATTACATAGATGGTGGTTCAGATGATGAAGTTACTTTAAGAAGAAACACAGAGTCCTTTGATGAATGTGATCTAATACCAAATGTGTTGGCAAATGTTGGTAAACCTGACTTAACGACAAGTTTATTTGGAAGAAAAATAGATATGCCAATTTTTCTTTCCCCAGCTGCAATGCAGAGACTTTATCATGTTGATGGTGATAAAGCCTCAGCAAGAGCAGCAGAAAAATTTGGAACTTTTTACAGCATGTCTTCTATGAGTAATAACTCTATTGAGGAGATATCCAATATTTCTAGTGGTCCAAAATTATTTCAACTTTATGTTCATAAAGACAAATCAATCACAGATGATTTGATTGATAGGTCAAGAAGATCTGGATTTGATGCAATGTGTTTGACTGTAGATACTTTGGTGGCAGGAAATAGAGAAAAAGATCATAGAACAGGATTTACAACACCTCCTAAACTAACACTTAAAAGCTTGATTAGTTTTGCGATGAGACCTGGTTGGGTTTTTAATTATTTAACTGGAAAAAAATTTGAACTCTCAAATGTTAAAAAAAAAACTGACAAAGGAACTAACATTGCAAAATCAGTTATCGAATATATTAATGAGCAATATGATCCATTGATGGGATGGAAAGATGCAGAATATTGTGCAAAAAAATGGAATGGCCCGTTTGCTTTAAAAGGAGTTATGTCGGTTGAGGATGCAAAAAGGGCTGCTGATATTGGTTGTACAGCTATTATGATCTCAAATCATGGAGGTAGACAGCTAGATGGCTCTCGATCACCTTTTGATCAAGTGAAAGCAATTTCAGATGCAGTTGGTGATAAACTTGAAATTATTCTAGATGGAGGTATTAGAAGAGGCACACATGTCTTAAAAGCATTGGCAGCTGGTGCAAAAGCATGTAGTTTTGGCAAAATGTTTTTGTTCTCTTTGGCCGCAGGGGGCCAGCAAGGTGTTGAACATTTACTTAAAAATATGCACGATGAGATAAATAGAAATATGGTTTTAATGGGTTGTAAAAATTTAAAAGAGTTGAATAGTTCAAAATTAATCTATAGAAAATAGAGGTATAATTATGAAATTAGCAAAAAGTTTAGAGAGATTAGGTACAGAATCTGCATTCACTGTTCTTGCGGAAGCCAAGAAATTAGAGGCACAAGGAAAGCCAATGATTCATCTAGGATTAGGTCAGCCAGATTTTAAAACTCCTAAACACGTTGTTGAGGCTGCTAAAAAAGCACTTGATGATGGACATCATGGATATGTAATGTCGAATGGAATTCCTGAATGTCGACAAGCTGTTACGAGGTGGATAAAAAAACGTTACAATGTTGACATTAATTTTGAGAGAATTTTAATAATGCCAGGTGGCAAGCCAACAATGAGCTATGCTATTCAGTGCTTTGGTGAACCTGGAGCAGAAATTATACACCCAACACCTGCTTTTCCAATTTACGAATCAATGATAAATTACACAGGCTCAACCTCAGTCCCATATGATTTAACAGAAAATAAAGATTTAAAATTCGATCCAGATAAAATTTTATCTATGATAACAGATAAAACTCGTTTGTTAATTTTGATAAATCCTAATAATCCAACAGGGAGCTTTGTTGAGAAAAAAGATGTAGATGTTTTAGCTGATGGTCTAAAAAAGCATCCTCATGTAACAATATTAAGTGATGAAATTTATAGCAGACAAATTTTTGATGGAAAAGAAATGCCAACATTTTTTAATTATCCTGAATTGAGAGAAAGATTAATAGTATTAGAGGGATGGAGCAAAGCTTACTCAATGACTGGATGGAGACTTGGTTGGAGTTTTTGGCCAGAGCATTTAGTTGAACATGTTAATAAATTATTAATTAATAGTGTTTCATGTGTTAATGCTGCAGCCCAGTTTGCTGGTATTGCTGCTTTAGATGGACCAGATGATTCAATTGATGCAATGATGGAAAAATTTACTCAAAGAAGAGACCTAATTTATAAAGGTCTAAATGATTTACCAGGTGTAGAATGTAGCCTACCTGGAGGGGCTTTTTATGCATTTCCTAAAGTAATCGGTACAGGTATGAATGGTGCAGAATTTGCGAGAAAGGCTATGCATGAAGCAGGAGTAGCAATAGTTCCTGGATCAGCTTTTGGTGAAACTTGCCAAAATTATGTTAGATTTAGTTTTGCTGCATCAAGAGATAACATTTCACAAGCATTGGAAAATATAAAGAAAATGCTATCTAAATAAGGTATATTTTTTTAGCATTATTTATTAATATCACTTCTTATGAACGATCAAGTACAAGCTGAGTTAAAAAAAATTTTTAATGGAAGATTTTCAACCTCTGTATCTACAAGAACAAATTATGCCAGAGGTGAAGATACTTATGATCCAATTTTATCAAAAGCTGTAGTATTCCCAGAAACTAATCAGGAGGTTTCTCAAATATTAAGACTATGTAATGAACATAAAATTCCTGTGGTGCCATTTGGTACAGGTACTTCTTTAGAGGGTAATGTGGTTGGTAATGAAAAAGGGATAACCATAAGCCTTGAAAAAATGAATAAAATTTTAAGCGTTAATGCTGAGGACTTTGATTGTAGGGTTCAAGCCTGTGTTACAAAAGAACAATTAAATGAATATCTTAGAGAGGATGGTGTCTTTTTTCCAATTGATCCAGGTGCTAATGCAGCGATCGGAGGTATGGCTTCCACATCAGCTTCAGGAACAATGGCGGTTAAATACGGCACTATGAAAACTGTAATTACTGGTTTGACTGTTGTTTTGCCTAATGGAGATATTATCAACACAGGTGGTAGAACGAAAAAAACCTCTGCGGGTTATAATCTAACTAATTTATTTATTGGTTCTGAAGGAACTTTAGGAGTTATAACGGAAGTTCAATTAAGACTTTCTCCCATACCAGAGAGTATAATGTCAGCTGTCTGTCACTTCCCAACTTTAGAAAAAGCAGTTCAAACTGCGCAACAAGTTATTCAATATGGGGTCCCAATTGCAAGAATTGAAATGTTAAATAAAGACCAAATGGGAATAAGTATAAATTATTCAAAATTAAAAGATATTGAGGAAACGCCAACATTATTTTTTGAATTTCATGGATCCGAATTATCTAATAATGAAAATATCAAAATAGTCGAGGAAATATCTAAAGATAATAATGGAAGCTCTTTTAAGTGGGCAAAAGATTTAGAGGAAAGAAATAAACTCTGGCAAGCAAGATGGGACGTTTACTATTCTGTAAAAGCTTTGATAAATAATGGAAGAGTTTATTCAACAGATGTTTGTTTACCTATCTCAAATATAACAGAATGTGTAAACTATGCAGAGGAACAAGCAAAAAAGTTTGGACTTAGAGCTCCAATGGTGGGCCACTTAGGAGATGGAAATTTTCATGTATTGTTGCCCTTTGATCCTGAAAAAAAAGAAATGTATAAAAAAATAAGAGAATTTAATGATTTATTAATAAAAAAGGCTTTAGAACTTAAAGGGACGATTACAGGAGAACATGGTGTAGGCCTTCATAAAAAAGAATATCTTTTAAAGGAGCATGGAGACAATATTCCTGTTATGAAATTAATTAAAAGAAGCATTGATCAAAACAATATAATGAATCCAGGCAAAATATTTGATCTTAACTAACAAAAATATTTTATGAAAAAAATTTTGATTACAAGAAAATTAATCAAAGAAAGTGAAGATAAAGCTTCAAAAACATTTGATCCAATATTCAATTCTAATGATGAGTTATACTCACAATCAAAAGTTATAGAGATGAGCCAAGGTTGTGACGGTATACTATCCTCTTTAACTGATAAGATGGATAAAGAGACTATTGATAAGTTACCAGATACAATAAAAATTATTTCAAATTTTGCAGTTGGTTTTGGAAATATAGATTTGCAAGCAGCAAAAAAAAGAGGAATTGCAGTTACTAATACACCAGAAGTTTTATCAGATGCAACAGCTGAGATTGGTATTCTTTTAATATTAGGAGCTTGTAGAAGGGCTGCAGAGGGAATCGAGTCAGCGAGAGAGGGTGGATGGAAATGGTCTGCAGATTATCTGATTGGCAAACAACTAACTGGAACAAGGCTTGGAGTTTTAGGAATGGGTAGAATTGGACAGAAAATTGCAAGGATTGCTAAATCATTAGGAATGATTATTCATTATCATAACCGGTCAAAACTGAGCGAGGAAAAAGAGCAAGGTGCTATTTATCATGATAATTTGAAGAGTCTTTTTTCAGTGTCTGATGTTTTATCTATTTGTTGTCCAGCAACAAAGGAAACTGAAAATATGATAAACAAAGAGACAGTTGAGTATTTCCCTAAGGGTGCAGTAATCACTAATGTTGCAAGAGGTGATATAGTTGATGATGATGCATTGATAGATGCACTTAATAGACGAAAAATTTATGCTGCAGGACTTGATGTTTATAAGAACGAGCCAAATTTAAATCCAGGATACTTAAAGATTAAGTCAGCCTTTATTTTACCCCACTTAGGTAGCGCAACTAAAGATACTAGAATTGCGATGGCAAACCTTGCGATAGATAATATTGATGAATTCTTCAAGACAGGAAATTGCTCCAATAAAGTAAATTAATTCTACCACAGATTGAAATTAATTTAAATTCTGCGACATCTACCCCATTTTTTGGAAAGACTCTAAATTGAATCTGTGCTTAAATTGATCGAGTTAATTAACTTTAATAGGAGTAATAATGACAAAAGAAAATAAATCATTGAAGGTGAAAACATCTTCAAGACGTAAGTTCTTTAAAACTGCTGCTAAAGCTGGTGCTGTAGCTGCAGCTGCAGTTGCAATGCCAAACATAGCAACTGCTGGCGGTCATAAAACTTTAAAGATGCAAGCTGCATGGCCAAGTGGAGCTAACATCTTTTTTGAAATGGCCGGTGACTACTGCAAAATGGTAGATGAGATGTCTGGAGGTACACTTAAGATTGATCTTCAACCAGTTGGAGCAGTCGTAAAGACTTCAGAAATCGGACAAGCAGTAAGTTCTGGTGTAGTAGATATGGGTCACTGGGTGACTGCATATTGGTATGGTAAAAATCCAGCTGCATCACTATTTGGAACTGGTCCTTCATACGGTATGTCATCTCAAGAGGTTATGGGATGGATGGAGTATGGTGGAGGAAGAAAACTGTATGACGAAACTCTTGCAAAAGTAGGTTTCGATTACATTGGCTTTTTCCATATGCCTATGCCAGCACAGCCTTTTGGTTGGTTCAAAAAGAACGTAACAAAAGTATCTGATGTTAAAGGTATGAAGTACAGAACAGTTGGTCTAGCGACTAACGTTTTGACTGCAATGGGAATGGTAGTTAGACAATTACCAGGTGGTGAAATTCAGCCAGCTATGAAAACTGGTTTGATTGAAGCTGCTGAGTTTAACAACCCAACTTCAGACTCTCAATTTGGTATGCAAGACGTTTCTAAGCACTATCACTTAGGAAGCTTCCACCAATCTCAAGAGATGTTTGAGATTCCAGTTAACAAAAAAACATATAATAGTTTATCACCTGCGCACCAAGCGATATTGAAAAATGCTGCTTATGCTGCAAACAGTGATAACTACTTTAAAGCTTTAGTAAGATACTCAGCTGATTTAGCTAAGTTGATGAATGAGCATAAAGTAAATGTTTACCAAACTTCAGATGAGATTTTGGCTCAACAATTAAAAGGTTGGGACAAAGTAATTGGTGACTTTAATAAGAAAGATCCTTTCTTTAAGAAAGTTGTTGATTCTCAAAAATCTTATGCGAAGAGAGTAATGAAGTACTTGCTGATGAATCAGCCTAATTACAAACTTGCATATGAAAATGAGTTTGGTCCAATTGCAAAAGTTAAGATATAATTAACTTTTACAAATTTTAATGAGGGGGCTTCGGCCCCCTTTTTTATTTGATTAATTTAGAACAATTCAATAAGAGTCTATATCTATGATGAGATCTTACATAAAATTCGCTGATCGTTTGAGTGTCTCAATGGGTAAAGCATTCTCGTGGTGTATAGTAATTTTGATGGGTGGAACATGCTATGAAGTTTTTATGGCGTATGCTTTGAATGCCCCAACCTTATGGAATTTCGATTTTAGTCTTCAGATGTATGGTGCAATTTTTATGATGGCAGGAGCTTATACTTTATGCACTGAAGCACATGTTAGAGGAGATGTTATATACAGATTATTTTCTCAGAGAACACAAGCTTGGATAGATGTTGTTTTATATTTTATTTTCTTCTTCCCTGGCGTTATTGCTTTAGCTTTTTATGGTTACGAATATGCAGCATTAGCATGGAAAATTAAAGAAACAAGTTGGAATAGTCCTGCACAAATTCAAATTTATATGGCAAAATCTTTAATACCATTATCTGGAACACTTTTAACACTCCAAGGAATTGGTGAGGTATTTAGATGTATAATCTGTATTCAAACAGGTAGTTGGCCTGAAAGAGGAACAGAGCGTGATGCTGAGGAAACTGAAAAAGTATTAATGAGAACTTCACAACAAGGAAACAAAGAAGATGTTATTTAGTTTAACAAATCCAGAAGTAGCAATTATGATGATGGGAATATTTCTATTTGCTGTCTTATTAGGTTTTCCTATTGCGTTCACTCTAATGGCAATGGGTTTAGGTTTTGGATACTACGCTTATTTTGATCCGACTAAGATGGAGCATCTATTTGATAACAGGATATTTCAACTCTTTGTTCAAAATACTTATACTGTAATGGATAACAATGTGTTGACCGCAGTCCCCCTCTTTTTATTTATGGGATATTTAGTTGAAAGAGCTGGGATTGTTGCAAAGTTATTTTTTGCAATAAGATTAGCATCTCACAAACTTCCAGCTTCAATGGCAGTTGCTGCGCTTATTACTTGTGCACTATTTTCAACTGCTACAGGTATCATAGGAGCAGTAGTAACGTTAATGGGTCTTCTCGCTTGGCCAGCAATGATTAAAGCTGGTTATGATAAAAAATTTGCATCTGGAATTATTTGTTCAGGAGGTTGTCTAGGAATTTTAATTCCACCTAGCATTATGTTGATTGTCTATTCTGTAATTGCCCAATTGTCGCCTTTACGATTATTTGCAGCTGCAATTTTCCCAGGATTAATGTTGGCAGGACTTTATATTGGTTATGCAATATTTAGGGCTTGGATGAATCCTTCGATAGCTCCAAAACCTGCAGCAGAGGAGATACCTCCTACTGCGGTAATTATGAAAGAGGTTTTGGTTTCTTTCTTACCATTGTTTTCTTTAATAATCTTAGTTTTAGGAACAATACTTGCAGGTATAGCAACTCCGGCAGAGGCAGCCGCTGTTGGTGCATTTGGTTCATTAGTGCTCTCATATTTTTATAAAACACTTAAATGGAAAAATTTTAAAGAGTCAGTTTTTCTTACAGCAAAAACAACAGCAATGATCATGTGGTTATTTATTGGATCTTGGACTTTTGCCTCAGTATTTTCATATTTAGGTGGCCATGAAGTTTTTGAGCATTTTTTTAAATCTTTAAATTTACAACCTTGGCAGTTTTTAGTTATTACCCAATTAATTATATTTTTATTAGGCTGGCCTCTAGAATGGACAGAGATATTAATTATATTTGTGCCGATATTTTTACCATTAGTTGAATTTTTTGGTGTTAACCCATATTTTTTTGCAATGCTAATCGCTTTAAACCTACAAACCTCATTTTTGACACCCCCCATGGCAATGTCAGCATATTATTTGAAAGGAGTTCAATCAAAGAATGTTGAACTTATGCAAATTTTTGGGGGAATAATGCCTTTCTTAGGAATTGTAATTTTAGCGATGGTTCTAATGTATTTATTCCCAGGAATAGCACTTTGGTTACCAGAGACATTATTTGCAAATTAATTTTAAATGACAGATATATTTTCTTTAAGTCTTGAAGAACTAGCAAAAAAAATAAAAGATGCCCAACTCACATCAGTCGAAGTTTGTGAAAAATATATTGAACGAATAGATAAGTTTGAAAAAGATGTAAAAGCCTGGGCACATTTTGATAAAAAAGTTTTATTAGAAAAAGCAACTGAGGCTGATGATCATAGAAGATCAGGAAAACCAGTAGGACCATTGCATGGTGTGCCGATAGCAGTTAAAGATATTATTGGAACTGTTGATATGCCTACTGAGTGTGGAACTATAATCAGGAAAGGAAAATCATATTCTCAAAATGCTGAAATAATTGATTTGCTTCATGCATCAGGAGCAATTGTTATGGGCAAAACAGCAACCTCAGAACTTGCCTACTTAGGACCTCCAGCAACAACTAATCCTCACGATAAAGATAGAACACCGGGGGGTTCATCTAGTGGATCAGCAGCTACGGTTGCTTCCTTTATGGCACCAGCCTCTATCGGCTCTCAGACAGGAGGATCAGTAATAAGACCAGCATCTTATTGTGGTGTGGTTGGTTATAAACCAAGCTATGGACTTATTTCAAGAAACGGAGTTCTAAGAACCTCATACAGCCTAGATCAAATTGGAATGTTTGGTCGTAAAGTTGAAGATGTAGCTATGTTAGCAAAGGTATTGATAAAGAAAGATAAATATGATCCAGCTACAATTCATTACTCTACAGAAAATATTTTAACTGAAACTAAGAAAGGTCCAATTTTTGAGCCTAAGTTTATTTTTTATAAAACTGATCATTGGAAAATAATTGATAAAAAATCGCGAGAGTCTTTTGAATATTTTATTAAATCTTTTAAAAAAAATATTGAGATATTTGATACTCCCTCATATTTTAAGGATATACACAAATATCACCAAATTATTCATGAAACAGACTTAGCAAATAATTTTTCTATTTATTATCAAAAATTTAAAAAGAAACTTTCAAAGTATATGCAGGATGCTATTTCAAATGGAAATAAGTACACCGCAAAAGAATACGCCGAGGCAATTGATTTTATGAAAAGAAGTTATGAGTCTTATGAAGAAGTATTTGAAGATTATCACGGAGTATTATCGCCATCTAGTCCAGGTGTTGCACCTAAAGGATTAAAGAGTACAGGAACAGCAGAATTTAACAAAGTCTGGTCTTATCTAGGTACCCCTTGCATATCACTGCCTTTACTTGAGGGTGAAAATAATCTACCATTAGGAGTTCAATTAATTGGCAACAAATATGATGATCATAGATTTTTAGGTGTTGCTAATTGGCTTGAAAAGGAGTGTCAGGATTAATTGTATGAATAAAATAACAACAATAATAGGTTTGTCATTTGCTGTTTTCTTTTTAATTGGTCTAGCTACTACTCTTACTAGATCAATGATGATCGGTTTTTTAGATGTAATACCGGTTTATTTGTTGATGGGTGCTGCCATCATAATGATGATTTACGAAGCCTTCTTTGATAAAAGTTAATTTGTCGTAAATTGAATAATTCGAAAAAAAATTTTTTTTCATTTTCCTTATTATTTATTCAGCCAATTTTTATGGCTAGTAATCTTGTTGTAGCTAGAGGTGGTGTCGAGTTTGTACCTCCAATATCATTAGCTTTTTGGAGATGGACACTAGTTTTTTTGATATTATTACCTTTCACATACATAACATTAAAAAAAAATTTTAAGATTATTAAAAAAGAATATAAAAAATTATTTTTTTTAGGCTCAATGGGATGTGGAGTATGCGGGGCCTTTCCATTTTTGGCAGGCGAAACTACAACTGTAACAAATATGGGAATTATTTATACATCTTCACCTGTGTTCATAATTTTGATTTCATACTTTTTTTTTCATGAAAAAATAAATTTAACGAAAATAATTGGATTAATTGCATGTTTGATAGGAGTCTTTACAATTATTATAAAAGGAGATTTAAATTTATTAATTAATTTACAATTTACTATCGGTGATTTATGGATGTTGGCTGCCGCTATTGGATGGGCATTATATTCAATTTACTTGTTTTATTGGAATTCAGAACTAAAAATTTTTGAAAGATTTACCTTAATATCATTTTTTGGAGCTTTAAGTTTATTACCGTTCTATATAGGTGAGGAAATATTTTATAAACAGACAGTTTTTATGCCTGAATTTTATTTTTGGGTAATCTTTGCTGCTATTTCGCCAGGAATAATTGCTTTTACACTTTACACTGTTGCCCAAAAAAAATTAGGTGCGTCTTTAACAGGTTTCACTCTTTACGTTTTTACAGTCTACGGAGCAATTTATGGTTATTTTTTATTTGATGAAAAATTTGAAAATTATCATTTCATCGGAACAATCCTGGTATTTTTTGGCATATACTTAGCAAAGAAAAAAAATGTTAAAAAAGTTTAGGAATATTTTGTTGTTATTTTTTCAAATAGTTATTTTTGTCTATTTTTTAATCTTAGTTTTTTTATATTTTTATCAGAGAAATTTATTATATCATCCTAATGAAAATAATTATTCTGGTGATCAAATATCAGTCCCTATTGAAAAAGTAAAAATTAAGACGGAGGATAAAATTGATTTATTGGGCTGGTTTCATGAAAAAGACTTAGAAAAATATAAAACAGTTTTATTTTTTCATGGAAATGCCGGTTCCCTTGAAAATAGAATTCATAAATTAAACCATTTCCATAAAATGGATGTTAATTTTTTAATAATTGCCTGGAGAGGCTTTAGTGGCAATAAAGGTAAACCATCTGAGGAAGGCCTTTATAAAGATGGAAGAAGTGGAATAAACTGGCTAGTTAGAAAAGGTGTAAAGGAAGAAAATATTGTTATTTATGGTGAGTCATTAGGAACTGGTGTTGCAACTCATTTGTCACAAAATAAAAATTTTGCTGGCGTTGTATTGGAAACTCCTTTTACTTCTATGATTGATGCAGCCAAAACATTTTATCCGTATGTACCTGTAAGTTTATTATTGAAAGATAAATTTGATAATAAAAGTAAAATTAAGAATATAAATGTTCCAATTTTAATAATGCACGGTGAGGCTGATCAAATTGTTCCATTTTTTATGGGAAAAAAAATGTATGAAAAAGCTAATGAACCGAAATACTCTTATTTTACAAAACATGACAATCATATGATGGAGTATGATGAAAACCTTGTTAATGCCCTTAACTCATTTTTAAAAAGTTTAAATTAAGCCACAATATCAACAAATATACTTCAGATTTTGATTTTATTAAAAGATAATGAAAAGATTATCTGTTTTGTTTATTGCGTTCTTTGTTTTTACTACCAACGTTTATTCACAAGATGAATTTTTTCAACCAGACGATTTATTTCACATAGATCACATGGATTCACATAACAAAGAATTTAGTTTATATTTTAAAGGTAGAGAAAAATCTATTTTAGCAAGAGGCGAAAATGAAAATTATATAAATGATTATCCAAAGGATCTTTATATTTATAATCATTTGACAAAGTCCTCTTCACCTCTAATTTCTTATGAGTGGTTTCCTTCTCAAGCTAAATATCTTTTACAAGAATATGATTTTCCAGTGTTTCCAGATGATTTTGCATATTATTTATTAAAAGACGATAAAACATTAGTATTGATTAGCGCCGTGAAAAGTTTAAGGGCTAATTTTAAATATGATATTGCCAGTAAAAAACTAGAGCTTTATCCAACCTCGGGTAAATTCGACTTTATAATCTCCTCATTTTCTAGAGATTGTGGTCATTATAAATTTGATGATAATTATAAATGTAATATCTACAAGCCTTTGATTTCTAGCAATTTAATCAATTAATTTGAGTAAAAGCCTCAGCAAATTTTTCTGCTTCGAACAACTGTAAGTCGTCTTCTTTTTCACCCAAGCCTAGCGCAATAATTGGAATTTTATATTTTTTTGCTAGTGCTAACAAAATTCCTCCTTTGGCTGTGCCATCTAATTTTGTCATCACGATACCAGTTATTGGGATGATTTTGTTAAATTCTTCGACTTGATTTAATACATTTTGTCCTGAGGTTGCGTCTAAAATTAAGATAACATTATGAGGCGCGTTGGGATCTATTTTTTTTGTGACATTCGCTATCTTTTTATATTCTTCCATTAAATTTTTTTTATTTTGGAGTCGTCCCGCAGTATCTATTAAAACTTGATCAAAATTATTTTTAATAGCTTCATCTACTGCTTTAAAAGCAACTGAGGCGGGATCAGCTCCTTGAGATGATTTTACAATTTGAACATCTACTTTACTTGCCCAATTTTCTAGTTGTTCAATTGCAGCGGCACGAAATGTATCTGAAGCTGCAAATATGACTTTACTGCCGTTCTTCCTTAATATCTTTCCTATTTTACCGATAGTTGTTGTTTTCCCAACGCCGTTTACCCCAGAAATTAATGTTGCATTAAGCTTTTCTTTTTTCTCGAAAAAGGATTTATTTTCTAAAGGTTTCATCAAAGAAATTATGTATTCTTTTAAAATAGACTTTATCTCTTTAGATAGTTCTTTATTTGGATCAATTTTTTTTCTAGAAATTATTTCTTTAATTTCAGAGGCAGCTTCAACTCCCACATCTGATTGAATTAAAAATTCCTCAATTTTATTTAAATTTTCGTCATTAATTTCTTTTTTGACAATTATTTCTTTAAGTCCTGATGTAAACGCTGATGCACTTTTCTTAAATCCGATTTTAAATTTATCAAAGATTCCCATTACAATTTTATATTTATTTCTTTAATATTTGAAACAGGTCCTTTCATGTGAATAGAATCATTTTCATCTATAGAAATTGATAATTTTCCAGTTGCAAACTCTATATCAGTTTTATTTTCTGAAAGATTATTTAATTTACCTGCATATGCTGTAGCACACGCTGCAGTTCCGCAAGCTTTAGTAAGACCAGCTCCTCTTTCCCAAACTTTTACTTTGATCAAATTTTTATTAATAATTTGCGCAATCGTTACGTTACATTTTTCTGGGAAGATTTCGTGATTTTCTATCTCAGGGCCAATTTTCTCTATATTGAAATCCTCAATCTTTTTAACAAAAAAAACAATATGTGGGTTACCCACATTAATCGCAGTGCCACCTAAGTACTCATTATTATTTGTATCAATAATTTTGATATTTAAGTTTTTTGTATCCATTTCTTTTGATAAAGGTATTTCATCCCATTTTAACTTTGCTTTCCCAATTTCTGTTGTAACAATTTTTTTTTCTAAAATTTCAGATTTTAGTTTTCCAGATAGCGTATTTAAAATTATTGACTTGTTATTTTTTTCATTTGAAATCAAATTTGCAACACATCTAGTTCCATTTCCACATGCTCCAGACTCTCCTCCATCTGAATTAAAAAATCTTAAATTTGCATCTGCAGAACTATCTGTCTCAATAAATATTAGTTGATCACAGCCAATAAAACTTCTGTCACAAATTTTTACTATCTGATCTTTTGTCAAATTGGTAATTTTTTCTCTATTATCGATTATCACAAAATCATTACCCAATCCGTCCATTTTAAAAGCTTTGATGTCCATATATAGTTATTTAACTTATTTATTGACTTTTTGAACCTCTATTATAGTTTGTGGCAGTTTCCGCAAAAACATTAAATTTGCGGTGTCTTTGGAAACAAAGAGATCGACACTAGTCAGCGAGGGTTCGCCCACTAGTGCGATTACTGCTGTGTGTAATAAATATGTTTGAAAACTTAACAAATAAATTTGAGGAAGTTTTTTCCTCTCTAAAAAAAACCCCATCACTTGATGAAAATCAGGTTGATGAAGGATTGAGAGGAATAAGACAAGCTTTATTAGAAGCTGATGTGTCTCTTGAAGTTGCTAAAGATTTTATTGAAAAGGTTAAACCAAAAGCATTAGGTCAAGAAATTATTAGATCAACATCACCCGGCGATATGGTGGTAAAAATTGTTTATGATGAATTAGTTAATCTTTTAGGTGAAAAAAATAATGATGTAAATTTAAATGCAGTTCCACCAGTGCCAATGATGCTCGTCGGGCTACAAGGTTCTGGTAAAACAACAACAACTGCTAAACTTGCGAGATATTTAGAGAATACAAAAAAAAAGAAAGTAATGATGGTCAGTTTAGATATTTACAGACCAGCCGCTCAAGAGCAGTTAAAATCTTTAGGTGAACAAAATAATATATTAACTCTTCCAATAATTGAAGGTCAACAACCCAGTGATATTTGTCAAAGAGCAATTAGTGCAGCAAACTTGAATGGCGCAGATATTATCTTATTCGATACTGCCGGTAGAACACAAATAGATTTGCAGATGATGAGTGAAATTAAACAAATTGAAAATGCCATTAAACCTGCGGAGACGTTTTTAGTTGCTGACTCTCTCACTGGACAAGTAGCTGCATCAGTAGCAAAAGAATTTAATAATACAGTAAATTTATCTGGAATTATTTTAACAAGGGCAGATGGTGATGCGAGAGGCGGGGCTGCTGTAAGTATGAAATTTGTTTCACAGGTTCCAATTAAATTTTTAGGTATTGGGGAAAAGATCGAAAATCTTGAAGTTTTTCACCCAGATAGAATTGCAAATAGAATTCTTGGAATGGGAGATATTGTTTCTCTTGTTGAAAAAGCAGCCCAAGATCTTGGGGAAGAAAATATAAAAAAAACAGAGGAAAATTTAAAAAAAGGACAATTCTCAATGCAAGATTATTTAACTCAACTGAGACAAATGAAAAAAATGGGAGGGATTGAAGGTATCATGTCTTTCATGCCAGGAGTTTCAAAGGTTAAATCTCAAATGGATGCTGCAGGTATTGATGAGAGTGTTATTACAAAAAATGAGGCTATAATTTTATCAATGACTAAAAAAGAAAGAGAGAACCCAAAAATAATTGATGGTTCTAGAAAAAAAAGAATTGCTAATGGCTCAGGAACTGATCCAGCCACTATCAATAAATTGTTGAAACAATTTAAAATGATGTCTGAAATGATGAAGAAGATGTCAAAAGGAAATCTGAAAGGTATGTCTGATAAAGGAATACCTCCAGAATTATTTAATCAATTAAAATAAAAAGGAGAGTAAATGTTAAAATTAAGATTATCTAGAGGTGGCACAAAAAAGAGGCCTGTTTATAAGGTTGTTGTAGCCGATAGTCGATTTGCTAGAGATGGTAGATTTATAGAGAAAGTAGGTTTTTTTAATCCATTGTTACCAAAAGAAAAAAAAGAAAGAATTGGATTAGAGGCTGAGAGAATAAAGTATTGGTTGGGTCAAGGTGCACAACCTACAACAAGAGTAGCTAGAATTTTAGGTGAGAATGAATTGATGCCTATGCCTGCTAATGGAAATAACCCACAAAAAGCAATTCCAAAAAAAGATAGAAAAAAAGAAGGTTCAGAAGAAACTAAAAAGGAAGAGTCTTCAAAGGCAGATGCTGCTCCAGCTGGAGAAGCTAAAAAAGAAGAAGCTCCAAAAGCAGAAGCTAAAAAAGAAGAAGCTCCAAAAGCAGAAGCTAAAAAAGAAGAAGCTCCAAAAGCAGAAGCTAAAAAAGAAGAAGCTCCAAAAGCAGAAGCTAAAAAAGAAGAAGCTCCAAAAGCAGAAGCTAAAAAAGAAGAAGCTCCAAAAGCAGAAGCTAAAAAAGAAGAGAAGAAATAAAGTAAAGGATATTAATGTTGCAAGTTCAAGTATTTACACTTTATCCAGATATTTTTCCTGGGCCTTTAGGAAAAGGTCTTTACGGAAAAGCGATGTCTAAAAAATTGTGGAGTTTGAATGTGATAAATATAAGAGATGCAGCTACAGACAAACATAAAACAGTTGATGATACTCCTTACGGTGGTGGAACAGGCATGTTATTAAAACCTGATGTTTTAGCAAATTCTATCGATCAAAACATAAATAAAGGAGATAGGATTTTGTATCTTTCACCGAAAGGCAAAGTATTTAATCAAAAACTTGCACAAGATCTATCATTAGAAAAATCCTTCTCATTAATTTGTGGTCATTTCGAAGGTGTTGATGAGAGAGTATTATCTACAAGAAATATTGAAGAGATTAGTGTAGGAGACTATGTATTGTCAGGCGGAGAAACTGCAGCGCTGGTAGTGCTTGATAGTGTATTGAGACTTTTACCTGGAGTCTTAGGGAATGATAAATCAGCTTCAGAAGAAACTTTTGAAAATGGTCTTTTGGAGTATCCACAATATACCAAACCCCAGATTTGGGAGGAAAAATCAGTTCCAGATGTGTTATTATCTGGTGATCACGCTAAAATTAAAGACTGGCGTTTATCTCAATCTGAGGCTATAACACGCGACCGAAGACCAGATTTGTGGCATAAATATAAGAAGAATTAATTTGTTAAATATTAAAATGAAAACAATAGAAGAAATAAACCAAAATAACGTTAAAAAAATTCTGTCAGAAAAAAAGATCCCTGATTTCTTTCCTGGTGATGTTGTTAAAGTTGGCGTCAGAATTACAGAGGGAAAAAAAGAGAGAATTCAATATTTCGAAGGTGTTTGTATAGCTAAAAAAAGTAGAGACATAAACTCATCTTTTACTGTTAGAAAAATATCTTTTGGAGAAGGTGTTGAAAGAACTTTCCCATTGTATGGAACTGTTATTGACTCAATCAAAGTAATTCGTTCAGGAAAAGTAAGAAGAGCTAAACTGTATTATTTAAGAGATAGAACTGGAAAATCTGCTAGGATCGCTGAAAAAATAAGAAAAAAAATTGGTATCGATATTGACGTCAAGCCTGAGACTGTTACTGAAGAAAATCTAGCGCCAGCTGAAAAAGAAAGTGCACCAGAATCTCCAAAAGAGGCTAAAGAGGCTACCCCAACTGTAGAGCCTAAAAAAGAAGAAGCCCCAAAAACAGAGATGAAGAAAGAGGCACCCAAAGCTGAAACTAAAACTGAAAAAAAACTTGAAAATTTACAGGAAAAAAAATAATTTTTTTCTCAATGCCCAATACTCTTTACGATAAAATTTGGAACGAGCATTTAGTTCATCAGCAAGAAGATGGAACAGCTTTATTGTTTGTTGACAGACATTTAGTTCATGAAGTCACTAGCCCGCAAGCCTTTGAGGGATTAAGAAATTCTAAACGTAAAGTAAGACACCCAAAATTGACATTAGCCGTTGCAGATCATAATGTTCCAACAACGGATAGGTCAAAAGGTATTTCAGACCATGAATCTAAAATTCAAGTTGAAACTTTAGAGGCTAATTGTAAAGAGTTTGGTATTAAACTTTTTGGAATGAGCGATAAGAGACAAGGAATTGTTCATGTCACAGGGCCTGAACAAGGCTTTACTCAACCCGGTACAGTTATTGTCTGTGGTGATAGTCATACAGCAACACATGGAGCATTTGGTGCATTAGCTTTTGGTATTGGAACTTCAGAAGTAGAACATGTTTTAGCAACTCAAACATTAGTTCAAAAAAAAGCAAAGAATTTTAGAATAAATGTCAACGGCACACTTCCATTAGGTGTAACATCAAAAGATGTAATTCTTCAAATAATTGGAAAAATTGGAACTGCGGGAGGAACAGGATGTGTAATAGAATATGCAGGTGATCTAATTAAATCGCTTAGTGTTGAGAATAGAATGACAATTTGTAATATGACAATTGAAGGTGGTGCAAGAGCAGGATTAATTGCTCCTGATGAAAAAATATTTAAATACTTAGAAGGTAGACCGATGTCTCCTAAGGGAGATGATTGGGATAAAGCACTAGATAATTGGAAAAATTTAAATACTGATGAGGGTGCAAAGTTTGACAAAGAGGTAAACCTAACTGCTAATGAAATTTCGCCAATGATAACTTGGGGAACTTCACCTCAGGATGTTATTACGATAGATGAAAGAGTACCAAATCCAAAAAATGAGAAAGATGAGGATAGAAAAAATTCTTTGGAACGAGCCTTAAATTATATGGGCTTGAAACCAGATATGGCAGCTAAAGATATTAAAATTGATAAAGTTTTCATTGGGAGCTGTACTAATGGGAGAATTGAAGATTTAAGAGAGGCTGCAAAAATTTTAAAAGATAAAAAAATTGCCTCTCATGTTCATGCAATGGTTGTTCCTGGATCAGGGCTAGTTAAAGAACAAGCAGAACAAGAAGGATTAGATAAAATTTTTGTAAAGTCAGGATTTGAATGGAGAGAGCCAGGTTGTTCAATGTGTTTAGCTATGAATGCAGATAAGTTAAAACCTGAAGAAAGATGTGCATCTACATCAAATAGAAATTTTGAAGGTAGGCAAGGTAGAGGTGGAAGAACCCATTTAGTAAGCCCAGGTATGGCAGCAGCAGCAGCAATCTCTGGAAACCTTGATGATGTAAGGAAATATCAAAATTAACATGCAAAAATTTAACACCTTGAAGAGTATACCAGCGTATTTGCCAATAGTTAATATTGATACAGATATGATTATTCCAAAACAATTTTTAAAAACAATTAAAAGAACTGGACTGGGCAAAAATTTATTTTTTGAGATGAGATATGATGATCAAGGTAAAGAAATAAATGACTTTGTTTTAAACACAGATCCTTACAATAACTCAAAAATTCTAATTGCTGGAAAAAATTTTGGTTGTGGTTCTTCAAGAGAACATGCTCCATGGGCATTATTAGATTTTGGTATCACGTGTGTGATAAGTTCTAGTTTTGCAGATATCTTTTATAACAACTGTTTTAAAAATGGAATTTTACCAATAATTTTAGATGATGATAAAATTAAAGAACTATCAGAGTATGCAAAAAGAAAAGAGGAAATTTTTATAGATCTTAAGGAAGAAAAAGTTATTTTTGGAAATAATGAATTAAAATTTAAAGTAGACTCGTTTAAAAAAAAGTGTTTGTTAGAAGGATTAGACGATATAGCTCTTTCATTAAAAAAATCTGATAAAATAGAAATTTTTGAAAAAGATTTAAAAGTCAAAAAGCCCTGGGTGTTTAATGATTAAAGTTAAAAAAAGAAGAGTGTTATTGTTACCAGGTGATGGAATAGGTCCTGAAGTGATTGCAGAGGTCAAAAAAGTAATCAATTGGTTCAATGATAAAAAATCTTTAGATTTTGAAATTGATGAGGATTTAGTTGGAGGAATTTCTTTTGATAAGCATGGAACACCTCTTACTGATGAAGTTTTTTATAAAGCATTAGAGAGCGCTGTAATAATGTTAGGTGCAGTTGGTGGACCAAAATGGGATGGTGTAGAATTTTCAAAAAAACCTGAGAGAGCCCTTTTAAAACTTAGAAAAGAACTAAAACTTTTTGCTAATTTAAGGCCAGCAATATGCTTTGAACAATTGGTAAATGCCTCAACTTTAAAACCAGAAATTGTATCGGGTTTAGATATTTTAATAGTTAGAGAATTAACTGGTGGAGTATATTTTGGTGAACCAAGAGGAATTAAACCAATAGAAAATGGAGAAAGAAAAGGAGTAAACACTCATACTTATACCAGTAGTGAAATTATTAGAGTAGCTAGAGTTGCTTTTGACTTAGCTAAAAAAAGATCAAATAGAGTCATATCTTGTGAAAAATCTAATGTAATGGAAGCGGGTCAACTTTGGAAAGAAGAAGTGCAATCATTACATGATAAAGATTATAAGGAGGTCGAGTTAAGTCATATGTTGGCTGATAATTGTGCAATGCAATTAGTAAGAAACCCAAAGCAATTTGATGTAATCTTAACTGATAATTTATTTGGTGACATGTTATCAGATGAGGCTTCTATGTTAACAGGTTCTCTTGGATTACTACCTTCTGCATCATTAGGTGCAAAAAATAAGGATGGCGAAATGAGAGCTATGTATGAACCTATTCATGGTTCAGCTCCAGACATTGCTGGAAAAGGAGTTGCTAATCCCATCGCCTCAATTTTGAGTTTTGCTATGGCACTAAGATATTCTTTAGATTTAGATAAAGAGGCAGAGGCCCTAGAAAAGGCTGTACAAGAGGCTCTTAATGATGGATTAAGAACAAAAGATATAATGTCTGATAAAATGAAAGAAGTTTCTACTTCTCAAATGGGTGATGCGATCATTTCAAAATTGCAATAATTAATTAATTATCTTAAAGTCATACTATGCCAAGCTATACCGCCCCTGTTGACGATATGATGTTTCTATTCGAGAAACTTAGAAATAATCAAAAATATAATGAGTTAGAAAAATATAAAGAGGTAACAACTGATTTAGTAAAAGATATTTTACAGGAGGCAGCGAAGATTAATCAAAATTTAATTTTACCGTTAGCTAAAGCTGGTGACGAAAATCCTGCAGTTTTAGAAAATGGAGTAGTAAGAACTCCTCCAGGTTATAAAGAAGCTTACAAAAAATACATTGAGGACGGATGGACTTCATTATCTTGTGATCCAAAATATGGGGGTCAAGGTATGCCAAAAACTGTAAGTGCATTTTTTGATGAAATGCTTTCCTCAGCAAGTTTGTCTTTTAAATTATACAGCGAACTAAGTATAGGTGCATATAATTGTATTAATCATCATGCTACAGATGATATAAAAAATAAATATTTACCTAAAATAGTTGAGGGAAAATGGAGCGGCACTATGTGTTTAACTGAGCCAATATGTGGTACCGATTTGGGTTTACTAAGAACAAAAGCTAAGAAACAAACTGACGGAACTTATAGAATAAGTGGTCAAAAAATATTTATTACATCTGGTGATCATGATTTAACTGAGAATATTATTCATCTAGTTTTGGCAAGAGCTGACGACTCTCCAGCAGGCACAAAAGGAATAAGTTTGTTTTTAGTTCCAAAATTTGTGGTTAAAGACGACGGAACAATTGGACCAAGAAATGGGATATCTACAGGATCTATAGAGACTAAGATGGGAATAAAGGGATCAGCAACTTGTGTATTAAATTTTGATGATGCTACTGGATACATGATAGGTGCTAAAGAAAAAGGATTAAGTGCAATGTTCACCATGATGAATCTTGAAAGAATAGTTGTTGGTATACAAGGATTAGGTATTTCAGAAATTGCCTATCAAAATTCACTTACTTATGCAAAAGAGAGAAAACAAGGAAAATCAAATAATTCTAATTCAAAAAATGGTGCAGATTTTATAATTGAACACGCTGACATTAGAAGAACCCTACTTAATATGAAATCAATTATTGAAGGTGAAAGAGCTTTATGTTTTTGGTTGTCGCAGCAAACTGAAGTAAGTTTAAATCATCCAGATGAAAAAACCCGTCAGGAAGCCTCAGATTATGTTTCCCTCATGACTCCTGTGGTAAAATCATTATTCACAGATTTAGCAATGGAAATCACAAGTGATGCTATGCAAATACATGGTGGATACGGATACACTAAAGATCAAGGAATAGAACAATTATATAGAGATAATAGAATTACACCTATCTATGAAGGTACAAATTCGGTTCAAGCTTCAGACCTAGTTTTCAGAAAATTATCAAATAAAAACGTCAATATAATAAATAAATTTTTAGACCATGTTAAGTCAGAGTGTGAAACTGACAATGAAAAAATTAAACCATTTTTATCAGAATTTAATAAGAATTTAGACACTCTTAAAAAATTTAGTGATTGGATTACAGATAAAGCAACTACATCAAAAGATGATGTTAGTGCAGCAGCTAATGATTACCTTAAAACTTTAGGTTATGTATCTATTGCATATGCATGGATTAAGGTTTTAGAGGTAAGTTTTAAAGATTATGAGGAAAATAAAAATTTTTATAATGATAAAATAGACACTGCTAGATTTTATTTTGATAAAGTATTACCTAGAGCTGAACATCATTATAAGTCTGCAATCTCTGGAAGTTCAAATATAATGAATTTCAAGTTCAATTAAATGAGCCATTACGAAACTAATCTTAATAAAAATGATGCAAATTATGTTCCATTAACACCTTTGACTTTTTTGAAAAGAGCTTATGAGATTTATCCCAATTATGAAGCAGTTATTTATGAAGATAGGAAATATACTTGGTCTCAAGTTTATAAACGTACTGTAAAATTTGCTAGTGCACTTAATAAAATTGGAGTTAGTAAGGGTGATACTGTTTCATTTTTAGCTTTTAATACCCCTGAAATTTTTGAAGGACACTATTCGGTTCCTATGACAGGTGCAGTTCTTAATACTATTAATATAAGATTAGATGCTAAGACAATTGCGTATATTTTAGAACATAGTGAGGCAAAAGTTTTAGTTGTTGATAGGCAACTTCATGTTGAGGTTAAAAAGGCCTTAAATACTTTAAAAAGAAAAATCATAATAATCGATATCAATGATAAATTAGCAGACCAATCTAAGTGTGAGCAAATTGGAGAATTAGAATATGAGAGTTTTTTAAACACTGGTGATGAAAATTATGATTGGAAAATGCCAGAAGATGAATGGCAAGCATTATCACTTAGTTATACTTCAGGAACAACTGGAAACCCTAAAGGTGTAGTTTATCATCATAGAGGATCATATTTAATGTCAACTGGAAGTGCAGTTGCATGGAATATGCCAAATAGGTTAAATTTTTTAACAATTGTACCTATGTTTCATTGTAATGGTTGGGGTTATCCATGGACTGTCCCTATGTTAAATGGAAGAACTATTTGTTTAAGAAATATTGATATAAAAAAAATATTTGAATTAATTGATAAATATGATGTTACCCATTTTGGTGGAGCACCGATTGTATTGAATATGATCACCGGAGCTCCAGAGTCGGATAGAAAAAAATTAAAACAAAAAGTTTATGTATTAACTGCTGGTGCGCCACCACCAAGTATTATATTTAAAAAAATGAAAGAGCTTGGATTCGAGGTAATGCATGTCTATGGATTAACAGAAACTTATGGCCATGTTACTCAATGTGCTTGGAACGATTCTTGGAATGAATTTGATGAAGAAAAACAAAATGAAATAAAGGCAAGACAAGGTGTAAGATATCCTAATACAGAGGGGATCACAGTTATGGACCCTGAAACTATGAAAGAAGTTCCAAAAGATGGAAAAACGATTGGTGAAATTATGATTAAAGGAAATGTCGTTATGAAGGGTTATTTCAAGGATAAAAATGCAACAGACAAAGCGATGAATGGTGGTTGGTTTCATTCTGGAGATTTGGCAGTTATGCATCCAGATGGATATGTTAAAATTCAAGACAGATCGAAAGACATCATTATTTCTGGAGGTGAAAATATTTCTTCAATCGAAATAGAAAACACTTTAGCAAAGCATCCATCAGTTTCTATTGCAGCGGTAGTAGCAAAACCAGATGAAAAATGGGGCGAAGTCCCATGTGCATTTATTGAGATGGTCCAAGATAAACCAGTCACAGAAAAAGAATTAATAAGTTTTTGCAAAGAAACTCTTGCTGGTTTTAAAGTGCCGAAACAAGTTGTTTTTTGTGAATTACCAAAGACTTCAACAGGTAAAATTCAAAAATTTGAGTTAAGAAAAAAATTTTAGGAAAATAATTGATATTCCAACTAGAAAACAAAAACATTCATGCATCCGACTCTGGCCAGGGTATAGATACAAATAAAGATACGATAGTATTTTTACATGGAAGTGGTCTCTCACATATTGTCTGGTCGCTAGCTGAACAATTTTTTTCATCAAAAAATTATAATGTATTATCTATAGATTTACCTGGACATGGAAATTCAGATGGTCCTTGCTTAGATAGTGTTGAAAAAATTGCTGATTGGATGGAAAAAGTATTTGATAAATTAAAATTAAAAAACTTAATTTTAGTTGGTCATTCTCAAGGATGTTTAGAAATACTCGAATATTCTTCAAGATATAAAGAGAGACTAAAAAAATTAGTTTTTGTAGGAGGTTCAAATAAAATGCCAGTACATCCGGATTTAATTGAATTAGCTCAAAGCGGACACTCAGACGCTGTTAAATTAATGATGAAATGGGGATATGAGGGTTCAAAAAAGTTTATTGGTGGTAACCCAGTAGAAAAAATCATTCAATCGCCGAGAGATATAAGTGAAATTTTGGCTGTTGATTTAAATGCATGTAACAATTATTTAAATGGCTCTAAGGCTGCAAAAGAAATCGATCTACCATCAATGCTTATATTTGGAGAATTAGATAAAATGGTTAATTTAGAAGCAGGAAAAAAATTCTCTAATTTGATTAAAAATTCAACTACTCACGTGATCAAAGGATGTGGCCATATGATAATGATTGAAAAAGCATTTGAAATGAGAGAAAAGATTTTAGAATTCTTAAATAAATGAAAAGTTATCCAATAGCTAAATCAAGAAGAGTGAGAAGTACTCCGTATACTTCAAGAATTGAAAATCAAGGTGTGACTGCCTACACAGTTTATAATCATATGCTGTTACCAGCAGCATTTGGATCTTTAGAAGAATCCTGTGATCATTTAAAAAAAAATGTTCAAGTATGGGATGTATCAGCAGAAAGACAGGTTGAAATTTCAGGCAATGATGCAGCGAAACTTGTTCAACTTATGACCTGTAGAGATTTATCCAATTCCAAAATCGGCAGATGTTATTATTGCCCAATAATTGATGAAAGTGGAAATTTAGTAAATGATCCAGTTATTTTAAAGCTAGCTGAAGATAGATGGTGGATCTCAATTGCTGACTCCGATGTTATTTTTTTTGCAAAAGGATTAGCATCAGGTAATAAATTCAATGTAAATATTTTTGAGCCTAATGTTGACATCCTAGCAATTCAAGGACCCAAATCTTTTGATTTGATGGAAAAAATTTTTGGTAAGGAGATAAAAGAGTTAAAATTTTTTGGATTTAATTATTATGATTATAAGGGTGTAAAACATTTAATTGCTAGATCTGGTTGGTCAAAACAAGGAGGTTTTGAGATCTATGTTGAAAATACTAAATCCGGATTAGATTTATATGATCAACTCTTTGTATTAGGAAAAGAATTCAATGTAAAAGCTGGATGTCCAAATTTAATTGAAAGAATAGAAAGTGGTTTACTTTCTTATGGAAACGATTTTGACAATAATGATAATCCATTTGAATGTGGTTTTGAAAAGTATGTAAATCTAGATACAGATATAGATTTTTTAGGTAAGGAAAGACTGAAAAAGATTCAAAAAGACGGGATCAAAAGAAAATTAATGGGTGTTCAGATTGATACTAGTAAAATTAATTTAACTAAATCTCTTAATATTAAAGATGAAAAAGGAAATTTAATTGGGGATTTAAGATCTGCCTGTTATTCACCTCATTTTAAAAAGTCTATAGGTATTGCGATGATAAATGAGCCACATTGTAAAGCATCCGCTTCAGGATTATTGGAAATTGATGGAAATTTAATAGCTGTAAAAGTTTGCGATTTACCTTTCATCTAGTATAAAACCTACATCATGAATATAGCAATAGTAGGAGCAACAGGTAATGTTGGAAGAAAAACTCTGGAAGTTCTCGAAAAAAAAGGACTTACTTCAGGAAATCTTTACTTAGTTGCTTCGTCTAAAAGCGCTGGAAAAAAAATTCATTTTCAAGGTAAAGATATTATAGTGAGTGAATTAGAAAATTTTGATTTTTCCAAAGTTAAAATCGCTTTTTTTGCAGCAGGTGGTAAAATTTCTGAAAAATTTGCTGAAAAAGCAGCCAAGCATTGTTTAGTAATTGATAATTCAAGTTTTTTCAGAATGGATCCGGATGTTCCTTTAATAGTCCCACAGGTAAATTCAGATGCTTTAAACAATATTAAAAAAAATATTATTGCAAATCCTAATTGTTCAACAGCACAATTAGTAATCGCATTAAAGCCATTACATGATTTATTTGTAATTAAAAGAATAGTTGTTTCAACATACCAATCCGTTTCTGGTGCTGGCAAAGCATCAATGGATGAATTGATTAAACAAACTAAATTAGCTTTAGATGGTAAAGATATTAAATCTGAAAATTTTACAAAACCAATTGCTTTTAATGCAATCCCGCATATAGATGTTTTTTCAGAAGATGGCTACACGAAAGAAGAATTAAAAATGAGAAACGAGACTAAAAAAATCTTAGATGACAAAATCGATCTAACAGCAACATGTGTTAGGTTACCAATATCTGTTTCTCACTCAGAATCGGTAAATATTCAATTTGAGAAAACTTTTTCTTTAGAGCAAATAAATAAAGCACTGAATAGTTTTGATGGTTGCAAAGTAATTGATGAAAGAATTGATGGAGGTTACTCGACACCATTAGAGGCAGAAGGAAAAGATGAAACTTTTATTTCAAGGATTAGAGAAGATAAAACAATAAAAAATGGATTAAATTTGTGGATTGTATCTGATAATCTTCTAAGAGGCGCTGCATTGAATGCAGTTGAAATAGCTGAAACATTAATTAAAAATAATTTTTATGGAAAATAAACCTCCTCTATCACCACATATTCAAATTTATAGATGGCATATTTCCTCTTTGGTTTCCATTACTCATAGAATTACAGGAGTGATAAATATTATTGGAATTACTTTTATTTGCATTTGGTCTTGTTTACTTCTTCTTGGTGAAAATAATTATGAAGTAATTAATTTATTTTTAAAATCATTATTTGGGAAATTTATCATTTTGGGAATCACATGGTCTTTTTCATTTCAAATATTAAGTGAAATTCGACACTTGATAATGGATCTAGGTTATGGTTTTGAACTGAAGATAACTAGGATCACGGGTTTAATAGTAATATTTGGATCAATAATTTTAACGATTATTTTTTTTACATTAGGAAAAAATTTTATTTAGTATGATTAGTGCGACTAAAAAATGGATTTTTTTAAAGATCAGTGGAGTTTTGTTAGTGCCATTGATGACATGGTTTATTTTAAATTTCACAATGATTTATGATAAAGAATACTTAAATCTAATAGAATTTTTTACAATGCCTTTATCTAAATTTTTATTTAGTATTTTTATAATAAATTCTTATTTTTTTTCAGCTTTAAGTATAAGTGAGGTTTTTGAGGATTATATTAAAAATGATAAAATCAAAAGTGTCGCAAATAAGCTTTTATATGCATCAGCAGTAGTAATTCCTCTAATTACAATTATATTAATCTCTAGCTTATGAGTTCATATAAAATAATAGATCATGAATATGACGTTGTAGTCCTAGGTGCTGGTGGTTCTGGCTTAAGAGCCGCTGTTGGTTTAAGTGAAGCAGGATTAAAAACTGCATGTATTTCAAAAGTATTTCCAACAAGAAGTCATACTTCTGCTGCGCAAGGTGGAATTTCAGCTGCCCTTGGAAACATGGGCGAAGACGACTGGCGTTGGCATATGTATGATACTGTAAAAGGAGCAGATTGGTTAGGAGACCAAGATAGCATTGAGTACCTTTGTAAAGAAGCTCCTAAAGCAGTCATTGAATTGGAAAAATATGGTGTCCCATTTAGCAGAACAGAGGATGGCAAAATTTATCAAAGACCTTTTGGTGGTATGACCAAAAATTATGGAAATGGAATAGTCCAAAGAACATGTGCTGCAGCCGATCGAACAGGACACGCAATTTTGCACACTTTATATGGTCAAGCTTTAAAACATAAGACAGAGTTTTTTATTGAGTATTTTGCTCTCGATCTTTTAATGAAAGATGGAGAATGTAAAGGATTGATAGCATGGAATTTAAATGATGGAACTATTCATCGATTTAGATCTCATATTGTTATTATAGCTACAGGTGGCTACGGAAAAGTTTACTATTCTGCAACATCTGCTCATACATGTACTGGTGATGGAAATGCAATGGTGCTAAGAGCAGGTCTACCGTTACAAGATATGGAGTTTGTCCAATTTCATCCAACCGGAATTTATGGACACGGTACCTTAATAACAGAAGGTGCGAGAGGTGAAGGAGGTTATCTTACAAATTCTAAAGGCGAAAGATTTATGGAAAGATACGCGCCTAAAGCTAAGGATTTAGCATCACGTGATGTTGTAAGTAGGTCAATGTCAATTGAAATTAATGAAGGAAGAGGAGTTGGAAAAGATCAAGATCATGTTCATTTGAACTTAAGTCATCTAGATAAAGAAATTATAGAAAGTAGATTGCCAGGTATTACAGACGCAGCAAGATTATTTGCCAATGTAGATGTTACTAAGGAGCCAATTCCAGTTGTACCTACAGTTCATTATAACATGGGTGGTATACCAACAAATTATAAAGCAGAAGTTTTGACTGTAAATGGTTCTGAAAAAACTGTTCCAGGACTTATGGCTATAGGGGAAGCAGCTTGTGTTTCAGTTCATGGAGCAAATAGATTGGGCTCTAACTCTTTGATTGATCTTGTTGTTTTTGGAAGAGCAGCTGCAAAAAGAGCTGCTGAACTAATTAAACCTGGTACACCACATGAGGAGATCAGTGAATCAGAAACTCAAAAATGTTTAGATCGTTTTGATAAGATTAGAAACTCTGATGGAGATATTGGTACTGCTGAACTAAGACTGTCCATGCAAAAAACAATGCAATCAAAATGTGCGGTTTTTAGAACAGAGAAAACACTTAAAGAGGGTGTTGATGAAATACGACAAACATTTGATGGATTGGATTCTTTATCAGTTAAAGATAAATCATTAATATTTAATACTGACCTAGTAGAAACTTTAGAATTTGATAACTTAATTAGACAAGCTGTTGTGACAGTTGACTCCGCTTATAATAGGAAAGAAAGTAGAGGAGCTCATGCAAGAGAAGATTATCCAAAAAGAGATGATGAGAAGTTTATGCAACATACATTAGCTTGGTGTGATGGAAAAAAATCAAAAATAAGTTATAGAGATGTTCATAAGTCTACATTAACCAATGAAGTACAGTATTTTCCACCTCAGGAGAGAGTATATTAATGGTGCAAATCAGTTTACCTGAGAATTCCAAAACAAAAAAAGGTAAATATTTTAAGGACAAAACCGGCTCAAAAAATTTAAGAAAAGTTAATGTATATAGATGGGATCCATCTTCAGGAGAAGGTCCAAGAATCGACACTTATGAAGTTGATATGGATAACTGTCCATCCAAAGTATTGGATATTTTAAATAAAATTAAAAATGAAATAGACCCCACCCTTGCTTACAGACGATCATGTGCTCACGGTGTATGTGGATCGTGTGCAATGAATATAGGCGGTAAAAATGGTCTTGCTTGCACAACTCCTCATGAAAATATTGATGGAGATATTGATATTTATCCGTTGCCACACTTAAAAGTTAAAAAAGATCTAATCGGAGATTTAGATGGATTATACAAGCAATATAAATCTATTGAACCTTGGTTAAAATCAAGTTCAAAATCTGAGTCAGCTGAGTTAATTCAGTCAAAAGAAGATAGAGCTAAGCTTGATGGTGCTTATGAATGTATTATGTGCGCATGTTGTTCTACTTCTTGCCCAAGTTATTGGTGGAATGGAGATAAGTACTTAGGACCAGCAGTTTTATTACAAGCTTATAGATGGATTATTGATAGTAGAGATGAGGAAAGACAAGCTAGATTAAAAAAAGTAGCAGATGAACTTAAATTGTATCGTTGTCATACTATTTTGAACTGTACTAGTTCATGCCCTAAAGGTTTAAACCCTGCAAAAGCAATTGCTGAAATAAAGAAAATGTTAGCAACAGCCAATATTTAAACAATAGACTAATAAGAATTTTTACTCTAAAAGATCCTATTCATGAAATTAATTGAACATTTTGTAGGTGGAAAAATAATTCCCGGAAGTTCAGATAAAAAAGGAAAAGTTTTTAATCCCGCTACTGGTGAACAGGAAAAGGAAGTAAGACTTGCCTCCTCTAGTGACTTAGACCAAGCAGTAGTAATTGCAAAAAAAGCTTTTGAGACATGGTCATTAAAACCTTCACTTCAAAGAGCAAGGATAATGTTTAAATTTAAAGAGTTAATTGAAAAAAATTCTGATGAATTGACACAATTAATTGTTTCTGAACACGGAAAAGTTTATGAGGATGCAAAAGGCTCATTAACACGAGGATTAGAAGTTGTAGAATTTGCTTGTGGAATTCCACATTTACTTAAAGGAGAATTTTCAGAAAATGTAGGGACAGATGTTGACAGCTGGTCAATGCGTCAACCGCTAGGAGTTGTTGCTGGAATAACACCATTTAATTTTCCAGCTATGGTTCCAATGTGGATGTTTCCAATTGCTATTGCATGTGGAAATACATTTATATTAAAGCCATCAGAAAAAGACCCCTCTTGTGCAGTAAGATTAGCAGAATTATTGAAAGAAGCTGGTCTTCCAGACGGTGTATTTAATGTGATAAATGGAGACAAAGAAGCAGTAGATGCAATTTTAAATAACAAAGATATTAAAGCAGTTAGTTTTGTTGGTTCAACTCCTATTGCTAAATATATTTATGAAAATTCAGCAAAAAATGAAAAAAGAGTTCAGGCATTAGGAGGAGCTAAAAATCATTTAGTAGTAATGCCAGACTGTGATTTAGATGGTGCTGTGAATGGCTTAATGGGTGCAGCTTATGGCTCCGCTGGAGAAAGATGTATGGCTCAGTCAGTGGCTGTAGCAGTTGGTGATATTGGAGATGAATTAGTGTCTAGATTATCAAAAAAAGCAGAGGCTTTAAAAGTTGGACCAGGAATGGACAAAAACTCAGAAATGGGCCCTTTAGTCACTAAAGAACATTTAGAAAAAGTAAAAAGTTATGTTGATTTGGGTGTAAAAGAGGGTGCGAAATTAGTTGTCGATGGAAGAAATTTAAAGTTACAAGGATATGAAAATGGCTTTTACATTGGTGGCTGTTTATTTGATAACGTGAAAAAAGATATGAGGATTTATAAGGAGGAAATATTTGGCCCAGTTCTATCTGTAGTTAGAGTTAAAACTTTTGAGGAAGCTTCAAAATTAATAAATGATCATGAATACGGAAATGGCGTAAGTATTTATACAAGAGATGGAGACGCTGGAAGAACATTTGCAAGCAAGATTCAAGTTGGAATGGTTGGTATAAATGTACCAATACCTGTTCCGATGGCTTTTCATAGTTTTGGTGGTTGGAAGAGGTCTTTGTTTGGAGATAGTGCGATGCATGGGATGGAAGGAATAAAATTTTATACTAAATTAAAAACTATAACTTCAAGATGGCCCTCAGGAATTAGATCTAATGCTGAATTTGTGATGCCAACAATGAAATAATAAACAATGAGCAAAATATCTTTAATTGGAGCAGGCCAAATAGGTGGAACTTTAGCTCATTTAATTGGAATAAAAGAATTAGTAAATGAGGTAGTTTTATTTGATGTTGCGAGCGGTGTTGCAAAAGGAAAAGCGTTAGATATTGCACAATCATCATCTGTAGATGGTTTTGATGTTAAATTTTCAGGTACGGATGATTATAAGGACATAAAGGGCTCAGATGTTATTATAATTACAGCTGGCGTGCCGAGAAAACCTGGCATGAGCAGAGATGATTTACTTGGTATAAATTTAAAGATTATAAAGCAAGTTGCAGAAGGAATTAAAAAAAATTCGCCTGATGCATTTGTAATTTGTATAACAAATCCATTAGATGTAATGGTAATGGCTTTTCAAAAATTCTCAGGCCTCTCACCAAATAAAGTAGTTGGCATGGCGGGTATATTAGATAGCTCCAGATTTAAGTTATTTTTATCTGAAGAATTTAGCGTCCCGGTTAAAGAAATAGAGGCAATGGTGATGGGTGGTCATGGTGATACAATGGTTCCCCTTCCAAGATTTACTAAAGTTTCAGGAAAACCTTTATTAGATTTAGTTAAAGAAGGAAAAATTTCTCAAAAAAGATTAGAGGAAATAAATCAGAGAACTAGAGATGGTGGAGCTGAAATTGTAAAGTTTCTTGAAAAGGGTTCGGCTTTCTATGCCCCAGCAACTTCAGGAGTTGAGATGGCTAAAGCTTATCTTAGAGATGAAAAAAAAATGCTTCCATGTGCTGCGTATTTGAATGGCGAATATGGTATCAAAGATATATATGCTGGAGTTCCAATTATAGTTGGAAAGAACGGTGTCGAAAAAATAGAGGAAATAAATTTAGATGAGAAAGAAAAATCTGAATTTCTTCATTCAATTGATGCAGTAAAAAAACTCTGGGAAGCAGCGTCTAAAATAGACCCAGATTTAAATAAATAATGAATATACACGAGCATCAGGCAAAACAAATTTTAAAAAAATTTGGTGCGATTGTACCAGAAGGTGTATTTGGTTTAACGGTTGAGGAACTTCTAAAGAAATGTAAGTCATTAAAAACAGAAAAATATGTTTTAAAAGCTCAAATTCATGCAGGTGGAAGAGGGAAAGCGGGAGGTGTTAAAATTCTGAATAATCTCGAAGAACTTGAGAAATCAGCTAAAGAGCTTTTAGGAAAAAAATTAATAACTCATCAGACAGGACCTGAAGGAAGAGAAGTTAAAAGATTATATGTTGAAGTTTCATCAGATATCGAGAAAGAATTTTATTTATCATGTTTGGTAGATAGAGCTACCTCAAAAATTGCTTTTATCTCTAGTGATCAAGGTGGAATGGACATTGAGGAAGTAGCAAGCAAATCACCTGACAAAATTTTGACAACTAAAGTAGAATTAAAAGAAGAAATTTCAAATGAGGAGTGTGAAAAGATTATTCAAATATTTAAATTAGAGAACAATCCAAAAATCGAGGCAATATCTTTAATTAAATCAATCTATAAGATGTTTGTTGAAACTGACGCTAATATGGTTGAAATAAACCCTTTAATACTCACAAAAGAAAAAAAAATTATTTGTTTAGATGCAAAGGTAAATTTTGATAGTAACGCTTTGTTTAGACATCCTGAAATTTTAGAACTTAGAGATTTGAATGAGGAAGATCCTACTGAAATTGAAGCTAGTAAACATGACCTAGCTTATATCAAATTAGATGGCAGCATTGGATGTATGGTTAATGGAGCTGGTTTAGCAATGGCCACTATGGATATAATAAAATTATATGGAGAAGAGCCAGCAAATTTTTTAGATGTTGGTGGGGGAGCATCAAAAGAAAAGGTCTCAGCGGCTTTCAAAATAATTTTGTCAGATAAAAATGTAAAAGGTATATTAATCAATATTTTTGGTGGCATAATGCGATGTGATGTTCTAGCTCAAGGTGTTGTAGATGCTGCAAAAGAAATGAAAATCAATGTTCCTTTGGTAGTCAGACTAGCTGGTACAAATTTTAAAGAAGGTAAAGAAATATTAGATAATTCAGGTTTAAAATTAATATCTGCTGAAAATTTAGATGACGCAGCCAAAAAAATTGTTGAGGCAATTAAGTAAATGTCAGTTTTAGTCAATAAAAATACTAGATTAATCTGTCAAGGATTTACAGGTTCCCATGGAACATTTCACTCTGAGCAAGCAATCAAATATGGAACAAATTTAGTAGGTGGAGTGACACCAAAAAAAGGTGGCCAAAAACATTTGGGCCTTCCAGTTTTTAATACAGTGAAAGAGGCAAGAGAATCCGAGGGAGCTAATGCAACTATGATATACGTCCCAGCTAAATTTGCAGCCTCAGCAATTATTGAAGCAATAGATGCATCTATAGAACTAATTGTATGTATAACTGAAGGGATTCCCATTCAGGATATGTTAAAAGTTAAACAGAGATTGAATAATTCAAAAAGTAGACTGATTGGTCCCAACTGTCCAGGTGTCATAACTCCTGATGAGTGTAAAATTGGAATAATGCCTGGCAGCATTCATAAAAAAGGAACAGTTGGAATTGTTTCAAGATCAGGAACTTTAACTTATGAAGCAGTAGCTCAGACTACAGAAAATGGATTAGGACAATCAACTTGTATTGGAATTGGAGGTGATCCTATCAATGGTACAAATTTTATAGATTGTCTAGATCTATTTTTAAACGACGCGGATACCCAATCAATTTTAATGATTGGTGAAATTGGAGGGACAGCTGAGGAAGAGGCTGCAGATTTCATTAAAAATCATAAAATAAAAAAACCAACTGTTGGATTTATAGCAGGTGTTACTGCCCCACCAGGACGAAGAATGGGTCATGCAGGAGCCATAATTTCAGGTGGCAAAGGTGGCGCAAAGGAAAAGATTAAAAAAATGGAGGATTGTGGAATAACCATGGCCAACTCTCCATCAAAGATTGGAAAAACATTATTAAATAAATTGTCTAATTGAAAAATTTCTTTCTAGGTCTATATTAACTAATAGCGATGTCATCCTCTAAAAATCTTGAATTTGAAAAGACTGCTTTCTTAAGTAAATCCAATAGTGCTTTTATTGAGGAGATGTATCTTAAGTTTGTTAATAATGATCCATCTTTGCCTGATAGCTGGAAAATATATTTTAATCAGATCGGTGATGAGGCAGACATAATTGTAAATGAAATAAATGGTCCATCCTGGAGTCCATCAAAAAAAGTATCAATCAAAAAATTACAAAATTTGAATAATGGCAACGAAAATCAAGGTGAATTAGTTTCAAAACAATCTAATGCAAATTCTATAAAAGCTGTTGCTATGATTAGATCTTACAGACAGAGAGGTCATTTGATTGCTAAATTAGATCCTCTAGGTCTTTTAAAAGCCGATTATTTAGAAGAACTCCATCCTGAATCATATGGATTTAAGAAGGAGGAATATAATAATAAAATTTTTTTAGACGGAGTCATTAATAGACAATACTCTAGCATTTCTGAAATTTTAAAATTTTTAAGAGAAAAATATTGTGGATCCTTAGGTTTTGAATATATGCATATATCAAATCCAACTGAAAGAAAATGGTTTAGAGACAGAGTTGAAAAAGCAGATGATTTTAAATTCACTCAGAATGGAAAAGAAGCCATTCTTAAAAAATTAATTCAAGCTGAAGGTTTTGAAAAATTTTTACACACAAAATACGTTGGTACAAAAAGATTTGGTTTAGATGGAGGTGAAAGTTTAATCCCCGCCCTTGAGCAAATAATTAAAATTGGTGGTCAATCAAAAGTAAAAGAAGTTAAAATAGGAATGTCCCATAGAGGAAGATTGAACGTTTTAGCCAATGTCTTACAAAAATCATATAAAAGAATTTTTAATGAATTTGCTGGAGAGATTAGTTCAAAATCAGAGGACGACACAGGAGATGTCAAATATCATTTAGGTGCGTCGTCAAACAGAGAATTTGATGGAAATCAAGTGCATGTAAGTCTTACAGATAATCCATCTCATCTTGAAGCAGTGAATCCTGTAGTTTTAGGACAAACAAGAGCTAAACAATATTTCCATAAGGATAAAGAGAGAAATAAAGTTATACCAATTTTGATTCATGGAGACGCAGCTTTTGCGGGACAAGGAGTTGTTGCAGAATGTTTTGCGATGTCTGGTCTTCCAGGTCATAATACAGGTGGAACTATCCATATTATAGTGAACAACCAAATAGGATTTACTACTAGTCCAAGATTTGCAAGATCATCACCTTACCCCTCTGATATTGCTAAAATGGTTGAAGCACCAATCATCCATGTTAACGGCGATGATCCCGAGGCAGTTGTTTATGCTGCAAGAATAGCAACTGACTTTAGATTAAAATTTAATAGAGATGTCGTTATAGACTTAATTTGTTATCGAAGATTTGGTCATAATGAGGGGGATGAACCGTCTTTTACTCAACCACTAATGTATAAAAAAATCCGTTCACACCCTTCACCCATCAAGGTTTACGGTGAAAAATTAATAAACGAAGGATCAATTACAGATGTTTATTTTAGAAGATCTATAAAAGAATTTAAGGAATTGCTTGATGATCAATATAAGAATGCAAAGAATTATAAGCCTAAAATTGAATGGTTTGAGGGTACATGGTCAAGATATAAACCAGCGAGAGGAAAAGATAAAAGAGGCGTTACGGGTTATGATATTAAAAAATTAAAAAATATTTCTGAAAAAATAAATACAATACCTAAAGAAATTAACATTCATAAAACTATCGCTAAAGTCTTAGAAAATAGAAAATCAAACGTAAATAATGAGGATAAAATTGATTGGTCTACAGCTGAAGCTTTGGCGTTTGGATCTTTGTTAGAGGAAGGGTACCCAGTAAGATTGGTTGGTCAGGACTCAGGAAGAGGCACATTTAGTCAAAGACATTCAGTATTAAGAAATCAAATAGATAATTCTCGATATGTTCCGTTAAACAAAATATCTAAAAATCAAAAAAATTTTGAAATTGTAGACAGTTTCTTATCTGAATTAGCTGTTTTAGGCTTTGAATATGGTTACAGTTTAGTTGAACCTAATACACTTACAATTTGGGAAGCTCAATTTGGAGACTTTGCTAATGGCGCTCAAGTGGTCATAGATCAATTTATTGCTTCAGGCGAAAGAAAATGGTCAAGAGCTTCTGGATTAGTTATGTTATTACCTCACGGCTATGAAGGTCAAGGTCCCGAGCATTCTTCTGCTAGATTAGAAAGATTTTTACAATTATGCTCAAATGACAATATGCAGGTAATGAATTGCACAACACCTGCAAACTATTTTCATGCACTAAGAAGACAAATGCATAGAGATTTCAGAAAACCTCTAATTATAATGACTCCCAAATCTTTACTTAGATATAAACATTGTGTTTCAAGCTTAAGCGATTTTAGTAAAAAAAATACATTTCATAGAGTTTTATGGGATCACGCAATAGATCCAAAGGTAAAAGGTTTTATCAAATTGAAAAAAAAGGAAAAAATCGAAAAAGTAATTTTATGTTCAGGAAAAATTTATTTTGATTTGCTTGAAGCTAGAGAAAAATTTAAAAGAGATGATTTGATATTTTATAGAATTGAGCAACTTTATCCTTTTCCAGCTAAGGCACTTGCAAAAGAGCTAAAACCTTATGCTAAAAAAGCTAAATTTTATTGGTGTCAGGAAGAGCCAAAAAATATGGGAGCATGGTTTTCTGCTAGAGATTATATCCAATGGACATTAGATAATATAAAGGCTAATAATAAAAAGATTTCTTATATTGGAAGAAGTCCAGATGCATCACCAGCCACTGGTTATGCAAAAAGACACATTTCACAACAACAAGAAATTATTAAGAAGGTTTTTGAATAATTTAAAATGAGCGAAAAAATATTGGTCCCAGTTTTAGGTGAAAGCATTACAGAAGCCACAGTATCTAAATGGTTAAAAAACAAAGGCGAAACGGTTGATGCAGATGAACCAATCGTTGAATTAGAGACCGACAAGGTTAATTTGGAAGTACCGTCTCCAGTTACAGGAAAACTAATTGAAATTAACTCTCAAGATGGTTCAACTGTTAAAGTGGGAGAAATTTTAGGTTTAGTTACTGAAATTGAAGGTGAGGTTAAAAGATCAAATAAAATAGAGAAAATCCAGCCATCAAATTTACAAAAAAAAGAAGAGATTAAAGAAAAAGACAATGTAATCAAGTTAGATCCAATTAAAGAGCAAGCGGAATTAGATATATTTGAAGAGGAGAATAATGGTAACGAGTTAAAAGAGGAGCCACTGGTTTTAACAGAGGAAATAAAAAACAGTCACACAGAGAATAATTCTTCTGAGGAAAGTCAAACATTATCCCCAGCTGTAAGAAAAATGGTAGATGAAAACAATATTGATGTTAAGTCAGTAAAAGGATCTGGGAAAGATGGAAGAATACTTAAAGGTGATTTAATAAGCTTGATGGGAGTCAATCCTCCACCTTCAGAGAGAAAAATTAAATATGGTCAAGAAGAGCGTATTAAAATGACTAGGTTAAGACAAACTATTGCAAAAAGACTGAAACAAGCCCAGGAGAATGCAGCTTTACTTACTACTTTTAATGAAGTGGACATGACAAATATAATTAACATGAGAAAAGACAACCAGGAAGATTTCCAAAGTCGATATGGTATCAAGCTTGGCTTTATGTCATTTTTTGTTAAGGCTTGTATAGTAGCCTTAAAAAATTTTCCAGCTGTAAATGCTGAGATAGATGGAGACACTATTGTTTATAAAAATTATTATAACATAAGTTTTGCAGTTGGAACAGATAAAGGTCTTGTAGTTCCAGTTTTAAAAAATGCGGATGAACTATCTTTTGCAGATATTGAAAAAAATATTAAAGAAATTTCTGAAAAAGCAAAAGATGGAAAACTTGTAATTGAAGATCTTCAAGGAGGTACCTTTACTATTAGCAATGGCGGAGTTTATGGGTCAATGCTTTCAACTCCAATTCTAAACTTGCCTCAATCTGGAGTATTAGGAATGCATAATATTGTTGATAGACCTATTGTAGTGGATGGTGAAATCAAGATAAGACCAGTAATGTATTTAGCTTTATCTTATGATCATAGAATTATTGACGGTAAAGAGTCTGTATCATTTCTTAAAATGATTAAAGAAAGTCTTGAGGACCCTAGAAGGTTATTTTTGGATATTTAGGATGTCGGAAAAATTTCAAGCAGTAGTTATAGGAGGTGGCCCAGGAGGTTATGTTTGCGCAATTAGACTTGCCCAATTAGGTTTAAAAACTGCATGTATAGAGTCCAGGGGATCTCTAGGAGGGACATGCCTGAATATTGGTTGTATCCCTTCAAAAAGTTTACTTAACTTGTCTGAGGAATTTCACAAAGTTAAAGGTTTGGCAAATAAAGGTATTGAAATAGGAGAAGTAAAACTAAATCTTGATAAAATGATGAAGAGCAAGGACAAAGCAGTCACTGTTCTTACGAAAGGCGTAGAATTTCTTCTGAAAAAAAACAAAGTTACCTATTTTAAAGGCCATGGAAGTTTTAAATCAAAAAATGAAATCTTAATAAAAGATGATCAAAAAAAAGAAACAACAATTCAAACTGAAAAAACAGTTATAGCCACAGGATCTGTACCAGTATCTCTACCGGGCATCGAAATAGATGAAAAAATAATAGTTTCATCAACGGGGGCTTTAAAATTAGAAAAAGTGCCCAATAAAATGGTTGTTGTTGGTGGAGGTTATATCGGCTTAGAGATGGGATCAGTGTGGTCAAGACTTGGTGCAAAAGTAGAAGTTGTTGAGTTTTTGGATCATATAACACCTGGTATGGATAAAGAAATTTCATCTGAGTTTATGAAAATTCTTAAAAAGCAAGGAATGAAGTTTAATATGCAAAATAAAGTTGAAACAATTCAAAAAAATAATTCAGGTGCAGTGGTCTCAACAATTGATAAAGATGGAAATAAAAATAATTTTGAATGTGATGTAGTTTTAATTTCAGTTGGTAGAAAGCCAAATACAGATGGTTTAAATTTAAAAAATGCCGGGGTGAGTTTAGATGAAAAAAATAGAATAAAAACTGATAAGAAATTTAAAACAAATATTGAAAATATTTATGCAATAGGTGATGTGATTGTTGGACCCATGCTTGCACATAAGGCTGAAGATGAGGGTATAGCAGTTGCAGAAAATATTGTAGGTCAATCAGGTCATGTAAACTATGATACAATACCAGGTGTGGTGTATACCTCACCAGAGGTTGCCTCAATTGGAAAGACAGAGGAGCAATTAAAAGAATTAAATAAAAGTTATAAGGTTGGTAAATTTTCATTCATGGCCAACTCTAGAGCTAAAGCTATAGATGATGCAGAAGGTTTTGTGAAAATTCTTGCAGATGCTGAGACAGATAAAGTTTTAGGCGCACATATAATTGGCCCTCATGCTGGAGAATTAATTGCTGAGATCGGTGTTGCAATGGAATTTGGTGCAAGCGCCGAGGATATAGCAAGAACCTGCCACGCTCACCCAACTTTTTCTGAAGCTGTCAAAGAAGCTGCGTTATCAGTAGATAAAAGAGCAATACACTCTTAATTTTTTTTCATATTATAAAAATATGAAATACCCGATTCTACTACCTAATATTTTTAATCATCCTTTTACTTATGAAAGTGAAATTAATCTTAAGCTAGGTGAATTTGTTATAGTCCCTTTTGGAAAATCTAAAATAACAGGTGTGGTATGGGATGAATTTGAAAAAAACGACAATAAAAAATTTAAAATAAAGAGTATTCAAAAAAAATTAGACGTAACTCCACTAAAGAAAGACACAATAAATTTTTTAAATTGGTTTGCTGAGTATAATTTAATACCAAAAGGAATGGCGTTAAAACTAGTTTTATTGAGCAGTAATGCGATAGAAAAAAAGGAAAAAAAAATTTATGAACCGTATAATAATAAAATAAAAAAAAATTCCTTTAAACTATCTATTAATCAAATCAAATCCTTAGAAAAAATGAGTTATTCAAATCAAAAATTTAGAGTTCACGTTTTACAAGGAACAACAGGATCGGGTAAGACTTTAGTTTATTTTGAGTCGTTAAAATCTTTAATAGAGAAGGGTTTTCAATCATTAATTCTTTTACCAGAAATAGGTTTGACCAGTCAGTTCGAGCAAAAATTTTCAGAATATTTCGGATTTAATCCAGCGATTTGGCACTCTGGTATTTCAAAAAAGAAAAAAGAAATGATTTGGAGTGGCATTTCCTGTGGTGAAATTAAAGTTGTCATTGGTGCAAGATCTTCTTTATTTTTACCGTTTAAAAAATTAGGAATAATAATTGTTGATGAGGAACATGATCAATCTTTCAAACAAGATGAAGGTGTTACATATAATGCACGAGATATGGCAATTTCAAGAGCATCATTTGAAAACATTCCTGTCAACTTGATCACAGCTGTTCCTTCCATAGAAACTTTTGAAAATATTAAAAAGGGAAAATATGAAGTCTCTAAACTAAGTGAAAGGTATAGAAATGCTGCACTACCTAATTATGAAATCATTAATTTAAATAATACAAAACTTGAGAAGCAATCATGGTTATCAGCAAAAGTAATTGAAAAAGTTAATCTACATCTTGAAAAAAAAGATCAAGTTTTGTTTTTTTTAAATAGAAGAGGTTTTTCACCTAATGCATTATGTAACAAATGTTTTTTAAGCTTCACATGCCCAAATTGTACAATAAATTTAGTATATCATAAGAATAAAAATAATTTGATATGTCATTATTGTGGTTTCAAATCACAGTTAAAAAGAAATTGTAAGAAAGGTGATAATTGTGAATTTGTCTTTAGCGGACCAGGTGTTGAAAGAATTTCTGAGGAAGTTAAGAGAAAGTTCCCTGGTAAAAAAATTGATATTTTCTCAAGTGATACGATGAATAAAAAAGACTCAAAAGAAAAAATCAGAAAAATAATTAATAATGAAATTCAGATTTTAGTAGGAACTCAATTAATATCAAAAGGTTTTCATTTTCCTCACTTGAATTGTATTGTTGTTGTAGATATTGATCTTTCATCTCATGGTCATGATCTAAGAGGGGCTGAAAAGAATTTACAACTTTATCATCAACTTTCAGGAAGAGCTGGTAGAACTGGAAAACCAGCGACAGTTTATTTTCAAACCTATGAAAATAATTCTAAAATGATCTCTGAAATAACAAATGAAAATCCAGATATCTTTTTAGAAAGAGAGTTAGAAATAAGAAAAAAAAATAAGCTTCCTCCTTATCAAAGATTTATTTCTTTAATCCTCACAGGAGAAAATGAAAAAAAATTAGAAAAAGAAGCTTTTAACTTTAAGAATTTTATTGAAAACAAAATTAACGGTAAAATTTTGGGCCCCGTAAATGCACCAATATTTAGAATAAAAAAAAAATTTAGGATAAGACTTTTGATAAGAGGATCAAAATCTATGAAAATGCAAAATTCTTTAGCTAAAATTATTCCAAAATATAAATTTTTTAAGGGAATAAAACTTTCAGTTGATGTTGATCCAATAAACTTCAATTAACCAATAAAAAGAGGCATTTTTGACATATCAGTCACTTGAAGACACAAGGGTCATATGCTAATTAAAGCCTGAATTTTAAATAATCTTCAACATTATATAGGAAACAAGTTGAGCAAAGATACAGGATTTTCAATTTCATCAGCTGAAAGGTATTCTCTCGCACTTTTTGAACTTTCAGAAGAAAATAATTTATTGAGCCAGATAGAAGAACAATCTTTATCTGTATTAAATCTAATTAATCAAAGTAAAGATTTTTTTAATTTGATTAAAGATCCCACTACTAGCCAAGAGGATCTCTCAAAGGTGATAAATAAAATAGCTGATAGTAATAAATTTGATAATTTATTTAAAAATTTTTTAAATTTCTTAATTCAAAAGAGACGTTTCTTTTTTATAGAACGAATTCTTAAAAGTTTTATTGGAATTTGTTCCAAAAAAAGAGGTGAGCTTATAGCTGAATTGAAATCAGCAAAAAAATTATCAAGTGATGAAATTAAAAAAATTACAGATGAGTTATCAATGAATTTTAGCTCTAAAATAAAATTAAACTATAAATACGATGAAAGTTTAATAGGAGGTCTGGTAGTTCAAGTTGGAAGTACTATGGTTGACTCCTCAATTAAAAATAAATTACAGCAAATTGAAAATAGAATGATAGAGGCATAAATGGAAATAAATCCTTCAGAAGTTACAAAAATATTAAAAGAACAAATCAAAAATTTTGGTGAAAAAGCCGAAGTTGCAGAAGTAGGGCAAGTATTATCAGTTGGAGATGGTATCGCAAGAATTTATGGTTTGGATAATGTACAAGCTGGTGAAATGGTGGAATTTGCAGATGGATCAAAAGGAATGGCTCTTAACTTAGAAAGTGAAAATGTTGGTGTTGTAATTTTTGGTGACGATAGAAATGTAAAAGAGGGTGATGTAGTAAAACGTACAGGTAACATTGTTGATACTCCTGTTGGAAAGGAATTGTTAGGAAGAGTTGTAGACGGTTTAGGTAATCCTATTGATGGAAAAGGTCCATTTGATAAAAATATTAAAAAAACTAGAGTAGAAGTAAAAGCACCAGGAATTATTCCTCGTCAATCAGTCAATGAACCAATGCAAACTGGATTAAAATCAATCGATAGTTTGGTTCCAATTGGAAGAGGTCAAAGGGAATTAATTATTGGTGACAGACAAACGGGTAAAACTGCAGTTGCTGTGGATGCAATTATTAATCAAAAAAAAATAAATGAATCCGGTGATGAAAAGCAAAAATTATATTGTATTTATGTTGCAGTTGGACAAAAAAGATCAACGGTAAGACAAATTCAAAAAACTTTAGAAGAGGCAGGTGCAATGGAGTACACAACTATTGTTGCAGCTACAGCATCAGATTCTGCGCCATTACAATTTTTAGCCCCATATACAGGATGTGCTATGGGTGAGTATTTTAGAGATAATGGAATGCATGCACTTATTATCTATGATGATTTATCTAAACAAGCTGTTGCGTATAGACAAATGTCTCTATTATTGAGAAGACCTCCAGGCCGTGAGGCTTATCCGGGAGATGTATTTTATCTACATAGTAGATTACTCGAAAGAGCTGCAAAGTTAAGCGACGAGCATGGTGGTGGTTCATTAACAGCACTTCCAATTATTGAAACACAAGGAGGAGATGTTTCTGCATTTATTCCTACCAATGTAATTTCAATTACTGATGGTCAAATATTTTTAGAAACAGAATTATTCAACCAAGGTATAAGACCGGCAATTAACGTTGGATTATCAGTATCTAGAGTTGGATCATCAGCTCAAACAAAAGCTATGAAAAAAGTTTCGGGATCGATGAAATTAGAATTAGCACAATACAGAGAAATGGCAGCATTTGCTCAATTTGGATCTGATTTGGATGCATCTACACAACAACTTTTAAATAGGGGCTCTAAACTAACTGAACTTCTAAAACAAAAACAATACTCACCATTGACTGTTGCTGAACAAGTAATATCAGTTTTCTGCGGTGTAAAAGGTTATCTCGATGATATTGATTTAAAAGATGTATCAGAGTTTGAAAGCAAAATTATTAATAAATGTAAATCAGATAAACCTGAAATAATTGAATCAATTCAAAGCACTGGAAAACTTGATGAAGATAAAGAAAAGCTATTGGTAGAAGTAATTACTCAGCTGAAAGGAACCTTTAAATCTTAATGTAATATGGCAAGTCTAGATGATCTCAAAAAAAGGATAGCTAGTGTAAAGTCTACACAAAAAATCACGAAAGCTATGAAAATGGTTGCAGCAGCAAAATTGAGAAGAGCTCAAGAAAGTGCTGAGAGAGGGAGACCTTATTCAGAAAAAATGAATAATATTATTTTAAACTTATCTAATGGTATATCGGATAAGGAAAATGCTCCAAAATTATTATCTGGGACAGGTAAAAATAAAGTTCACTTATGTGTAGTAATGACATCAGACAGAGGCCTTTGTGGTGGTTTTAATTCCAACATAATTAAAAAAGCGAAAAGTTATTTTTCAAAAATTTTAAACGAGGGTAAACAATTAAAGATTATTACTGTGGGGTCAAAGGGAAATGACCAACTAAAAAGAGTTTATGGAGATAAAATTATTGAAAATATATCTTTTAAAGAATCTAAAAATGCAAATTATTTTGATGCTGATAAAGTTGGAAGGATCATAATTGAAAAATTTGAGGCTGGTGAGTTTGACATATGTACAATTTTTTATAATCAATTTAAAAATGTAATCACTCAATTACCTCAAGCTCAACAGATTATACCCTTAAACAATGAAGAGGATCATAATAATTCAGATCAAAGTTATGAATTTGAGCCAGATGAAGATGAAATTTTAAACAATTTACTACCAAAAAATATTTCAACACAAATATTTAAGGCAATGTTGGAGAATTCAGCTAGCGAACAAGGGTCCAGAATGAGTGCAATGGATAATGCTACCCGTAACGCAGGTGAAATGGTTGACAAACTTACTATCGAGTATAATAGAAGTCGTCAGGCAGCAATTACAAAAGAACTAATAGAAATCATATCAGGAGCGGAAAGTTTATAATTATGAGCAAAGGAATAATTACACAGGTTATTGGAGCAGTAGTAGATGTTAAATTTGATGGAGAACTTCCAGAAATTTTAACAGCATTAGAATGTAAAAATGGAAACAACAGATTAGTTTTAGAAGTAGCGCAACACTTGGGTGAAACTACAGTTAGAACTATTGCAATGGATGCTACTGAAGGTTTAAAAAGAGGTGATGAGGTAATTAATACCAATGCCCCTATACAAGTTCCGGTAGGACCTGAAACTCTTGGAAGAATTATTAATGTGATTGGAGAGCCAATAGATGAAAGAGGAGAAGTAAAAACTAAAGAAAGTTGGCCAATTCATAGAGGTGCCCCTGAATTTAATGATCAATCGACTGAAACTGAAATACTTGTTACTGGTATAAAAGTAATTGATTTGCTTGCTCCTTATGCAAAAGGAGGAAAAATTGGTTTGTTCGGTGGTGCTGGTGTTGGAAAAACTGTTTTGATTATGGAGTTAATCAATAACGTTGCAAAAGCTCATGGTGGCTTTTCAGTTTTTGCAGGTGTAGGAGAAAGAACAAGGGAAGGTAACGATCTTTATCATGAAATGATTGAGTCTGGTGTTATCAAACAAGACGGACCAGGATCTAAAGCAGCATTAGTTTACGGACAAATGAATGAACCCCCTGGCGCTAGAGCTAGAGTGGCACTTACTGGATTGACTGTAGCAGAGTATTTTAGAGATCAAGAGGGCCAAGATGTACTTTTCTTTGTTGATAATATTTTTAGATTTACTCAGGCAGGCTCAGAAGTTTCAGCACTTTTGGGTAGAATTCCATCTGCAGTTGGTTATCAACCAACATTAGCAACTGATATGGGTAATCTTCAAGAAAGAATTACCACTACTAACAAGGGATCAATTACCTCAGTACAAGCAATTTATGTACCTGCAGATGATCTAACTGACCCTGCACCAGCAACATCGTTTGCTCATTTGGATGCAACAACAGTGCTTTCAAGACAAATAGCAGAAATTGGAATATATCCTGCTGTTGATCCGTTAGACTCAACTTCAAGAATTCTAGACCCTAGAATTGTTGGTGATGAGCATTATAGAGTAGCAAGAGATGTGCAAAGAATATTACAATCTTACAAATCATTACAAGATATCATAGCCATTTTGGGTATGGATGAATTATCTGAAGAGGATAAGCTGGTTGTAGCGAGAGCAAGAAAAATTCAAAGATTTTTATCTCAACCATTTTTTGTTGCAGAAGTTTTCACAGGATCACCAGGAAAATTGGTAGATTTAGAGTCAACCATCAAAGGCTTTGATGCTATTTGTAAAGGTGAATATGATCATTTACCTGAAGCAGCGTTTTATATGGTGGGAACGATTGAAGAGGCAATTGAGAAAGCTAAAAAAATGGAACAAGAAGCTGCTGCTTAATGAGCGAAGAGTTCAAAATTGAAATTGTAAACCCAGAAAAATCTTTTTTAGTAAAAGAGGATGTTTTAGAGGTTGTTGTACCTGCATTTGAGGGTGAAATGGGGATTTTAAAAGATCACATATCAATTATTTCTTTTTTAAAACCTGGAATAATTAAAGTATTTTCGAAATCAGGTGATGAAAATTATTATGTAGAAGATGGAATTATTGAATTTAAAAATAATAATTTATCTATCTTAACAAGTGCAATATTCTCTGTGACAGATTTAGATAAATCTAAACAAGGGGACTTACTCAAAAAAGCTGAAGCGGAAGCAAGCAAATCTGAGATAAGTGATCAGGCTAAATATTTAGCAGATCAAAAAGTTGAAGTTCTAAGATCGATTAACTAATAATAACTCTAATTTTTTTTTAATTTCTTGATAGACATGTAATTTAAAATCTACCACAACTTTTGTTAAGGATTCTAATTCAATCCATTTCCATTCGAGAAATTCAGGTTTTTTTGTTTTAATATTTATTTCACTATCTTCTCCAGTAAACTTCATTATAAACCATTTCTGTTTTTGTCCTTTATACTTGCCCTTCCAAATTATACCCAATAAGTGATCTGGTAATTCATATGTTATAAAACCATCTAATTCTTTAATAAGCTCTACTTTTGTAATACTAGTCTCTTCCTTTAACTCCCTGTATGCGGCGGTAAGAAAATCCTCACCTTCATCAATACCTCCTTGTGGCATTTGCCAAAAGTTTTTTGGGTTGTCTATTCTTCTTGCAACGAAAATTTTATCTTCTTGATTAAGAACAACAATGCCTACACCACTGCGGAGTGGTAGATGTTTATATTGCTCTTTCATTTAACCGTTTAAAAGTTTTAATGCGTAGCTTAGTTGATTATCAGTGTCTGTCTTAATCCTAAATTCATCCGTATCTTCATCAATCTCAATATCAGGACTTACTCCAACTTCAGAAATTGATTTGCCTGACGGTAGGTAATATTTTGCAACAGTGAGTCTTATTGCTCCTTTGTTCTTTAGTGGAATAATTGATTGCACTGAACCCTTTCCATAACTATTTTCGCCTAAAATAATTGCTCTTTTATGATCTTGTAGTGCTCCAGCAACTATTTCTGAAGCAGATGCAGAACCGTAATTAATTAATACAACCAAAGTTTTGCCACCTATCAAATCTCCTTTTTTGGCAAACCATTTTCTATTTTCAGAGGCCTTTCTACTTTTGGTAGATACAATCTCACCATTATCTAAAAAAAAATCTGATATCCTTATAGCTTGTGATAACAACCCTCCAGGATTATTTCTTAAATCTAGTATATATGAATTTATATTTCCAATTTTTTCAAATTCTCTAATTTGCTCTCTTATTTGATCACCACTATTTTCGTTGAAAGATGTCAATCTAAGATAACCAACGTTATTTTTTAAAAGATCAGCTTTTACTGATTTAATTTGAATTATTTCTCTTACGATTTCAAATGTTAAAGCTTTTTTTTGTCCAATTCTTCTTACAGTTAAAATAATTGATGAACCTACAGGTCCTCTCATTAAATCTACAGCTTCACTTAGAGATTTACCTTGTACCTGAATATCATCTATCTTTATGATGTAGTCACCAGCTTTAATTCCAGCTCTAGACGCTGGAGTATCGTCAATAGGGGAAATTACTTTTACAACTCCAGACTCCATATTTACCTCTATTCCTAAGCCACCAAATTCACCACTTGTTTCAGTCTGCATTTCGTTGAAAATTTCAGGTGACATATATGCTGAGTAAGGATCTAGTGATTGAAGCAAACCATCTATTGCAGCATCCATGCTTTCAGATTGATTTATTTCATCGACATATTCCTTATTAATTTTTTCTAATACTTCTCCAAATAAATCTATTTTCTTATAAACATCATTTTCAGCTGCAACGACAAGATTAACAGTTGAAAACTTCAGGAAAAATATACTGATAATAAAAAAAATTTTCCTCATATTATAAGTTTTTCTTTTGGAATAAATTCTGACCACATTTTTTCTAGTTCATAAAATTTTCTTTTTTCTGGATGAAATATGTGGACAATTAGATCTATTCCATCTACCAGTTTCCACTCAGCACTATCTTTTCCCTCGATTTTTGAATCTTTCATTCCATAATCTTTGAATTTTTCTAAAACTTGCTCAGAAAGTGACTGGATATGTCTAGATGACGTACCACTTGCAATAATCATGTATTCAGCCATCGAACTTTTATCTTTAAGATCGATACTAACAATGTCTAAAGCTTTATTGATATCTAAAGTTTGAATTATGATTTTTTTTAAATCAGAAATTTTGTCCATTAATTAACTAAACCATATCAAATTTTTCTCAATTGAGAAGAAGAAATATTGACTTTTTCAAATTCAATAAATTTCAAATTTTCTTTATTTAATCTTTTATATGTAGTTGAATTTAACGATTTTTTTTTATAACCCTGTCTATCAAATACTATTATTTTACTTTTCTGTGAAATTAATTTCCATTTATACCATTTGTGAAATTTTATTAAATTATCAGCTCCCATTATAAAATAAATTTTGTTTTTTGTATTCTTTGAAATATGATTTATCAAATCAAAAGTTTTATTCGATTTAATTGTGTCCTCATAAAATTTTACTTTAATCAATTTACTTGATCCAATAATTTTTTTGCAATGCTTGATTCTATTATTCAAACTTGTATGTGTCTTTTTTTTAAAAGGATTTTTTTTTGTTATTGCCCAAATAACATTTCGTAATTTAAATCTTTTAATTGCTTCTTTTGAGATAGTTAAGTGACCTTTGTGAGCAGGATCGAAGGATCCACCCAGGACCCCAATTTTGTTTCTTCTTGTAATCAATTTACTTTCTAATTTTACCATTACTTGTTACTTGATATTTGTAGGAAATTAGTTGTCCAAGTCCTACAGGGCCTCTTGGTGGAAGAACATTTGTTGAAATTCCAACTTCACCACCAAATCCAAATTCACCACCATCTGCAAATTGTGTAGATGTATTGTGCATCGCTATTGAACTTTTAACTCCCATTAAAAATTCTTTAGCAGTTTTTTTGTTTTTAGTAATAATACAATCAGTATGCATAGTTCCATATTTATTAATATGAGAAATAGCCTCTTGTAAGTTTTTGACAGATTTTACAGAAACGGTAGCAGACAAATATTCTTTTGACCAATCTTTGATTGATGCTTTTTTGATTTTACCTTTATAAATTTTTCGTATTTTATTATCACCAATAATCTGACAACCTTTTTCCTCTAATATCTTTAATATATGAGCTCCAAACTTTTTGATTATACGCTCATTAAGCAAAATTGTTTCAGTTGCTCCACAAATCGCTGTATTTCTTAATTTTGCATTTACTATTACTTTGGTAGCAATTTTGGGATCCGCATCTTTATCTATATATGAATGACAAACACCTTCTAAGTGACCAATAGTTGGAATTTTAGAAATGTTTTGTACTTTTTTAACTAAATTTCTACCCCCTCTTGGTATGATTACATCAATAAAATTAGTCATTTTAGTGAGTAAAAAATCTACCACTTTTCTATTCTTTATATCGATGAATTGAACAAAGTTTTGATTAACTTTATTAATCTTCAAAGCTTTTCTGAATAAATTTGATAAAATTTTATTAGAATAAAAGGCCTCAGAACCACCTTTTAAAATAACTGGATTTCCAGATTTAAAACATAATGATGCTACATCCGAGGTTACATTTGGTCTACTTTCATAAATTACACCTATTACTCCTATCGGGATTGATATTTTTGAAAATACAAGTCCATTAGGTCTTCTCCATTTTTCAATAACATTATAAGTTGGATCCTTTAACTTAATTATTTTTTGGATTGAATTAATAATAGCCAAAATTTTTTTTTCATTTAAAATAAGCCGATTTATTAAATTATCTCTAAGCTTGATTTTGATAGCCCGATCTACGTCTTTTTTATTTTCTCTAAGAATTAAATGCTTATTTTTTTTTATCATTTTAAGATAATCACTTAAAACTTTATTTTTTTTATAAGTATTTATTGGTTGAGCAAAAGCTTGTTTTGATCTTTCTCCAATATTAATTAATATCTTTCTCATTAGATTTCTACCATATCATCTTTATGCACTACCTCAGATTTCGACACATATCCTAAAATTTTTTGTATTTCATTTGAATGACAGCCCATAATTAAATTTATTTCTTTGGATGAAAAAGAGCTAAGTCCACGAGCAAACTCTTTTTTTTTATTATCTAAAATTTTAATATGATCTCCCTTATTAAATCTACCGACCACTTTTTTAATTCCAGCTGCTAATAAACTTTTTCCACTATGAAGAGCTTTTTTTGCTCCATCATCAATTATAAGTTCACCCTTAGGGGAAATTGAGCTAATTATCCACTTTTTCCTTGCATGCATTTTGGATATTTTAGAAATAAACCAAGTGCAGTTATTTCCACTCCGGATACGATCGATAGGATTAAGACCTAACCCATTTGCTATTACCATATTGCAACCAGCTAAGTTACAAATTTTAGCAGCTTCGATTTTTGTATTCATACCACCACTTCCTAATTCTGTCATACCTTTGATATTTATACTTTTAACAACTTTGTCTAAATCAATCACTTTCTTAATTAATTGAGCATCTTTGAATTTTTTCGGATTTTTTGTGTATAAACCATCCACATCTGAGAGTAATATTAAGGTATCTGCATTTGTAATTTGAGCTACTCTAGAAGCAAGTCTATCATTATCTCCATATTTAATTTCAGATGTTGCAATAGTATCATTTTCATTAACAATAGGGATGAAATCAAGATCGAATAAGTTTTCAAAAGTTCTTTTTGCATTAATTGATCTTCTTCTTTCCTCGGTGTCATCAAGAGTAAGTAAAATTTGAGAAATATTTATTTTATATTTTGAAAACGTTTCTAAGAACAAATTCATCAATTCAATTTGTCCAATAGATGCAATTGCTTGACTTTTATCTAGCTTGAGATTTTTTTTATTATAATTCATTTTTTTACATCCAAGGGCTATTGCGCCTGAAGAAACAATTATAATTTTTTGATTATTCGATCTTAATTTTTTTATATCTTTCGCAAAGCTAGAGAGCCATTTTTTTCTTATTTTCTTTTCTTGGTCAACTAAAAGTGAAGATCCGATTTTGATAACAATTTTTTTTGAGTTTTTAAGATACATAATTCAATAATTTTGATTTGATTTTTGATACCGAAGATTTATTGAATGTTGATAAAGCAATAACTTCTGATTTAGTATTCTTTTTAAAATCTTTAATTATGTGATTAACCTCTTTTTCATCAATAAGATCTGTTTTGTTCAACACGATTAATTCTCTTTTTTTAGTGAGTTTGTTACTATATTTTTTAAGCTCATTTTTTACTTGTTGATAGCTTTTTTTTAAATCTTCACTTGTAATATCAATTAAATGTAAAAGAGATTTACATCTCTCAATATGTTTCAAAAACTGAATTCCAAGGCCTGTACCTTTATGAGCCCCCTCTACTAATCCTGGTATATCTGCTATTGTAATTTCTTTATCATCATAACTTGCTACTCCTAAATTTGGATTTAAAGTGGTAAATTGATAGTTTGCAATTTTAGGATTTGCATTAGTAACTGATGCTAATAAACTTGACTTACCTGCATTAGGTAATCCTATAATCCCAATATCAGCTATTGTTTTCAATTGAAGCCAAATTGTAAACTCTTCTCCTTGAGTTCCTTTTGTAAATTTCCTTGGAGCCCTATTGGTAGAACTTTTGAATCTTGTATTACCCAATCCACCTTTACCACCTGCAGCAGCGACGAATTCCTCACTAATTTTCGTAAAGTCGTAAATTAATGTTTTGTTGTCCTCTTCAAAAACTTGCGTTCCTATGGGAACCTTTAAAATTAAATCTTCACCACTCTTACCTGTTCGGTTTTGTCCTGCACCGTTCTCACCTCTCTTTGCTTTATGATGTTGTTGATATCTAAAATCAATCAAAGTATTTAAATTCTGTTCAGCTTTTAAAATTACTGAACCTCCTTTTCCACCATCACCACCATCTGGGCCACCAAATTCTATAAATTTTTCTCTTCTGAAACTTGGAGAACCATCTCCACCGTTTCCAGCTTTAATATAAATTTTAACTTGATCTAAGAATTTCATAATACAACAATAGGTTAAGTTGTACTATTAATTGGGTTTTACTGAAACAAAAGTTCTATCTGACTTTGTTTTTTTAAAAACTACTTTACCTTTTATTACTGAAAAAATTGAGTGATCTTTACCCATTCCTACATTTTCTCCAGGAAATATTTTTGTACCCCTTTGTCTTACAATAATGTTTCCAGGAATAACAGATTGTCCACCGTACTTTTTGACACCAAGTCTTCGCCCAGCACTATCACGTCCATTTCTAGAAGATCCGCCTGCTTTTTTTGTTGCCATAGTTAATTCCTAGTTATTTACTAGCCTCTTTTTTTGTTTCTGTCTTTTTTGTTGCTTTAGAAACTTTTTCAGCTTCTGAGAGAATTTTACCATCTTTTGAAAAAATTTTATTTATTCTAATCATAGAATATTCCTGTCTATGCCCATTTTTTCTTCTTGAGTTATGTCTTCTTCTTTTTTTAAAAATTAATACGGTCCTATTTTTACTATTTTTAATTAAGTCAGCTTCAACTTTTGCACCATCTACCATTGGGGCTCCAATTTCTATTTTACTGTCATCTCCGTAAGCTAAAATTTCATTAAATTCTATTTTTGAATTAGCTTTAATATCTGTTAATTTCTCAATTTTCAAAATCTCTCCAGATTTCACTTTGTATTGTTTACCACCTGTTTTTATGACTGCGAATGACATATAAATACTCTAAATTTTGTTAAGGCAATATAGTCTGAGCAAGCCTATAGTCAAGTTTTATAAATCAAAAATTATCCTTTAAATCTCTTAATTTTGAAAAACTTTCAACATCTTTAGCTTTAAGAAATATATTGCATTCCATTTCATCAGATAAAATTGATGGAATGGTGGGATGGCCATTTTTTATTTTTTCTTTAATTTCTTCAATTTTGCTTTTCAAATTTGAATTATCAGGATCGTTTGACTCACAAAATTTTGAATTTTGTAATGTATATTCATGGCCGCAATATATCTGAGTATCTTTTGGAAGTTCTTTTATTTTTTTTAATGAGTTGAACATCTGTTCATAAGTTCCCTCAAAAATTCTACCACATCCTAAAGAAAATAAAGTATCCCCAGTAAAAATTATTTTTTCCAAAAAAAAATGAAAGGCAATATGCCCACTTGTATGACCTGGAATGTGATAAATTTTCGCCTCAAAATTATCACCTTTCCATTTTTGATTATCTTCCACAAGCACATCAATTTCTGGAATACGGTCTTTATCTTCTTTAAATCCAACTATTTTAGAATTATATCTTTTCTTTAATTCTAAGTTGCCACCTACATGGTCATAATGGTGATGAGTATTAAGAATATATTTTAATTCAATATTATTACTTTCAACATATTTTATAATTGGAGCTGCCTCACCAGGGTCAACAATACATCCAATACTTTTAGTGTCATCGATTAACAAGTAACTATAATTATCTTGTAAACACTTAATTATTTCTATTTTCATCTTATTTTTCAATTAAGAATATACCTAATTCTGCAAATAAATTTTTATAAAATAAATTAGAATTATTAATATTTGATATTTTTTTATTAGTCAGAGCTAAAGATTTAAAGATTTTAAAGTTTATAATTTTTGAAAATTTAACAAAATCTTTAATCGTACACATATGAATATTTGGGGTGTTATACCAATCATTTGGTAATGATTCTGTGATTGGCATTGTTCCTTTGATAAGCAAATTTAATCTTACTTTCCAATGACCAAAATTTGGAATTGTTATGATTGCTTTCTTTCCAACTCTTAAAAGTTCCTTTATAACAATCTCAGGATTCACGAAAGCTTGTAAAGTTTGACCTAGGACAACATAATCAAAAGAATCATTTGGAAATTGTTTTAAATCCAATTCCGCATTTCCTTCAATTACAGTAAGTCCTTTTGATACGCAGGTTTGAACTTTATCCTTTGAAATCTCAATTCCTCTCGCATCAACATTTTTATTTTTTTTTAATGATTCCATTAATATTCCATCATCGCAGCCAACATCTAAAACTCTTGTTTTTTCTTCTATTAAATCGACTATTATTTTGTATTCTGTTTTCATTATTATCTCTCTGAGTAAGACTTATCTAAAAAATTTTTAAGAGTTTTCAAAAAGTCTGGAACATCCAATAAAAAAGAATCATGACCTTTGTCAGATTTTATTTCAACAAATCCAACATCAGCACCAATTGCATTAAGAGCGATAACTATTTCTTTATTTTCTTGAGTTGGATAGAGCCAGTCTGAGGTGAAAGATATTACAAAAAACTTAGCTTTAGTTTTTTTAAATGCATTAGATAAATTACCATCAAATTGTTTAACTAGATCAAAATAATCCATTGCTCTTGTGATATAAAGATAACTATTAGCATCAAATCGATCTACAAAAACTGATCCTTGATATCTTAAATAACTTTCTATTTGAAAATCTGCATCAAATCCAAATTTAAGGGCATCCCTTTCTTGGAGTTTTCTTCCAAATTTTTCTTGTAAACCTTTTTTAGATAAATAAGTTATATGAGCAGCCATTCTCGCTACTGATAAACCTTTATCAGGAAGAGTGTTATTCGATAAATATTTTCCGTCCGACCAATTATGATCTGATGCTATCGCTTGTCTACCCAACTCATTAAAAGCAATATTTTGAGCAGAATGACTAGAGGTACATGCAATTGGTACTACTGTACTAGCTTTATTCGGATAATTACTAATAAATTGCAAAACTTGCATTCCTCCCATCGATCCACCAACAACTGAAAAAAGTTTTTTTATCTCAAAATGATCTAATAAATTTACTTGTGCATTGACCATGTCATTTATAGTAATTACGGGAAAATCGGTTCCGTAAATTTTATTTGTATCAGGATTTTTGTGACTTGGACCAAATGAGCCCATACAACCACCTATTACATTTGCACAAATCACAAAATATTTATTTGTATCTATTGATTTGTTAGGACCCACTGCGTATGACCACCAACCATCTTTTCTTGTAACGGGATTAATACCCGTAACAAATTGATCACCAGTAAGCGCATGAAAAACAAGGATTGCATTATCTTTATTTTCATTAAGTGAACCATAAGTTTCATATGCTAGTGGAAAATTATTAATAGTTTTACCACAATCAAGCTTCAATGGTTTTTTAATAACAAGCGTTTTTATATTCTCTTTAATATTCATAATTATTAATGCTAATTATTGAATTGAGAGAAAAAAAACTTTTTTAGCGGTTTTTTTAGAGCGCTCGCAATTCAGTTAAATCAGCGCATAATTTTTGTACAAGATGTTATTTAGTATGTCAATTTTTAAAATATTTGAACTAATACTATATGAAAATTTGTTATTTTATCTATAAAGAGGCTAAAATTTAAAAGATGACAACTATAAAATTTAAAAAATTTAATATTGAGGCATATCAACCTGGCAAATCAACTATTAAGAGTTTTAATAAAATCATTAAACTTTCAGCAAATGAATCAGCTCTAGGAGTAAGTGCCAAGGCTAAGAAAGCAATATCAAATAAAAAATTAAGTCTTTTCAGATATCCTGATGGAAAGTCTAAAAAATTACGAAGTCAGATCTCAAAAAAATTTAGTTGTGACAAAGAAAAAATAATTTGTGGAGCTGGTTCAGACGAAGTTATTCAAATGTTATGCCAACTTTTCCTTAAACCAAAAGATGAAGTAATTCTTCCTCAGTTTAGTTTTTTAATGTACAGAATATATGCAAAAATAGTAGGTGCAAAAGTTGTTTTTGCCAAAGAAAAAAATTTTAAAGTTTCTGTCTCTGAAATAATTAAAAAAGTAAGCAATAAAACTAAAATTGTATTTCTTGCCAATCCAAATAATCCGACTGGCACTTACTTGAACAGTTTTGAATTAATTGATTTAAGAAAAAGATTAAGAAAAAATATCTTACTTGTTGTAGATGATGCTTATGCAGAGTACATGCAAAATAGAGACTATAAATCTGGTTTAGATTTATTCAAGAATAAGCAGAATGTTTTTATATTAAGGACATTCTCAAAAATCTACGGACTATCATCTCTAAGAATTGGTTGGGGATATGGTTCAAAAAAAATTATTGATGCTTTGAATGTTATTAAACCTCCATTTAATGTTAATGAAGTAGCTCAAAAAGCAGCTATTGAGTCACTTAAGGATAAAAAATTTATTTCACGTTCAGTAAAACATAATCATATTTATGCTACAAAACTGAAAAATTTTTTGAGCAATTATGATATTAGCTCAAATAAAGTTTCTGCTAACTTTCTATTATTGAATTTTAATAAATGTAAACTAAAAGCTAATAGTTTCTATGAAAAATTAAAAAAAAAGGGAATTATTTTAAGGCCTACTGAAGAAGGTTATAAAATAAAAAATATGCTAAGATTAACGATTGGGTCAAAAGAGGAAAATATGAAATTTATCAAAGCAACACAAAATATATTTAGAAAATGAGAAATATATTAATTATAGGCTGTGGGTTATTAGGCTCTTCTTTAGTAAGGAGGATTTCCAAAAAAAAAATAGCAAAAAAAATATTTATTTATGAAAAATCAAAATCTAATATAGCTAAAATAAAAAGTCTTAGACTATCTGGAACAATTGTTAAGTCTCTTAAAGATGGTTTGGTAAATTCAAACTTAGTGATTGTTTGTACATCAACAGGTGAATATAAAAAACTTATTCTTAAAATTAATAAAACTATTTCGCCAAAGACACTAATTACTGATGTGGGATCTTCAAAAATAGAGTCATCAAAAATAATTAAAAAATTTTTGAAGCGTGGTATAAATTGGATTAGGAGTCACCCTATCGCTGGATCAGAGGTGAGTGGACCAGAATTTGGAAAAGCTGATATGTTTGAGGATAAATGGTGTGTATTAATTAAGGATAAAAAAACAAGTTCTAAGAATTTAAAATTTTTAATTTCTTTTTGGAAAAAGATGGGCTCAAAAACTGTTATTATGAACTCTGAAAAACATGACAAAGTTTTTTCTATCACAAGTCATTTACCACATTTAATTGCCTATAATTTGGTTAAATCGGCTCAAGATTTTGAAAAAATATTCAAATTTGGGCTTATCAAATACAGTGCTGGGGGGTTGAGAGATTTTTCAAGAATAGCTGCTTCAAATGAAATTATGTGGAGAGATATTTTTTTTGATAACAAAGTTAATGTTACAAAAGCTATAGACTTATTTATCAAAAACTTAAAATCTTTCAAAAAAGATATAAATTCCAAAAATAATAAATCAATTTTAAAAAAATTATCTCAGACTAAAAAAGTTAGGTCTAAAATTATTAAATTAAAACAGGATGTAAACAAACCTGACTTTGGTAGAGATTAAATATTACTAATATTACTTACTTTTTTAACTTTCAGATTTGCGGTTTTATCAATTAATTTAATTGTTTGTACTGTTGGCATTATTAACACCTTCTTTTTTGGTCCATAAGCATGAATAAATCTAGACTTATTTAGACATATACCAACATGTCCTTTCCAAAATACGATGTCTCCTTTAAGTCGTTTTTTACCTCTTTTTCTTTCACAAAATCTTATTTGGTCTTTTGTATCTCTTGGAAAAAATATTCTGTTGTAATAAAAATAAATTTGAATTAATGCTGAACAATCGATACCGACACAGGTTTTTCCGCCCCATAAGTATTTTGTGTTTAAAAAGAATTTGAATACTTTGATATAATTTTTTTCATAATGATCAATATTTTTGATATCACTTTTTTGGATCCATTTATTTTTTTCAAATTCAATATACTTCTTATTTTCATTTCTTATACACACCCCAGATCCATAATATAGATAATGGTTTGAAGATAAAAATCTTTTACCTTTTTTAAAGAAAATTCTAGACTTAATCTTTGAAACTTTATGTGAGGGTTTAAAACTTTCTAAAAACTCATCTTTTTTTATATATCCAATATAATTGTCATAATGAGTTTTTATTTTTAAATATTTTTTTCTTTTCAATAGAATCTTAAATTTCTCTCCATATAGAATTTGCGAAACTACCTCAGAATTAGAAGATGGTTTTAAGTAAACGTTAGCTACAGATTTATTTAAAAAATTATTTTTCACTTAGTTGTAGTTTATTTTTCATAATCCATAGGATTATTAATGAAGGAATGACCATTAGCGCAGTTAAAATAAAAAATATTCCCCAATCACCATTTAACCAATCAACAAGTGCACCAGAGGAGGAGGCTAAAGTTGTTCTACCAGCGGTGCCTATCGACGCTAGGAGTGCATATTGAGTTGCTGTATAGGCTCTGTCTACGAGCATAGATATAAAGGCTACAAAAGCTACTGTTGCAAATGCAGCAGCTATATCGTCAAAAATAACTGCAATAGCAAATAAAAATTCTGATTTATCGCTCCAGGCCAACACACTAAATAAAAGGTTTGTGCTTGCCATCATTACTCCAGCAAAAAACATTGCTTTTAAAACCCCGGATCTTATTACAAAAAGTCCACCTAAAAGAGTAAACGTCACAGTAGTGATCCAACCTAACGTTTTAGAGTAAATAGCGATATCCGACTTACTAAAACCTATTTCTTTATAAAAAATTATAGACATCCTTCCAAGAAATGCCTCCCCCACTTTAAATAAAAAAACAAATCCTAAAATTCCTAGAGCAATCGAAAAGCCATTTTTTTTAAAAAAACTAATGATTGGACCACTAATTGTTCCAGCAACCCAGGTTATCAATTTTGTAAATATATTTTCTTTTTTAAATTGAGATGATATCAATTTATCATTTTCTTTTTGTTGATTTTGTCTCTCTAAATTTCCAGACTCGTCAACGAACATTAAGCCAATGTTCATTAAAATTACTAAAATCCCCAAAATTAAGAAAGTTAGTTGCCAATAATTTTCAAAACCAATGTTTTGTAGAATATCTGCTGCAAATAATGATAGTACTCCTCCTAACTTGTATCCTGTCCACCAACCGACAACCGCCATTGCGGCTCCAGCGGCCATGGATTTACCCTCATTTTCACCAATCTGTTCAATTCTTAAAGCATCAACTGTTATATCTTGAGTTGATGATGCTATAGCAATTATTAAGCCTACTGAAACAACTAAAGCTAAATTTTCAGATGGATCGAGTAAACTCCAAAGAGCAAGTGAGAGTAAGATGATAATTTGCATCAAAACAATCCATCCTCTTCTGTGACCTATTTTTTTTGTTAAATATGGTATTTGTATTCTATCTATTAAAGGTGCCCATAGATAATTAAATGCGTAAACGGCAAAAATTAATCCAGCCCATCCAACAGTTGATCTACTTAGTCCATCTTCTTTCAACCATAAACTTAGACTACTTCCGATCAAAACCCATGGAAAACCTGATATTGCACCAAGCAATAAAATTTTGAGCATTCTTTTGTCAAAATAAACCGAGAACATTTCAGACAAAGAATTTTTTTTAACTTCTATCAAATTTAATTCCTCCAAAAAGATGGTAAAAATAACACAAGGATTGCAAATAATTCCAATCTACCCAAAATCATACCAAAGCTTAAAATCCACTTAGAGATATCAGGTAGGGATGAAAAATTTCCGTTTGGCCCAATAGTTGAACCTAGGCCAGGTCCTACATTTGAAATAGATGTTGCAGCACCAGAAATTGAGGTAATAAAGTCAAGACCCGTCAAAGATAATAATGCTGTAATCGCAAAAAAAATTACTAGGTACATATAAATGAAAGAGATAATTGATGCAGTAAATTTATCATCAACAGGACTTTGATTATATTTTAGAACAAAAATTCCCTTAGGATAAATAATTTTTTTTAGTTGATTCAAAACAAATGAATAAAGTATTTGAAATCTAAATATTTTTATACCACAGGTTGTTGAGCCAGCACATCCACCGATAAACATTAAACCTATAAATATAATTAAAGGAAATCCACCCCAGTTATCAAATTGTGCATTTACATATCCAGTTCCTGTCAAAATTGATATTACATTGAATAAAACTGTTCTGAAGTTTAGTTCAGATGATTTATCTAAAAACAAATAAATTGATAAGACCAGAATACTTATTATGATTATTTTTAGAAAAGTTCTAATTTGAATATCTGAAAAAAAAATTCTTCTGTTACCGTTTAAGAATTTGATATAAGCGATAAAAGGTAAACTTCCCAAGATAATAAAAATCATTGCTGAAACCTCTATTGAAAAACTGTTAAAGAAACCAATGGACTCGTTATAGTTTGAAAACCCCCCAGTTGCTATAGTTGTCATAGAATGAGTTATACTATCAAAAGTATTCATCCCAAGAATTTTATATGATATTGCACATAGTGTAGTAAGACCTGAATAAATATAAATTAATCTTAATGCAATTTCTTTTGATTTAGGAAGAATTTTTTCTGATGAGTCACTGTTAGAAATTTTAAATAATTGCATACCACCGACATTCATTATTGGCATCAAAGTGATCGCCATAACAATTATTCCAATACCACCCAACCATTGAAGAATTGCTCTCCAAAGCAAAATTGCTTTGGGCATCTCCTCTAAGTTTGGAATGATTGTTGAACCAGTTGTTGTAATGCCTGACATACTCTCAAAAAATGCATTGGTGAATGAGAAATTGACTTCAGAAAATATTAGAGGAAGTGAGCCAAAAATTGCGATACTTAGCCAAGATAGCGCGGTTAATAAAAAAGCTTGTTGTAAATTTAACTTCTTATCATGATCAAGATTAGATAAAAAAAATAGCGTACCAAAAATAACTGTAATAATTGAGGCACCAAAAAAAGAGGAGTCAATTTCATTAAAAAAAAATTGAACAAATATTGGGATCAACATAAAAATTCCAAGAATTATTTGAAGAATTCCAAGTGTAAAAAAAACAGTTTTATAATTAGACATTTTGATAGAACATTATTTTATGGTAAATAAATTTCAACTCTATAAGAATAAGTTAAAGCGTTAATTTAAGATTTTATTTGAATTAATCATGATTAAAAAAGAGAATTTTGATAAAACAAGTGCATGGCCTTTCGTTGAAGCAAAAAAAATGCTTCGAGAAAGAAAATCTTTTATAGAAAAAAAAGGCAAAATAATTCTCCAAACAGGTTATGGTCCTAGTGGCCTTCCACATATAGGAACTTTTGGAGAAGTTGCAAGGACATCAATGATTGTAAATGCACTAAACCATTTGACTGATTTACCAACTGAAATCATTACTTTTTCAGATGATATGGATGGTCTTAGAAAAGTACCTGACAACGTTCCACAAAAAGAATTATTAGAAAAAAATTTGCACAAACCGCTTACTAATGTGCCTGATCCCTTTCAAAAATTTAATAGTTTTGGTGAGCATAACAATGAAATGCTAAAAAAATTTTTAAACAATTTTAAATTTAAATATAATTTTAAAAGTTCAACATCACTTTATAAATCAGGTTTCTTTAACTCTTCTCTCCAAGTTATTTTAGAGAATTATGACGGTATAATGAATATAATACTTCCTACACTAGGAAAAGAGAGACAAAAAACGTATAGTCCATTTCTTCCAATTTGTCCGGTTACGGGTCATGTTCTAGAAATACCTGTAAAAAATATTAATAAAGAAAAATCTATTATTGTTTTTGATAATAATGGAAAAGATTTGGAAACAAGCATTTATGATGGAAATTGTAAATTACAGTGGAAAGTCGATTGGGCTATGAGATGGTATGCACTAGATGTTGATTTTGAAATGTATGGAAAAGATCTTATAGAGAGTGCAATACTTTCAACAAAAATTATCAAATTGATTGGAAAAACAAATCCCTCAGGGTTTGCATATGAACTATTTTTGGATGAAAAAGGAGAGAAGATTTCAAAATCAAAGGGAAACGGCATTACTATTGATCAATGGCTAGAGTATGCTTCTCCTGAAAGTTTGTCGCTGTATATGTATCAAAATCCAAAAAGAGCAAAAAAACTTTACAAAGAAATAGTTTCAAAAACTGTCGATGATTATTTGGATCTGATTGAGAAAGCAAAAAATCAAAATGAGTTGCAGCTACTTATGAATCCTGTGTGGCATGTTCATAATAGTTTGGTGCCTAAAGAAAATATGATTATGTCGTTTTCGATGTTATTAAACTTGGTTGAAACAAGTAATGCTGACAGCAAAGAACTTCTTTGGAAATTTGTTAAAAAATATAAAAAAGACATTTCTGAGAAAGATAATCCTATCTTTGATAATTTAGTAGGCTATGCAATAAAATATTTTAACGACGTAATAAAATTGAAAAAAAAATATAAAAAGCCTAATGGTGAAGAAAAAAAAGCTTTAGAAGCTCTGGTAAAAACTTTAGATAAATGTGACGACAAAATGAAACCAGAAGATATTCAAACAATGATATATTCGACTGGTAAAGAAAATGGATACACTGAGAACCTTCGAGATTGGTTTAAATTAATTTATGAAGTAGTTTTTGGAGACGAAAATGGACCAAGGATGGGTTTTTTTATAAGTTTTTTTGGTGTGAAAGAAACAAAAGATCTTATATTAAATAAAATTAAATAATGTTTTCAAATTTAAGATCTTTAATTTTTAAATTAGATCCCGAGACGGCTCATAGTTTAGCGATAAAGTCGCTAAAATTTAATTTTATCCCAAATATTTTAGATGAAGAAAAAAATAATCCTCTTTTTAAGACTAAATTATTTAATAAAGAAATAGAAAATCCAATTGGTATGGCGGCGGGATTTGATAAGAATGCCGAGGTATATAATTCATTGTTCAATTTAGGGTTTGGTTTCGTCGAAGTAGGAACTGTTACGCCATTAGAACAATACGGAAATCCCAAACCTAGAGTTTTTAGACTAGTAGAAGATGAGGCCCTGATAAATAGACTTGGTTTCAATAATCTAGGTTCAAAAAATATTGCAGATCGAATTAAAAGAAATAATCCAACTGGATTACTTGGAATAAATATTGGACCTAATAAAGACTCAGAAGATAGAACAAATGATTATATAAAGTGTTTAAAAATGTTTAACGGGGTCTCTGATTATATCACTGTTAATATTTCCTCACCAAACACCGAAGATTTAAGAAACTTTCACGATCAAAAAAAATTAGATGATCTTTTAAAACTAATAGAAAAAGAGAAGAGAAATCTAAACTCTAAAACACCTATAGCGGTAAAAGTATCACCAGATATTAATGATAAAGAAATTATGAAAATTTCTGAAGTGCTTTTAGATAACAAGATAGAAGCTGCTATAATTTCTAACACATCTGATACAACAAGAGAAAATTTACAAAATACTCAAAGCCATCAAAAAGGAGGATTATCCGGGAAACCTATTGAGTTAAAGTCCTCAGAGTTAATCAGAAAATTTTATAAAGTTTTAAAAGGCAGAATTAAAATTATAGGCGTAGGTGGTGTGGACTCTGGCAGATCTGCTTATCAAAAATTTTTAGCAGGAGCTGATTATTTACAACTTTATACAGGCATGGTTTTTAGAGGTCCAAATATTGTTGGTCTAATTAAAAAAGAACTAAAGGAAATACTATTAAAAGATGGTGTAAAAAACTTTAATGAAATAGTAGGAAAAAAGGATTAGAATAATCTAATAAACTTGACGCCATCAATATCTCACTTTATATAGTCGAACAAATTATGACAAAAAAATGTGAATTAACTGGGAAAAATCCAATGAAAGGTCATAACGTTAGTCATGCTAACAATAAGACAAAAAGAAGATTCTTACCTAATTTAAAAAAAGTAAAATTTACAAGTGAACTTTTAAAAAGAAGCTTAAAATTAACAGTGAGTAATGCAGGGGTTAGATCAGTAGATAAAAAAGGTAGTTTTGATGAATTTCTAAAATCTGTAAAAAATAAAAATTTATCTCCTAGATTAAAAAAACTAAAAAAAAGTTTATTAATTAAATCTCCATTTCAAAAAAAAACTGCACAATCTAAAACAGCTTAATGAGTAAATCATTTTTACTTCTATCATTTTTGATGGGTGTTGTTGTCCTATCCTCAAATTATCTTGTTCAATTTCCAATTAATTATTATGGTTTAAATGAAATATTAACCTACGGAGCTTTCTCTTATCCGATCGCTTTTTTAATTACAGATTTAGCTAATAGATCCTATGGAAAAAGAGTTGCAAGAAAAATTGTATATTTTGGCTTTGTACTAGGAATTGGTTTTACAGTTTTATTTTCTACTGATTTTGCAGATCTTATATCTATTCGTATAGCTATTGGGTCTGGAATTGCATTTTTAACTGCACAATTATTAGATGTCCAAATATTTGACAGATTAAGAAAGAAAGAATGGTTTGTTGCACCATTAACATCTTCAATGATTGGCTCAACAATCGATACATTTTTGTTTTTTTCAATATCGTTTTATGGGACTGGCGTGCCATGGGTTACACTTTCTCTCGGAGATTTGATTGTGAAAGTAATAGTAGCTTTGATCATGTTAATACCATTTAGATTACTCTTAAAAACTTTTAAGCCAATTAAAGCTTAAATCAAAAACTTATAAGACAATATTTTATAAGCGAGCTTTGCAACAAGAAAGTTATATGAATTAAAACCTTTAATAGGTGCTAATTCATTGATGTCAGCACCAACAATGTTTGAATTTTTTGCAGCAATTTTAATTATATTGAGTGTCTCATCCCACAATAATCCACCAGGTTCAGGAGTCCCAGTGGCTGGCATAATACTTGAGTCGAAACCATCGACATCAAATGTTAAATAAACTGTCTTATTTTTTATAAGTTTTTTAAATTTTGTTAAATCCCACTTTGATTTATCTTTTGCCCAAAAAATATTTATTCTTGATTTATTCTTTTTTAGAAATGGAATTTCACTCTCTGATATATTTCTTATCCCAAAAGATATTAATGATATATTTTTATGGTCTAAGCACCTTCTTATTGCTGATGCATGAGAGAACTTTTCACCATTGTAACTATTTCTTAAATCAGCATGGGCATCGAAATGCAAGAGACAAATTTTTTTGTATCTTTTAACAAATGGATAAATACATCCGGGTGTAATTGAATGTTCACCTCCAAACGTGATTGGAAAAAGTCTTTTATCTAAAATTTCTTTATTTATATTTGACATTTTCTCGAGAGCCTTTTTGATATTTCTATGAATCTTAAAGGGCTTTAATGTTTTAATCCCAATTTTTTTATAAGGTTCACAATTTAGCTCTTCATCATATAATTCCACTTGATGAGAAGCCTTTATAATTTCTTTAGGTCCGTTTCTGGTGCCACCACCATAACTAACAGTTTTCTCAAGTCCAAATGGAACCACAACAACCTTTTCTTTGAAATTAAATTTATTGTCGACTCCTAAAAATCCATTTTTATTTGATAAATATTTCAATTTTTACTCAAAAATTTTTGTGAATTTTTTCTTATCCCTATTTTTCCACTCACCTCTGTGATAAGCATCGCTAGCTATTAGGGGTAGTACACTAGTGGCTTCAGCAAATACCATTTGTTCTTTTGTGACATCAACTTTACCCCATGAACTTGCTTCCTTTAATGTTGAGCTACTGCATGCACCGTCTCTAGAGTCGGCAACTGTGATTTGCACCGCATATTTATGCATGTCAACTTCCTTACCTAATAATTCAGCACAAATTACGGTGTCTTGAATAAAATTTTTTGGAACTCCACCACCAATCATAAATAAACCTGATCCTTTCGAGCGTATTTTAATTTCAGTCAATTCTCTAAATTCTCTTATAGAGTCAATCGTCATATGCTTTTTTGGATTTTTTTCTTGATGTATAACTAAACCAAATCCAGCACTGGAGTCGGTGAAAGCTGGGCAAAAAATTGGAACTTCATTATCGTATGCTGTTTCAATCAAAGAGTCTTTTTTAATAGAATTTTTTTTTAAATATTTACCCATTTCTTTAATAAATTCTCTGGATGTATAGCTTCTAGGTTCCAAGGTATCTGCGATTTCACATATTTTTTTATCACAAATCTGTAACTCATCTTCGTCTATGTATGTGTCGTAAATTCTATCAATATAATTTTTTCTTAATTCAGTATCATCTTGGAATTGAGACCCTTGATAGTGTTTAAAACCAAGAGCTTCAAAAAAATCCATATCAATTATTGAAGCGCCAGTCGCCACTATTGCATCTACCATATTATATTTAACTAAATCTTTATAAATATTCATACAACCTGCAGCAGATGTTGAACCTGCTAATGTTAAAAAAATTGTACATTCTTTGTCTTTCAACATTTCATTATAAATATTGGCTGCGTTTGCTGTTTCTCTTGAAACAAAAGACATTTTTTCCATGGAAGAGATAATTTTTCTAGAATCGAATGATGTAATATCAATATGCTCTACAGGTTTTTTTAAGAAATCTTTTTTACTGTTGTGACCAAGATTTTTATTTTCTGACATTAAGCAACTAGAGTAGCTTTGTCTGAATTCTTATCATACATAGACATTATTGGTTTATCCTCAACCTCATAAATCTCATCAGAGTAATAACCATTAAATTGAGTTCTAAAAGTTAAACCATATGATCCTAATTGACCAAGTTCAATGTAATCATTTTCTTTAATATTGTTCGGAAGTAGGAAGGGACCTTTCATATAATCCATACTGTCACATGTTGGTCCATAAAAATCAAATGCAGTCATTTTCTTGGAAATAATCTTACTTGAATTTTCTTTAATTAATTTTGATGGAAAAACTATATTAGGTGTTCCAGCATCAAAAAGTGTACCGTAAGTACCATCATTAATATAAAGTTTTTGTTTTTTTCTTAAATTAACTCTTACGATTGTTGATCCACTTTCTGCAACCAAAGCTCTCCCAGGTTCACAAATTATTTGAGGCATATTTTTTAGATTTAAATTTTCTAAACTTTTTTTAATTTCCTCCATATAACCTTCCAAAGATAGAGGCACAAGATCAGGGTAAATTGTTGGGAAGCCTCCACCGATATTAATATAATCTGGAATTATTTTAGTTTTTTTAATTATATTCCCCACTTCATTAATTCCTTTAGAATATGAAATTGGATGCATACATTGGGAACCAACATGAAAACTTAAGCCAATTTTTTTTGAATGAAGTTTTGCAAGTCTTAGGAGTCCTGAAGCTTCAGAATTCAAAGCACCGAATTTTTTTGATAAATCTATTTCAGCATGCTCATTGGAAACAGCAACTCTAATAAACAATTCTAAATCTTTAGCATTTTCTGTTGTTTCGATAATTTTTATTAATTCATCTTTAGTATCTAAAGCGTAAGTTTTTATTCCAAAATTAAAATATGCTTCTTTAATACTCTCTCTACTTTTAACTGTATGCATAAAAGAACATTTTGCAGTATTATCAAATTTCCTTACTGCTTTGATTTCTTCGATAGACGCAACATCAAATTGATTAATTCCACTTTTAATTAAAGTTTTGATAACTTCAGGATGGGGATTAGTTTTAACAGCATATAGTATTTTTCCTGGAAACTTTTTTTGAAAGAATTTTGATGCAGAAAGAATAGAATTCTTTCTTATACAATAGACAGGTTTTTCCGGTTTCAGTTGGTTAACTAATTCTTCAACTGACTTAAATTTTTGCATTTTAAATGCCCCCCAAAAAAAATTTAACAAAAAAAAAGTCTTTTATTTAAAAAAAACTTTAATAATCGAGCAATTAATTCAATAGTTATTCAATGTAAAGCAAATAATGGCCTATTGAATTGTGGAAAAAAATATCCATATTAGGATCATGAAAAATCAAGCTCCATTACAAAATCTGGCTGATTTTGACAATAAATCCTTATTAATAGTGGATGACGACAATCCTTTTAGGGAGAGATTAGCGAGAGCAATGGAAAAAAAGGGGTTTGAGGTCTTACAAGCAGAGAGTGTGCAAAAAGGCAAAGACATGGTTAAAGTGAAAAAGCCAGGTTTTGCAGTAGTTGACCTTAGATTAAATGATGGAAATGGATTAGAGGTTGTAAAAGAAATTCAATCATCAAATTCACTAAGTCGAATCATAATGCTAACTGGATACGGAAATATTCCAACTGCTGTAGCTGCAATCAAAGAGGGTGCTATTGACTATTTAGCTAAACCAGCAGATGCGGACGATGTAGAAAAAGCGTTATTAGCAGATCCATCAAAAAAAGCTGCACCTCCTGAAAATCCAATGTCAGCAGATAGGGTTAAATGGGAACATATTCACAGAGTATTTGAATTATGTAATAGAAATGTTTCTGAGACCGCAAGAAGACTTAAAATGCACAGAAGAACTCTTCAAAGAATATTATCTAAAAGATCTCCTAAATAAATTTTCTAAATTTTATAATTTTCTTTGCTAAAAAAGTTAGTAAACAAATTTTGAAAATTTCAGCAACTAAAAAAGGCAATACACCTAATTTCAAAATAGGTTTATCCCACCCAATTAATGTGCCTAGCCATAGAACACCTAGGATATAAATTGTTGAAACTGAAAATATTAATTTAAAAAAAATTAAAAAATAATTATCGTCATTTTTAACGAATGAGGCTAAAAAACACGCTGATAGAAATCCAATTAAATACCCCATTGTTGGACCTGTAAAATAAGCCAAACCAATTCCTCTTTCAGGAGAATTAGAAAATACTGGTAAACCCAATATACCTTCCAATAAGTACAAACCTACAGTGGCTAGAGCTATTTTATATCCGAAGCTGATACCTAAAAATAAAACTATGAATGTTTGCATAGTCATTGGAACTGGATAAAAAGGTATCTTGATTTTAGCGGAAATCGTAAGAATTATTGAGCCTATAAAGATAATCAATAATGATTTTATAAGCTGGTTTTGAGTATTTTGCTTTATAAGTTCCATAAAAAATAATACTCTTATTTTTATCTTTAATCTATATTAAATTTTAATGAACAAGATTCAAAAAACAGATCATTTTTATCTTATTGATGGCTCAGGTTATATATTTAGAGCTTATTATGCCTTACCACCATTAACTCGAAAAAGTGATGGATTACCGACTGGAGCAGTAAGCGGTTTTTGCAGTATGTTGTTTAAACTTCTTGAAGACTCAAAATCAAATCAAAATCTTCAGAAACCAACTCATTTTGCTGTTATTTTTGACTCAGCAAGAAAGACTTTTAGAAATGAAATCTATAGTGATTACAAAGCCAATCGATCTGAGGCACCAGATGACTTAGCACCACAATTTGAATATATAAGAAAATCGGTTTTAGCCTTTAATTTACCCTCTGTTGAATTAGTTAATTATGAAGCAGATGATTTAATTGCAACTTATGTTGATCAGATTTTAAAAAAAGGAGCAAAGGTAACAATAGTTTCATCAGATAAAGATTTAATGCAATTATATAGAAAAGATGTTCGTATTTTTGATCCAATGAAAAATAAGTTCATTTCTAATGAAGATGTAAAAAATAAATTTGGAGTAGAGCCAGATAAAGTTATAGATGTTCAGGCTCTAGCTGGGGATAGCAGTGATAACGTTCCTGGTGTTCCTGGAATTGGTGTAAAAACTGCAGCAGAATTGATTAATAAGTATGGTGATTTAGAGACACTTTTAAAGTCAGCAGATGAAATCAAACAAAATAAGAGAAGAGAGACTTTACTAAACAACAAAGATAAAGCTTTAATAAGTAAAGAATTAGTAACATTAAAGCACGATGCTCCGATTGAAATGAAACTCAATGATTTTGAATTAAAAAGAATTGATAAAGATAAACTTTATAAATTTCTACGAGAAATGGAGTTTAATAGGTTACTTAGCTCTGCTATTTCTGCTTATGGGGAGCCAGATTTTGATGGTGAAAAAAAGGATGTTCAGATAAAGGAAAAAAAAGTTGAAATTGATAAGAAAAATTATTTTTTAATAACAGAGCATAGCAAAATTGATGAATGGATTAAGGAAGCTGAAGAAATAGGAGAAGTCGTAGTTGATACAGAGACAAATTCTTTAGATCCTCATCAAGCTGATTTAGTTGGAGTATCTTTGAGCTCTAAGATTGGGAAAGCTTGTTACATACCAATAGGACATAATTCAAAAAAATGCATTGATAAAGACATAGTTCTTAAAAAATTAAAACCTTTACTTGAAGATCCAAGTATCAAAAAAATAGGTCAGAACATTAAATTTGATTTTATTGTATTTTTCAATCATGGGATAACTCTATCAGCAATGGAGGATACCATGCTTATGTCTTATGTGCTAGATGCTGGAAAAAATAGACACAATATGGATACGTTATCTGAAATTCACCTGAATCATAAAACAATAAAATTCAAAGAACTAGTTGGTTCTGGAAAGAAACAGATAAATTTTAGTGAAGTCGATTTAGAAAAAGCAAAAGATTATGCCGCTGAAGATGCTGACATAACTTATAGACTTTATAAAAAATTTTATAAAAGTTTGAAAGAAGAAAAAATGATTAATATTTATGAAATTTTTGAAAAGCCATTACTTAGAATTTTAGCTGATATGGAAATACATGGTATTAAAGTTGATAAAAAATTTCTCAAAACATTATCTACCAAATTTGAAAAAAAGATTGAAAAAATTCAGAAAGAAGTTTTTAAACTCTCCAAGAAAGAGTTTAATATTGCTTCCCCAAAACAGCTAGGTGAAATTTTATATAATGATCTTAAGATCGCAGACTTAAAAAAAACAAAAAAAGGAAGCTTTGCAACAAGTGCCACAGTGTTAGAAGATCTTGCTTTTAAAGGTCATAAATTTCCACAATTAGTCTTAGACTGGCGGCAAGTTTCAAAATTAAAAAATACTTATTCAGACTCATTACCTGAACATATCAATCCTAATACAAAAAAAGTTCATACTTCTTTTTTACTAGCAGCAACGACTACAGGACGATTAGCTTCAAGTGATCCTAACTTGCAAAATATTCCAATTAAATCAGAGGACGGCAGAGATATTCGTAAAGCTTTTGTTGCTGAGAAGGATAATATTTTGATTTCTGCAGACTATAATCAAATCGAAATGAGAATTTTAGCTGATTTGGCTGATGTTAAAGAATTAAAAAAAGCTTTTCAAAATAATGAGGATATACACTCTCTTACTGCTAGCCAAATTTTTAATATTGATATTAATAAGGTGAATCAAGACCAAAGAAGAAAAGCTAAAGCAATAAACTTTGGAATAATCTATGGAATTTCTCAGTATGGACTAGCAAAACAAATAAATGTCTCTAATTTTGAGGCCGAAGAGTTTCTAAATTCATATTTCTCAAAGTTCCCTGAGATAAAAGTTTATATGGATCGAACAATTAAATTCTGTAGAAAAAGTGGTTATGTAAGTAATATTTTTGGAAGAAAATCTCATTTTATAAATATAAATGATAAAAATTATAATGTGAGAAACTTTCAGGAGCGTGCAGCAATTAATGCTCCAATACAAGGGTCTGCAGCTGAAATAATGAGATTGGCAATGATAAGAATTGATAAAAAATTAAAGGAGCAAAAACTTAATAAAACAAAGATGTTACTCCAAATCCATGATGAACTAATTTTTGAAAGTCCCAAAAATGAAGTAAAAAAAATATCCAAAGTGATAATTGAAGAAATGTCTAGTGTTGCTGAGAGTGATCAACATTCTTTTTCAATACCTCTTACAGTAGATTTAAACACTGGAGAAAATTGGGGTACATTACATTAATTTATTTGCCCAAATTAGAACAATTTAGTATTTTTATAATTAGGTATGCAAAAACAAACAATTGCCTTAGTAGATGATGACAGAAATATTCTAACCAGCTTAAGTATTGCTCTTGAAAAAGAAGGTTTTACAGTTCAGACTTACATTGATGGAGAGAGTGCATTAATTGGATTGACCAGGACACCGCCAGATCTAGCTATTGTTGATATAAAAATGCCAAAAATGGATGGTGAGGAATTGCTCAAGAAATTGAGAAAAAAAACCTCATTACCAGTTATTTTTTTGACTTCTAAAGATGATGAAATTGACGAATTACTAGGACTAAAATTAGGTGCTGATGATTTCGTAAAAAAATCAGGTGGTTTTTCAATTAAAGTTTTAATTGAAAGAATTAGAGTTCAACTAAGAAAAAAAGATTCCAAAGAAATTCTTGAGGAAAATAAAAGTATTATATCGCATGGAAAATTAAAACTTGATCCGTCCCAATTAGAGTGCGAATGGAATGGGAAACAATTGCCTGATAAATTGACTACCACAGAATTTTTACTTGTAAAAGAGCTAGCTAAAAGACCAGGAATTATAAAAGAGAGAGCCCAATTAATGGACATAGCTTATAGAGAAGATACAGATATTGAGGATAGAACAATTGATAGTCACGTTAAAAGAATCAGAAAAAAATTCAAAAAAGTTGATCCTGAATTTTCAGCTATAGAAACTAGATATGGAAGCGGATATAGATGGAATGTTAGTTAATGCTCAGCAATTTTCTTAAGAACTTATCAATTTTAAAAAAATTTTTATTCATAAATTCTATTTTTTTCACAATAATAGGCGTGTTCACATTCGTTTATTTGAAAAATGTCCAACCAAACTTAATTAAAAAAAAATCCTCAAATCATATTGAGGTTATCAATAATACAATTGATAATCTCACAAGATTAAATGTAAAATTTGTTGAAAAAGATATTAGAAAATTTCTGTTTTCAACAAGATTTCTTTTTCAGAACTTGGATAGGGTAATATTTTTTGATAACAAACTTAATCTAATAGGAGACACTGATACATTAGACTTAGATCCAAGATCGTTCTCACAAAGGTTGGATACTATTGAGTTAGAGGTGTTGGACTCAACAACAACAAAAAAAATCACTGAAGAAAAAAATATAGATATTGGAAATGAAAATAATGTGTCTCTAAATGATGTTCTTTTAAATTACGCAACGTCTAAAAATTTTGGAATCCCTTTTACATTTACCGAGGAAGAATTTAATAAATTTAAATTGACTACTATCAAAAACGTGATGAAGGATGGAGAAAATATAGGATATTTAGCAATAACAGAAAATGCCAATGATATAAAAGCTGCCATAGATGAAAGAAAAACTTTTGTAATTAGGACTGCAATTGCGGTTGGAATCGTAATATTGATTTTTTCGTTTGTTTTAAATAGATATTTTTTAAAACCAATTAAAAATTTAGTCAGTTATACCAAAATCATAAAAAATAAAGACACAAAAAAAACAAATATAGATACATTAAAATTAAGAAACGATGAACTTGGTTTACTTTCTAATTCTTTGGATGATATGACTTTAGAATTACAAAAAAGAATTTCACATGCAGAAAATTTTTCAACTGATCTTGTACACGAAATTCGTAATCCATTGGCATCATTAAAAAGCGCATCAGAAATTTTACATGATGCACAAGACTCTGAACAGAGACTTAAATTGATTAATATTTTAAGCCACGATGTACAAAGAATTGAAAGATTGATTACTGATTACTCACAAATGTTAAAAGATGAAGTTGCATTAAGTAAAGAAAAAATAAAAAAAATTGATATTGAGCCAATAATTAAGTCAGTAGTAGATGATTTTAATAATATTTATAAAGTAAAAAGAGGGATTAATATTTATTATAAAAATGATGGTAAAAATAAATATTTAATTTATGGAATTGAAAACAGAATTGAACAAATTATTGCAAACCTTTTAGATAATGCGATTTCTTTTAGTGATGATAATAAAGATGTAATTGTGCAAGTTTCGAAATCAGAGGATAATAAAGTATACATAAAGATATTAGATGAGGGACAGGGTTTTAAAGAAAAAGACACGAATAAAATATTTAAAAGATTCTACAGTAATAGACCAGATAAATTTGGACAGCATTCTGGTCTAGGGTTAAATATAGTAAAAAATTTAGTTGATTTACATAATGCCACAATCAAAGCAACTAATAGACAAGATAAAAAAGGAGCGAGTATGGAAATAGAATTTCCAAAAGTTTAAAGAGTTTTATTGATTAATTAATTTTTAATTGTTAGAAGAGCCACGATGGAAGATTATAAAGTAAGAGATTTATCACAAGCAGAATTTGGACGAAAAGAAATTTCAATTGCTGAAAGTGAAATGCCAGGACTTATGGCTTTAAGGGAGGAGTACGCTGGAAAATCTCCTTTGAAGGGTGCAAAAATTATAGGTTGTTTGCATATGACAATACAAACAGCAGTATTAATTGAAACCTTAGTAGATTTAGGTGCAGAAGTAAGATGGTCATCTTGTAACATTTTCTCTACTCAAGACCATGCAGCAGCAGCAGTAGCAAAAGCTGGTATTCCAGTTTATGCGTGGAAGGGAGAAACAGAGGAGGAGTATGTTTGGTGCATAAAACAAACCATTGAAGGTAAGAAAAGTTGGAAACCTAATATGCTTTTAGATGATGGTGGGGATTTAACAGCAATGATGCACAATGAATATAAAGATTTATTAAAAGATGTGAAAGGAGTTTCGGAAGAGACAACTACAGGGATAAAAGCTTTGAATAAAATGGAAAAAGAAAAGTCTTTGTTGGTTCCAGCAATAAATGTGAATGATTCTGTTACTAAATCAAAATTTGATAACTTATATGGGTGTAGAGAAAGTTTAGTTGATGGAATTAGAAGAGCCACTGATGTAATGATGTCGGGAAAAATTGCAATTGTTGCAGGCTTTGGTGATGTTGGTAAAGGAAGTGCTGCATCATTAAGGCAGAGTGGGGCTCGTGTGTTGGTTACCGAAGCAGATCCAATATGCGCACTGCAAGCTGCAATGGAAGGTTACGAAGTTGTTTTAATGGATGAAGCAATTAGTAAAGCAGATATAGTTGTAACTGCGACTGGTAATAAAGATATTGTTACAGCTGACCATATGAGAGATATGAAGGATAGAGCAATCTTATGTAATATCGGACATTTCGATAATGAAATCCAAGTTGAGGCTTTGAAAAATTACAAATGGACTGAAGTAAAACCGCAAGTACATGAAATTGAACTACCTAGCAAAAAAAGAATAATTTTATTGGCAGAGGGTAGATTAGTAAATTTGGGTTGTGCTACAGGGCATCCAAGTTTTGTAATGAGCGCTTCTTTCACAAATCAAGTTATTGCTCAAATAGAACTATGGAATAATCATAAAAATTATGAAAACAAAGTTTATGTTTTGCCAAAACATTTAGATGAGAAAGTAGCTACACTTCATCTTAAAAAAGTTGGTGCTAAATTAACTAAACTTTCTAAAGATCAAGCAGATTATATCAGTGTAGGGGTAGAGGGACCTTTCAAACCTAATGCCTATCGCTACTAAAAGTGATTCTATCAATTTATCTTCAGAAAAAAAAACAGAGGAATTAGCTAAGAAGATTTCAAAGAAATTGAAATTAGGACATGTAGTTTTTTTTGTGGGTGAGATGGGTGTCGGAAAAACTACTTTTATTAAATATCTAATCAACAATTTTCAAAAACAAAATGGACTAAAAATAACTGAAGTAACAAGTCCTACATTCAATTTATTAAATGAGTATCAAATTAAACAAATCAAAATAAATCATTATGATTTATTTAGAATAAATAGTTTAGACGAAATTCACAATCTAGGATTATTTGATGATATTACTAATGCTATTACATTAATTGAATGGCCACATAAAATAAAACCAAAACCAAAAAATTTGATAGAATTAAATTTTGAATATGGAAATGATTACAAGAAACGAATATTAAAAATTAAGGGTTTAAATTTGCAATTATAGATAAATGCAAAATCTTAAAAAATTAAAAGGAGACGCGTCACATAGAAAGTTTTTTAGAAAGAAATCTAATTATGGTAACTCTATTGTAATTCAAGCAAAACAGGACAAATTTAAAAATCTTCTTGTTTATGATGCAATTAGCAAGATTTTAAATAAAAACAAAATTCTAGCTCCAAAATTATATCAAGAGAACTATAAGAATAATTATATTGAAGTTGAGGATTTTGGAAATAAGACAATTTTTCAAATTTTAAAGAAAAGTAAAAATAAAAAATTATTATATTTTAAGGATATAATAAAATTACTTAATCAAATGCAATCAATAAAAGATAAAAAAATAAGAAATTTTAGAAATAAATATTATCGAATACCTGATTATAAAAATGAAATATTAATTCAGGAAGCTAATTTATTTTGTGAGTGGTATGTGAAAAAAAATTTATCAAAAAATAAGAGACAAGACTTTAATAAAAAGTTTAAAAAAATAATTAAAACTTTATCTTTATGTCTTAAGATGAAAAAAAATGTATTTGTTCACAGGGATTTTCATGTATCGAATTTAATGCTCGTTAATAAAAGAATAGGTGTAATAGATAGTCAAGATGCTTTAATAGGAAATAAAGCTTATGATTTAGCTTCTTTAGTAGATGATGTAAGATTAAGAACCTCAAAAGTTCTAAAAAAAAAGATTTTTAATTTTTACATAAGTATTCAAAAAAAAATTGATAAGAAAAAAATGAAAAATGATTTTGAAATTTTATCTATTTTGAGAAACCTGAAAATAATTGGAATATTTACACGTCTCGCAATCCGAGATAAAAAAAAGGATTATTTAAAATTAATACCTTATGCGTGGGAATTGATTTCTTTAAGAATCAATGAAAATGAAATTTTCTTAGATTTAAAAAAATTACTAAATGATAATTTTAAAAAAAATTTATGAAAATTAATAATGCTTTTATTCTCTGCGCCGGATTTGGCAAAAGACTAAATCCTTTAACACTTAAAAAACCCAAACCATTACTTCAAATTAAAAATCAAACAATTTTAGAGGATTGTATTAATACTGTAATAAAATTGAAAGTTGAAAATATTTTTTTAAATACTTTTTATTTAAGTGAACAGATTATTGACTTTTTAAAAAATAAAAATTTTTCAGTAAAAATAAAAATTATAAAGGACGGAAAAGAAATTTTAGATACTGGTGGAGGAATTTTAAATTTGATCAACCATTCAGATTGTGAGGATTTTTTTGTTTTTAACCCTGATACTATTTGGAATGAAAATTATGTGAGTGAAATTAATGATATGCAAAAATATTATTTTCAAAATAAATTAAATAATATTCTTTTGTTAGTTAATAAAAAACTAAGTTTTGATAATAACCTAGAGGGCGATTTTGATTTAGAAGATAATATAATTAAACAAAGTTTTGAAAAAAACTTTATATATACTGGTTGTCAAATTTTGAATAAAAACTTATTTAATGAATATGAAATAGAAAACTTCTCAGTTGCTAAAATTTGGAATAAATTATTAATGAAACAAGAGTTAAATGGATTTGAGAGCACCAATAAATTTCACCATTTAACGAACTTGGAAATTTTTAAAAAACTAAAAGGTTCTTAGATCTCTCTTTATCTAGATATTTACATTCATTTATTTTAAAATTTTCACCAAAATTAATTATTAATGGATTTCCTGTTGGAATTTCTAAACTTGTAATTTGATTGTTATTTAAATTGAACAGATATTTACATAAAGCTCTTATGGAGTTTCCGTGTGCTGTAATTAATATATTTTTATTTATAAGTTTAGGCTGTATTTCTTTTTTGAAATATTCCAAAACTCTATTGTATGTATCCTTTAAAGATTCTGTGTCAGGAATGAGCTCTTTGGGTATTTTCTCATATGTTTCAATATTTAGCGGATGATAAGAGCTTTCTCTACTTAGTTTTCCAGGTTTGATATCCCAAGATCTTCGAAATTCAAAAACTTTATCTTCACCAATTTTTTTTGCAGTCTCAATTTTATTCAAACCCGTAAGCTCACCATAGTGTCTTTCGTTTAGCTGCCATGCTCTTACAAAATCCTTTTTTGATTTTAATACTTTTTGTATTATTTTAAGAGTATGGTTTGCCCTCACTTGAAACGAGGAATAATAAAAATCTAAATTTATATTTTGATTTTTGATAAGTAAACCAGCTCTCTCAGCTTCAATTTTACCTTGATCTGTTAGATCAACATCAACCCAACCGGTGAATCTTTTTTCAAGATTCCAAATACTCTGACCATGTCTTACTAATATCAAAAAACTCATCTTGTTATATCTAAAAATTATTTATAAAAAAATCATTTAACTAAATGTCAAATTTTTTTTCTACATATAAAATAATATTTTATATAATTAATATCCTTTTAATTATTTTATATCTATATCCTGGGAGTTTATTAGGCTGGATAATTTATGACAATAAAAGTATACAACCTCAAATAACACCAGATTTTGTTATATCATCAAATCATTTTTATGTATTTGTATTAATTTCAATTATTGGTTTTTTAACTTTTGCAAATTCTAAGAAAAATTTCTTATTACTATTATATTTAATTTTTCTGTCTATCACGCTTGAAATTTTTCACCTAGTTATACCTGAGAGAACTTTTCAATGGTCTGATTTGTTTGGAAATTTATTGGGTGTTATTGTTGTAATTCTTCTTAATAATTTTATAAATAAATATGGTAGATTTTAAAAATAAATTATTAATTTTTATTTATTTTTTTACATTAAGCTGTTCATCAATTCCTTCAAACACTTCTAATAGTTGTTCAATTTTTAGTGAAAGATATTTATGGTATAAGCATACCAAAAAAGTTGAGCAAAAGTGGGGTACACCTATTTATATTCAATTAGCAATAATTAAAATGGAGTCAGATTTTGATTGGCTTGCTAAACCGGCAAGACAAAAAATTTTTAAAGTGATACCTTATAAACGACCTTCTAGTTCTTTTGGTTATTCGCAAGCAGTCAAAGGAACTTGGGAGCAATATAAAAGAGAAACTGGTAATAAATTAGCAACAAGAGCAAGATTTAAAGACAGTGTTGACTTCATTGGATGGTATACAAATAAATCAGAAAACATTTTAAAGATATCAAAGAAAGATGCTTTCAAACAGTATCTTGCATATCACGAAGGATGGGGAAATTATAAAAATTATAAAAAAAATAAAAAAGTAATTGGACTAGCTAAAAAAGTTGAAAGACAATCTAATAAATACAAAAATCAATTATTGAAATGTAAAAGTAAATTAAATAGAAAAAAATATATTATTTTTTAGATAATTCTTTTTTTAGTTCTAAGTCAACTATATCAATCCTTTTAGTATTTTTAGCTAATGCAAGATACATTGAAGGAGTGACATATAAAGTAAAGAAAGTTGAAATAATCATTCCCCCTAATATCGTAGAACCAACTGCTAATCTTGAACCCTCTCCTGCACCAGGGCCAAAATTTCCAATCACTAAAGGCATCATTGCAATCATCGTACTCAGTGATGTCATTATAATTGGTCTAAACCGAACAGCACACGCTTCTTTAACAGCTAATTCAATAGTTTTTCCACTAGATCTAATTTGGTTTGCGTAATCTACAATTAAAATACTATTTTTAGTTGAGATACCTATTAGTATAATTAATGCAATTTGAGAAAAAATATTTACTGAGCTATTTAAAAATAAAATAAATACTAATCCTCCAAAAATAGCCAAAGGCACAGTTAAGATTATAACAAATGGATGAACAAATGAGTTGAATGTTGCAGCCATAACCAAATAAGCAGTTAGTAAAGCTAAAGCAAAAATTATAAATAATTCATTACTTGTTTCTTTAATTTCCTCTGATTTTCCTTTCCAAGTAATTTGGTTCTCTGGTGCTAAATCAACCATCACATTTTCGAAGTATTTAATCGCTTCTGTTAATGTATATCCCTCACTAATATTTGCAGAAATTGTTACAGCCCGTTGTCTATTATATCTAGCAAGTTCTTTTGCTGCACCTTCTTCCTTAAAACTAACAAGATTTGCTAAAGATATTAATTTTCCATTGGTTTCAGAGCGAACAAATATTTTCGAAACACCCTCTTTATTTCGTCGATCAGATAAATATTGTTGAACGATTATTGGATATTCTTTGCCTAGTTTATTAAAAGTCGTTATTTTTTTACCCCCATAAAGTGTTTCAAGTGTTTCACCAATTGATTTAGTTGAGACACCTAGATCTTTGGCTTTATTTTTATTTATTATTAATTTTACTTCTGGTTTGTTTCGATTGTAATCAGACTCAATTCTTGAGAGATTTTTATTAGATCTGAGTGTTCGTATAACTTTTTTTTGTATCGCCTCAAGTTCCTCATAAGTATTTCCATAAATGACCATTTGAACTGGTTTGTTGTAATTTGATACTCTTATAGATTGAGGAGATATAGGAAAAGCTAGGGCTTGGGGTAAAGTTACTATTTTCCCAATCGCTTCTCTAAGAACAACTTGTTGACCTTTTTTACGATTTTTCCAATCATCAAGGAGAGCGATTATTATAAAACTATTATATGAATTAGCTGAATTTCCAAATCCTGGAACACGCATTATAAATCTTGAATATGGGCTATCCTCAGCTTGTAGCAAAGGAATAAGTCTTGCCTCTACTTTTTGGGCTTGTTCTTGAGTATATTCAAAAGAACTTCCTTCATCAGTTGAGCCAATTATTAGATATGCTCCTCGATCCTCCATAGGCAAAAGTTCTTTTTTTGAGAAACTAAATAAAAGCACTGAAGCAATTATTATAAAAACAATAAAAAAACCTACACTTTTAGTTTTATCAATAACATTAACTAAAGTTTCTTCATAAAATTTTGCGAAGTTAGAAAAAATTTTTTCAAATTTTTGAATAAAAATTTTTTTTGATTTTTTTTTGTATAAAAATTTACTTGCAAGCATTGGTGACAAAGTTAATGCAACAAAAGAAGAAACTACAATTGAAAAAGATAATGCAATCGCTGTCTCTCTAAATAATGTTCCAGAAATTCCCTCAATAAATATTAACGGTAGGAAAACTGCTACTAAAATTAGTGTTGTAGCAACGATAGCAAAAGAAATTTGTTTAGAGCCCTTATAAGCTGCAACGAGTGGGGTCTCACCATTCTCTATTCTTCTATATATTGCATCTGTCATAATTACTGAGTCGTCTGTGATTATACCAATCGCTAAAATAAAACTTAAAAGGACAAAAATATTAATAGAAAGACCAAATATATATAAGCCTAGAAAGGATGCTATTAAACTCACCGGGAGTGCAATAGCAGGTACGATGACTGCCTTTAAATTCCCTAAAAATAAATAAATTATCAATACTACCAAAATAAACGCAATGACCAAAGTTTTATATACTTCTTCAATTGCGGCCTCAACATAATTAGCTCTATTGAATGAAACTCTTAAATCTAATTCTTCTGGTAAAGATTTTTTTACTTCAACAATTTTTTTTTTGATATCATTTGAAAGTTCTACCGTTGAAGCACCACTTCTTGCATAGATTCCTATTCCTACAGTTTTCAAATTTATTTGATCTTTAGTTTGAGCTTTAAAAAGAGTTTTCTCTGATACTGGACCGAATTCAACGTTTGCTACGTCTGATAACTGAATTACTCGATTACTAGTTTTTTTGATGGGTATTTGCTTTATAGTTTCAATATCGTTGTATGATTTATCTAGATTTAGTGTTAAGTCGATATTATCTGCTTCTAAAGTTCCTGCAGGCAAACTTACATTTTCCCCACGAATTGCAAATTCAACTTCTTTAATGGTTAAATCATTAGCTGCAAGTTTAATAGGATCAATCCAAACTCTAATGCTTAATTCTCTTAATCCACCAACCCTTATTCTTCCAACATTTTTAACACTTGAAAATTGGTCTACAAGATATCTCTCCGCGTAATCTCCTAATTCAAGGTCGCTCCATGAAGATGAGGATAATGACAGCCACATTGTTGTTGTAAACCCTGCAGCTCGTTTAAGTATTTGTGGTGGATCTGACTCTGTTGGCAAGTTATCCACAACTCTTGCAACTCTTTCTCTTATATCATTGGCAGCATTATCTAGATCAATACTCGTATCAAACTCGACATTAATTGTACTTCTTCCATTTTCAGATTTGGAGTCTATATTTTTTATACCCTCTGCCCCACCAATAACATCTTCAACAACTTGTGTGACCTCTTGATCTACTATTGAAGCTGATGCAGACTTGTAGTCTACTTGAACTTGAACAACAGGTGGTTGAATTCCATTGGGCAATTCTCTAACGGGCAATTTCCAAAAAACAAATAAACCAAATATGATCAGTATCAGTGACATAACCCAAGATACCGTCGGTCTTTTAATACTTAATTCAGTAATAAACATTATTTATTAATAGGTTTTATTTTTCCACGAGGCCTTACCTTTTTTAGACCCTCAGCTACAATTATATCACCTGCAGCTAAGCCAGAAATTATTTCAATGTTACTATCGCCTCTAAGGCCAGTTTTTACCTCAGTTTTATTTGCAATATTTTCTGCACTAATTTTGTAAACATATGATTTATCGCCCTCTATCATCACACTTGTATCAGGTACACTTAAAGAATTTCTCAAATCAAATTTTACTCTTACCTCTAAAAGTGAACCTGAAATTAATTCTAAATTTTCATTTTTCACTTTTATTCTTGATAATAAACTTCTGGTGTCCGCATTTATTCTGCTTGAAACAAAATCTATTTCACCTGAAAAAGTTTTATCTTTAAAACTAGATAAGGTAACTTCGACTGGAAGACCTTTTTCTATAAATGTAGAGTAGCTTTCTGGAATTTTAATATCTGAGTAAATTATTGAGTTATCATCAAGAGTAATGATAAATATGTTATTTGAAACAAGGATGTCCTCAGTTAAACCTGTGTAGCCAAGAACCCCACTAAATGGAGCTAGTATATCACCACTTTTTAATTTAATTAAAACATCTCCTTTTTTAACAAAATTTTTAAGTTTTAAATCCTCAAAAAGATCATCTTTTTTAATCTTAAAAGTTTTTGATTTTTTAGAAATTGCTGTACCGTAAGTTTCTATTTGTTCAGAGAATTCTTTTTCGATAACCTCAGTTACAATTATTCCTGGTGGTGGTCTCTTACTAAATTTTTTTTTAAAATGATTGCCAATCATTGATCTTCCAACAATTACAATTGTAATTATTAAAAAAAACACAAATATTATTGAAATTGTTTTCGTAGATCTTTTCATATTAAATTTAAATTAATCCGTATTCGGCCCAAGAGCCATCATATATACAAGGAAGATATTTATCATTAATTAAAGAATAAGCTAGTGCCAAAACACACGCTGTAACACCTGAACCACATGAAAAAACAATCTTTTTTTGCTTTAAATTTTCAATACTTGTTTTAAAAATTTCTTTAAGTTGATCTTTATTTTTAAAAGTTTTATCGTCATTTAGACAGTCATTAAACGGTATACAAAAAGAGTTTTTTATACATCCGCTTCTAAGACCTTTTCTGGGCTCAGGGATTTTACCTTCAAACCTCTCTCTACTTCGAGCATCAATTAATGTGAATATTTTTTCATCTATATTTTGATCAATTTCTTGTTTACTCTTAACAAGATCTTTTCTCTCGCTACCTTTATAATCTGATTTATCTATATTTGAAATTTCATTAGTTACTTTCTTTTTTTCTTTAAGCCATTTCTTTAAACCACCATTTAAAACATTTATTAATTTTGGATCATGTCCGTAATAAATAAAATTAAACCAACCACGACATGAACTTATAACATCTGAATTATCGTAAATGACTATTTCATCATTTTTTTTAATTCCCATATTTGAAATAATTTTATCCCAACTCATTTGGTCAACTAACATATGTGGTAAAGCAGTATCTTTTCTTGAATTTTCATCTATATCAAAAAAAATTGCGCCAGGTATATGAAGAGATTTATATTCCTCGAAACCATTTCTTTGTGTTTGAGGCATATGCCAAGAGCAGTCAATAATTTTCACTTTAGTAAGGTTTTTTTCCAACCAATCAGTTTCAACTAAAGACATGTTATCGCTTTTCTAGGTATTTTTGATGATATTCCTCAGCTGGACAGTAATTTTTTAGTAAAGATATTTTTGTTACAACTTTTCCAGATAAACGTTCATTCACTTCATTTAATACCTTCTCAGCTATCATTTTTTGATTGTCATTAAGATAAAATATTTCACTTCTATACTGGGTTCCAAAATCTGGCCCTTGAGAATTTAAAGTAGTTGGATCATGAATTTGAAAAAATATTTTTAAAATTTTTTCGTATGTGATAATTTTTTCATCAAAATCTAACTTTACCACTTCAGCATGATTTGTATTGCCAGTGCAAACTTCTTTATAAGTGGTGATTGAGCTATTACCTCCACAGTAGCCAACTTCTGTTTTGATTATGCCATCTATTTTACTGAATTTAATTTCAGGTCCCCAAAAACATCCAAGTGCTAAAACAGCTATTTCCATTGAATAAGATTTAATTTAATTTACAAATTATTCATATGCTAAGTAAAAATCAATTGGGATTTTTGTACATGTTTTTGTCCATTTGTGCATTTTCATTAATGGATTTAATTGTAAAGTGGTCTGTAGATTATCCTATTGGGCAGGTTTTGTTTTTTAGAGGTTTTTTTGGAATAATCTTTTATTTTTTTATAATTCCAAAAGAAAGATTTCATAATTTTTACAAAACTCAACGACCAGGTTTACATGCTTTAAGATGTGGCTCAGGATTAATAGCTCTAATTGCAATATTTATTGCTTTAAGGCAGCTGCCATTAGCAACTGTTGTAAGCATTTCTTTTGCCGCTCCAATATTTACAACAATATTATCTATTTTTCTATTAAATGAAAAAGTTGGAATTTTTAGGTGGTTAGCAGTGATCATAGGCTTTGTTGGAATTCTTATAATTACAGAACCTGGGATCACTGAATTAAATATTTATTATATTTTTCCGATTATATTTTGTTTAGGTCTATCCTATGTAGCCATAACTATTAGACAACTGTCAACAACCGAACCAGTGTGGTTAATTTCTTTTTATTTTTCGTTAGCAATTACACTATTAAGTTTTTTAACTATCCCACAGGGCTGGGTAATGCCTACTTTAAATCATTTTATACTTTTATCTTTGATAGGTATTTTTGGAGGTGTTGCAAACTTGTGGTTAAGTCAATCATATAAATTTTCAGAGGTTTCTCTGGTAACTCCCCTTAAATATTTAGCTTTAGTTTTCGCTATTATATTTGGATATTTCATTTGGAACGAGATACCCACGTTTAAAACACTAATGGGCGCTTTATTGGTAATTGTTTCAACGCTTATAATTTTTAGAAGGGAGATTTATAAGAAAAAAATTATAACATCTAGGTCAATTAATGAATAAAGTACCTAAATATTGGAATAAGGCAAAAAAATATTTATCTAAAAAAGATCAAACTCTTTCTAAGTTAATCAAAAGTTATGAAAGTCCTTCAGAAACTATTTTAACTTCAAGGCGAGATATTTTTTTTTCGTTATGCAAAAGTATAATTGGACAACAAATAAGTGTTGCAGCAGCAAATTCTGTCTTTTTAAAATTTAAAAAAAAATGTAAAAATAAAATTAACGCAAAAACAGTATCTAAACTGACTTTTACTCAATTGAAAAGCTGTGGATTAAGCAGACAGAAAGTATTAGGGATAAAGAGTTTAGCGAAGCAAACAATAGAAAAAACTTTTAATCCTAAACTGATTAATAAAATGTCAGATGAGGAGGCTATTAATTATTTATCACAATTAAGACAAATAGGGAGATGGTCAGCTGAAATGATTTTATTATTTACATATAACAGATCAAATATTTGGCCAATTCAGGATATCGGCCTTCTAAGAGCTATTTCAAAAAATTATAAAAAAAAATATTTACCACCTGATAAATTTGTATCATTATTAAAAAAAAGGTTTAGTCCTTATTGCTCTGTAGCCACGTGGTATTTATGGAGAAGTATAGATCCTGAGCCTATTCAGTACTAAACCCCTCAACTACTTGCATATGTCTTTTTGTAGTTTTTTTTGCTACTGCCCAACTATCTTGATATTCTTTTGAAGAGTGACACTCTAATGCTTTATCATAACTTGGAAATTCCCATACAACAGTCCTACTAAAATCATCACCATTGAAAGTATCGTGCTTACCACCTCTTATTAAAGGCACACCTCCGTAACTTTTAATGATTGGTGTAGCTAACTCAGAATATTTTTTCAGATTCTCTTTATTATCTATCTTAAAATATAGACTAACCCAATATCCTTTTTTCATATTAATCAATCCATTCCTTAAAATAATTTGAATTTTCCTGTAAAAATTTTGGTAATTTGTTAAAAGGATACTTTTCCAACTTACTTCCATCTCCAATCTTGTTTATTCTTTTATCAACTTTCAAATCATAAATTGCTTGTTTATTTTTAATTATGTCATCAATCTCTTTAATTGACATCGGGTTTACGTCAAATTCCCGATGATGCAGATATGATTTCAATTTATGTTCTATTTCAGATGCAGTTTTTATATTTGAAAAATGCCATCCACCATTAGATATAATTTTTACATCGATAAATTTAGTATTAGAAAAAAGGGTATCAAGTCTATAAAAAGGATACTTTCTATCTTTTATATTTCTTAACCATTGAGGTGATACCAAATTCTTTTTTTTGCAAGCCTTTGTTCCAGTCCAAATTAAATTTGGTAATTTAAGATTAAACTTATAATAGAACATCTCTTGCTTAAAAAGTATTATTTTTTTATCTATTTTATTAATATCTAAAGCTTCTAAATTTGGAATTTCATCAACATCTGAAATTAAAATTAAGTCATCATTATTGGCTTTTTCTAATGCATTAAAAATATAATTTCTTTGACCATTTTCTCTTTTAGCAGCATTAAGGATATATTTTTTTGATATCTCTGAGGGGTTATCATTCTCTAAAACTTTTTCAATATTCTGAGGATTTTCATCATATATTAGGTAAATAATTTTATTTTTAAATTTTTCAAACTTATTTATATTAAAAAGTAATCTTCTTTTATCACCTCTGTGATTATAGGTACTTTCGACTATAACAAAATAATCAACATATTTATTAAGCATGTTAAGCCTTACTTCTAAAACTATCTCTTCATCAAAGTACATAAAACAATCAAAAATTTTCATAATTACTTTTTAATCTTTTTTAATTTTTTTTATATGATAAAAAAATCCATGGCAGATAAATTAATTATTAGTTTTGAAGAATATAACAAAATTGTCGAAAAATTAGCTATTGAAATTCATAAAAATTACAATCCTACCGTTTTAGTAGGTATAATGAGAGGAGCAGCTCCAATAATAGATATTCTTTCAAGAATTTTAAAACTACCAATAGCTTACATTGTAATACAAAGTTATTCAGGCAAAGGTATGGAGGATCAACAAGGACAGTTAATGTTCGCTCGTGAAATAAGTTCACTTGCAAGTAACAAAGATTTCCAAAAAGTGCTTTTAATTGATGACCTATCAGATACCGGACTGACTCTAAACAAAAGTATAGAATGGCTAAAAAACTATGACCCTATTAAAAATTTCATTAAAGAAATTAAAACAGCTTGTTTATGGAAAAAAAAATCTTCAACATTCGAGCCAGATTTTTGTCCGATTAAACTTGATTCAGATCCATGGATCGTTCAACCTACCGAGCACTATGAGGAATTAACAATAGAGGAAATTATTCAAAAAAATAAATAGGGCCAGTTAAAACTAGCCCTATTTAAAATATTATTTAGGCAACTGCAAAACTAACAACGCTTAAAATTGCAATAACCCATATTGCTGGAGAAGTACTTGAAAATTTTCCAGTGAATATTTTTATTAAAGCATACGAAACAAATGCCAAAGCAATTCCATTACTGATACTATAAGTTAGTGGCATAGCTATCATCGCTAAAATTGCTGGAGCTGACTCTGAGATATCATTCCATTCTATGTCTGTTATATTTCTTATAAACAAAACAGAAACAAATAGTAAGGCAGCACCGTCAATTTGTTTTGGTAAACTTGTTGCAAGAGGCGCAAAAAATATACATGCCAAAAACAATATACCTATTACAAGAGAAGTCATTCCAGTTTTACCACCAGCTTTTACACCAGCTCCTGATTCCACATAACTAGTAACAGTTGTTGTTCCCATCATAGCACCTGCAACAGTCCCAACGCTGTCAGACAACATTGCTTTATTAATGTCCTGAACTTTTCCTTGTTTATCAACTTTACCCGCAACGTTTGCAACAGAAGTTAATGTTCCAGCTGTATCAAAGAAATCTATAAATAATAAAGTAAATATTACTGTAGACATTCCAGCAGTCATGGCAGCGGATAAGTCAAATTCAAAAAGGTATGTCATTGGTGGTGGCGAACTCGCTAACCCATTAAATTTAGCTAGACCAGTTGCCCAAGCGATAACGCTAAAAAATAGAATACCTATAATGATATTTCCTTTTACATTCATTTTTTCAAGTACAATAATTGCAATAAAAGTTGCACATCCAAGCAGAACTAATGGATCACTTAAATTTCCAAGCTGTACTAGTGTTACAGGATTATCAACTACAACTTCCATAATTTGTAATCCAATTATTGCAAGAAACAATCCAATACCCGCACCTATTCCTAGTTTTAAACTTTTTGGAATTGAGTTAATTAACCAGGCCCTAATAGGAGTAAGTGATATAATTAAAAACAATACTCCAGCAACCAAAACTGCACCAAGAGCTTGTTGTGGCGTATAACCCATGCCAGCACAAACTCCAAAAGCAACGAATGCATTTATACCCATACCTGGTGCTAGTCCAATTGGCCAAGTTTTTCCGTAAAAGGCCATTATAAAACAAGCTAAAGCTGTTGCTAAAATAGTTGCTGTATACACTGCGCCGAAATCAAAGAAACCTTTTTCAGGGCCGGCAAACTCCCCTGATAAGATGAATGGATTTAAAAACATTATGTATGCCATTGTTAAGAACGTAGTTGTTCCAGCAATTACTTCAGTTTTAAAATCTGTTTTATGTTTTTTATATTCAAAATATTTCTCAAGCATTTATCCTCCTATAAATCGCAAAATATTTGATTCTTTCCTGTATTACTCGTCAAAACTAATTCTTATTAACAATTTTCAACCCACAAGTTTATAATTATGCCATAATTACGTTGTTAATATAAAATTATGAAAAAAATAAAGATTTCAATTTTAAGTGTATTTATAATATTTTCTTTATTGGGCTGTCAGACAATTAAGCAAAAAACCGACGCTATTGTTGAGAAGGAAAATAAAAAATTGAGTGCATTTATAGGTAAGTCTTCTCAGGATTTAAAAAGCAGCTTAGGTAGTCCAGATGAAGATTTTAAAAATGAAAAAGGAAATTTAGTTTTAGTTTATAACACAAAAAAATACGGAATACCTTGCGAAAGAAGATTTGAAGTAAACGCAAAATTAGTTGTTATTGGATTTGTTTCTAACGGTTGCTTTTGATTACCTGCGGAGAATTTATCTCCGCAAGTAAGGTATACTTATTTAATTTCAATAAGTTTTCTTTTTTTATGCTCAGGAACAATTCTTTCACAAGATATTGTTAAAAGACCATCTTTTAATTCTGCACCATTAACTTTCACATCGTCAGCTATAGTAAATGATCTGGCAAATTGTCTTTGAGAAATACCTTTATGAATTATTTCTCCATCAGCATTATTATTCTCAGATTTATTAACTTGTTTAGTTCTTACAGTTAATAAATTATCTTCAAACTCAACTTCAACATCGTTTTTATTAAAACCAGCTAAAGCAACTTCGATTGCATAATTATCCTTACCAGTTTTTCTGATGTTATAAGGTGGGTAATTTGACTGCATAGTCAAAGAACCATTACCAAGCATATTTTCGAATTGGTCAAACATGTCGTCAAAACCAATTGAAAAAGGTCTTAGTGAGTTGAATATAGATAAATCCTTACTTGTCATAATATCCTCCTTTGTTAAGCAAGTTTATTTATTGTCAGCCCCATTAGGCGACCAACAATGGATATATGGGAGTTATTTTATTTTTTTCAAGATATTAAATTTAAATTTTTTCAGAGATCTTCAATATAAATGCATAGTCAAAAGATATTTCTTCAATGGCGCCATCTCTACCTGACTTACCTCCATGGCCTGCATTCATTTCAGTTTTTAACAAAAGTAAATTATTATCAGTTTTTAAATCTCTAAGTTTGGCTGTAAATTTTGCTGGTTCATCGAATAGCACTCTATTATCACTTAAGCTTGTAGTAATTAACATGTGAGGGTAATCCATTTTTTTAATATTATTATACGGAGCATAAGAATAGATGTAATCAAAATGGTCTTTTTTATCTTTTGCATTTCCGAATTCATCAAATTCTCCAACAGTAAGGGGCAAAGAATGATCCAAGTTAGTTGTTAATGAATCAACAAACGGCACAGCCATAACAATTCCAAGAAATAATTCTGGGGATTGATTAACTACTGCTCCCATTAATAAACCACCAGCTGATCCACCCATACCAACAATTTTTCCTTTCGATGAATATCCTTTTTCAATCAAAAACTTTGCTACGTGTATATAATCTTCGAATGTATTTTTTTTATTGAGAAGTTTTCCTTCTTTCCACCATTTCATTCCTTTTTCCATTCCCCCTCTAATATGTGCAGTTACCCAAATAATATCTCTGTCAATTAAACTCAATCTAGTTGAGGAAAAATCTGGAGTCATTGAACTTCCATATGACCCATAGCCATATAAAAGTAAATTTGCTGACCCATCAATTTTTGTTTTTTTGTGCCTGGTAATTGTAAGTGGAACTAATCTTCCATCATGAGAAGGGCATTCTAGTCTTTCGACTATATAGTCATCTGGATTATGACCAGATGGGATTTCTTGTTCTTTTACTAATTTTTTTTCTTTTGTTTTTAAATTGTATAAATAAGTTTTACCTGGTGTTTTTGGGGATGAATATGACAAGTAAACTAAGTCAGTATTTTTATTTCTTTGTATCAATGAAACACCAGGCACAATCACAGATTCGTCAGTAAATTTTAATTCTTCCTCAATTCCTGTTTGTTTATTTCTTACAAATAATTTCCCCAATGCATTTGATTTTTCCCCTCTGATAATCCAATCATTTAAAAATATTAATCCTCCAATTAAAACCTCTTCTTTAGCAGCTATATAAATTTCCCACTTTTGATTTGATAAATCATCACATCTTTCGATTTTGAAATCTTCTGCACCATTATTAGTATGACAATAAAAATATCCATCCCAAGAATTGACTGAATAAATTACACCCTTATTTCTTTTTATAATTAATTTTGGCTTTGGATTTTTTTCTGTTACTTCAAAGTAATATTGTTCGGAAGTATTATGATCTGATGTTGTTATAAAAAAATATTTTTCATCTGAACTTAAACTTATGCCCACAGTAAATGCTTCACTCTTCTCTTCAAAAATAAGCTCATCATCTTTGACTGATGATCCAATTTTGTGTCTAAATATTTTTCTTGGTCTGTGAAATTCATCAAGCTTTGAATAAAAAAAATATTGGTCGTCTAAACTAAAAGTAATACCTCCACTAGTTTCCTCTATTTTCTCAGTGACTAATTTTCCCGAGCTAATATTTCTTATGTAAATTGTATAATATTCAGATCCTTTTAAATCTAAAGAATAACCTAAAAGTTTGTCATTATAACTTACCTCTAAATCACCTACACCGAAATATTCAGTTTTTAATTTCTCTTTTTCTTCATCACCGTTCCAAAATTCTTCAACTTTATCACTCCCAATTTTCTTTCTTAGTTTTATCGAATAATTTCCTACTGCAGTTGTTTTAGTCCAATATTCATATTCTTTGTCTTTAAATTTTAATGATTCATCATCTAACTTTATTCTACCTTTAATTTCATCAAATAAGATTTTCTGATATTTTTTTGTGTCTTTTAAATTATGTTCTGTAAAGTCATTTTCTTCTTCAAGATATTTCCTAACATCTGGAAGTAGCTTTGAACTATCTTTTAAAACTTCAAGAATATTATCTTGATGGATCCAACTATAATTATCCTCCCACGTGGTATTGTGACAAGATTTAAGCTCTGGTTTTTTTTTAAGTTGTGGTATTTTCATTAAATCAAAAATATATGAATATAATAATTTATACAGTGGTTATATTAACCATTTTTTATTTTCTACTACGTTTAATAACCAACATTTCATCTAGGAAAATTTCAAAAGGCCTAAGATTTTTAATTATATTAGGATTAATTGCTTTAGCAGTCTTGTTTGCTATTGGTGGAAAATTTTTATTGACCTTACCTCTTACTTTGGCAAGTTTAGCTTTATTAAAATTAAAAGGTTTATCTATTTTTCAATTAATTTCTCTTTTTAGACTTATTCAGACATTAAGAAGATCTGGTCGCTTTTCTTTTAACCAAGCAGGTACTAATAACGTTTCGTCTATATCAGTTTCTGAGGCATACAAAATTTTAAATTTAGATATGAATAAAAAAGTTACCAAAGAAGATGTTAATAAAGCATATATAAAAATCCAAAAAAAGATTCATCCCGATATATCTCCTGAAACTTCAAGATTATCTTCAATTGTTAATGAGGCTAAAGATATTGTATTAAACGATATTTCTTAAACAATAATTTCTAAAAATCTCTCAAAAATTCTTTGTGGATCAATTTTATCTTTACCCAAAGTATTATGAGTTACTGTGTTTTCTCCGTCTGGAATTATTGGAAACATTTTTGAGCTATAATTTCCATAAATTAATGGAGTATCAGCCATTAAAGTAATTGTTTTAATACCTAAAGCTGCGGATAAATGACTAAAGCTCGAATCATTACAAATGGATACATTACAATTCTTAATTAACGGTAAAATTTCTTTAATGGTTAAATTATCTAAACGAGTACAAAAATTCTGAAATTTAGATTGCAAAATTTCGTTTAATACTTCCTGTTCCTCATTTGCCTTACCTGTTGCAAGAAAAAATCTGCAATTTTTCATATTTGATATCTTATCAATTACGCTTAAGAAAGTTTTTGCAGGAATTCTTTTTGTAGGTCCAGAACCACCTATGCCTAAGAGAATATTTGTAGTATTTTTATCTATTTGAAATTTTTGTGCTGCATTAGAAATTAAATTACTATCGATTTGTACTTCAGGATCCTCATTAATGTCTAAATCTAAATTTTTTTTTAAAAATTTTTTAGGAGCCTCAATTATATGTTGTTTGTTTTTTGCGAACAATGGATATTGGTAAATTTGTGGAATACCAGATATCTTAGCAACTAAGTTAAATCTAAGAGATGAATTAAAAATAAAAATTTTATCAAATTTATATTTTTTTAAATCGTTTGCTAATTTAAAAATACCAAAAAAACCACCATGTCTATTATTTGTTTTATTATCTCTTTCTAGAGTAAGAATTTTATCAATATATTTTGTCTGGTGTAAATATTGATTGGCTTTAGAGTTTTCTTTTACCAATATACTAATTGGTGAATTAAATTTTTTGGACAAAGCCTTTATAAATGGTAAGAAAATTACGGTATCTCCAATACCCATTCTGCTCTGAACTGCTAATATTTTCATATAGTATTTATAAACTTTACTGAGTATATTTTTATATAAATTTTTATTATGACAAAAATAAGTGGAATTTTTGCTGCTTCAATGTCAGTGCTTAACAATGATTTAAGCCTGAATGTTGAAAAAACAATAATACATGCTGAGAAGCTTATCGATCAAGGTTGTCATGGCACTGTAATCTTTGGCAGCACAGGTCAGTCTCAATTAATACCTATTTCAGAAAAAATTGACTTACTTAACAATCTCTCAAAAAGCAAATATCAAGATAAACATATAATTGGCACAGGTCTTAACTCTTTAGGTGAAACAATAAATTTTATGAGGATAGCAATTTCATTGAATCTAAATAAATTTTTAATTATGCCTCCCGCATATTATAATTATGGTGATACAGAGGTTTTGGATTTTTATTCTAGAATAATTAATTCAGTGCCAGATTGTAAAATTATTCTTTATAATTTTGAAAAACTTAGTGGTTACAAATTTAGTTTGAAGTGTGTAGAGACACTTGTTAATAAATTTCCAAAACAAATAGTTGGGGTAAAAGATAGCTCTTACAATTTATATGAAAATTTAAAACTTAAAAATTTTTCAATTTTACCCGGTTCAGAAATTAAATTGTTAAAAGGATTGGAATTAGGATGTTCTGGAATAATAACTGCAACTTGCAACGTTACAGCAGAATTATCTAGGCAAGTTTATGATGATTTTTTTGCAGGAAAAAAACAATTATATAATGATAAGTTATGTGATGTGAGAAGCACCTTTGATAAATATAATCTAATTTCTAGTTTACATACTTTCTGTGCACAAAACGACAATATGTACAAAAATATTTTACCACCACTAAGTCTCTTAAATAAAAATGATGAAGAGGAATTAATGAATAGATTAAAAGATTTAAAATTTTATAACAAACCAACCCTGGCAGCATAAAATGCAATTAGCAAGATTTCTTAACAAAGTTTTTAAAAAAGGTGGTTTTATATTAACTGATGCTAATTCTAAAGAATATATTATTGGAGAACCAGACAATAACCCTATTAGACTAAAAATTTTAAATAAAAATCTTCATTATAAATTGTTATTTCATCCTGATTTATATTTTGGTGAAGCATATACCAACGGTGAAATTGTAATTGAAAACGGCACACTTACAGATTTTTTAGATCTTGCCTTAATGAATTTTGGAAGGGGAGAATTAAACTTTTTCAGTTGTTTAATTAATAAATTAAGGGGATCATATAGATATTTAACTAACTTTAATTTTATTAAAAAATCCAAAATGAATGTGTCTCACCATTATGATATTAAGGACGACTTGTATGATTTATTTTTAGATCCAAAAAGACAGTATTCTTGTGCATATTTTAAAAATGAGAATGACAGTTTGGAAACAGCTCAAAATAATAAAATTCAACACATAATTAAAAAATTAAATATAAAACCCAATCAAAAAGTTTTAGATATTGGATGTGGCTGGGGTTCACTTGCCATCGATATAGCCAAAAGTGCTCAATGTGAAGTAACTGGTATTACTTTATCAAAGAACCAACTTAATTATTGTACCCAAAAAGCTAAAGAATTGAATTTAGAAAACCAAGTTAAGTTTAAACTAATGGATTATAGAGAGTTAAATGAAAAATTTGACAGAATTGTAAGTGTTGGGATGTTCGAACATGTTGGAAGGAAATTTTATAAAAAATTTTTCAAACAAATCGAAAAAATGTTGAAAGAAGACGGGGTTTCACTGATACACACTATTGGATCTGTAAATCCTCCTAGAGATCCTCATCCATGGATTACGAAATATATTTTTCCTGGTGGTTATACTCCAAGTTTAAGTGAAGTAACCAACCCTATTGAAAAAGCTGGCTTAATAGTAACAGACATTGAGGTTTTAAGGCTTCATTACGCACACACGTTAAGACATTGGAAAGAAAATTGCTTAAAAAATAAAGATAAAATTATCCAAATGTTTGATGAAAAATTTTTTAGAATGTGGGAGTTTTATCTTGCTGGTTGTGAAATGGCATTCAAGTGGGGAGATCAAGTTGTATATCAATTTCAACTTACTAAAAATTATAATTCAACACCTGTGACTAGAGACTATATTTATCAATAAATTATTGATAGGGTCATTTCTTCTTAGAAATGAAAAAAAAACAGAAAAAATCAAAAAAAAAGACAAAAACTAAAAAGAAAAATAAAGCTAAGAGAGCTAAAAGAAAAATAAATAAAATTAGAAAAAGCTCAAAAAAACAAAGAAAAAATAAGTTAATTAAAAAAAAGAAAAAAAATAAGTCTAAAAAACCAAAAAAAGTCAATTACCAACCAAAAATAAAAAAAAAACAGAAAGATAGCCTAGTCTTAAAACTAGTTAAATTTCAATTATCTCTCAAACCACAATTTGATTTCAAATTTAATTTTGGTTTGGAAAAAAGCATTCAGAGTTTTTTTGACAAGATTTCAGAGACAATTTCTAATTACAAGATATTAAAAACCGATGAAAAAAGAAGAATAAAAATAGAAAAAATTGAAAGGGAGAGAAAAGAAAAAATCGAAGAAGCAGAGAAGAAAAAAGAAGAAGAAAATTTAAGATTAAAGCTGAGGGAGCAAACGCTAAGAGAAGAGGAAAAATTAGAAAAACAGAGAACAAAAGATATAAAATTATTTTTAAGAAAAGAACAAGCGCTTTTAAGAATCGAACAAGCAGAAAAGCAAAAACAATTTTTAAAACAATTAAGATTAGATAAACAAATTGAAAAATTCAGAATAAGAGAAGTTAAAGAACTAGAAAAACTTGAGAAAATTTCCCTAAAAGAAAAAAGAGAAGATTATTCTGGGCTACAAGAGAGAATCGACAAACTTAAAGAAAAATACAGATTACTAAGGGATCAAAAAATCAAAGAAAGAGTCGAGGCGCTAGGTGTTAAACTTCAAGGTGACGAAGACAGAGAAACCTTATTAGAAAAAGAAAAAGAATATACATTAGCAAGACAAAAAGTTGAATTTGCACTTGAAAGTTTTTACAGAAGCGCAAGTAGTTTAGTATTTCAACTCAATAAAAGACATATTACAAGAGATATGTCTATTTTTCGGTGTATAGATAGACGATTTGAAACTGGAGAAGTTTTTATTAAATGGGACGAGTCATCAGATGATGAGTGGTTATTATTAATTTACATCAAAAATAACTCTCCAGATGAAGGAATTGTCATTGAAGATAAAACAAACCCTGAAAAAAATCTTTCCCATGAGTTTAGAAATGTAGACATCTTTAAAGCTTCAGACACCATGGTAGACTCTTTAACACAGCTTATTGCAAGGAAAAGAGCCAAAAATAATAATTAAACATTTATATTTAATTAGATATTATCTTATATGATTTTAGGATCTGCCTTTTTAATAATTTTATATTTAGTTTTCAGATACATTATTGCGTGGATCACATATTATAATAATTTAGACCCAAGACTTGGTGAAAGTACGTGGCGATTTACTTATGATTATCCAGTAGTTGGTGAGAGAGACATTTCTGATCTGGATGATAAGGATTTTGTTAGATTAAGAAGAAAAAAAAATAAAATTATATTACTAATGTACTCAATAGTCTTAGTAATGTTTGTATCCTCTATGTCTTTATTAAGTAAATTTTTATTATTTTTCACAAGTTAGATTTTTTTAGTTGCTTTTTATTTTTTAAGTAAAGAAAAAAGGCTACTATTTCATATACAACTGAAAATATATTAAAGATGATTGGTAATTTAAAAAATTTATAGAGAAATTTATATTTGGGCATTTTTTTCCATAATAATAAAAATGCCTCTGCACCTCCTAAAACTTTCTCACCATCTTTGATATGAAGCCTTCTTAAAAGTTGTTTACTGTCTTTAGAAGTTTCCTTTTCAGCCAACTCATTATCTGTAATATCAACCCAATCGATTTCATCTATTTTTTCTTTTTTATAAAGATCAATTTCGGCCTTACAAATTTTACAAGAATTATTAAAATAAACTTTCATAATATGTGAATTTATTACTAATTTGTCTCAGATATGTACATGCGTAAAATACTCTAGTTGAAAATTTTATGAAACAATCTATTTAATGTCTCATATGAGTAATTTCTTTGAAAAATCTGACGTATCTAGAAAAGAGGCTGAAAGTATTATTTCTGACACTTTGCAAAAATGTGATGATGGCGAATTGTATCTGGAAAATTCAAAATCTGAGTCGATACTATTAGATGATAACAAAATTAAAAATTCTAGTTATAATTCAGATTTAGGATTTGGTTTTAGAGCTATATCTGATGAAGTGGTCGCTTATTCTCATTCTAATGAGATTTCTAAAAACTCTTTAAAACAATCTTCAGAAAATTTAAAGTCAACTTTAAAATCTGTCAAAGGTACTTACAATCATGAAATTCCTAAATCAAATAAAAAGTATTATGACAATATTAATCCTATTGAGCAAAAATCTCTTAATGAAAAAATAAAAATATTGAACGATGTAAATGATTATTTACGATCTAAAGGTGATAAAGTTAAACAAGTTACAGCTAATTTTTTGGGAGAGCAAAAGTCTGTAGAAATAATTAGATCTGGTGGAGAGACTTTGTCAGATGTCCGTCCTTTAGTAAGATTTAATGTGTCAGTTATGGTGGAGAAAGATGGCAGAAAAGAAACAGGCGTATACGGTGTTGGCGGAAGACAATCTTATGACTCATATTTAAAAGATGAAAATTGGAAAAGTGTTTGTGACGAAGCTTTAAGGATAGCATCAGTAAATTTAGAGAGTAAACCCGCGCCAGCAGGAGAGATGAAGGTTGTACTCGGACCTGGGTGGCCAGCAATATTAATTCATGAGGCTGTTGGTCATGGTTTAGAAGGAGATTTCAATAGAAAGAAAACTTCAGCATTTCATAATTTGATGGGCCAAAAAGTTGCAAGTGAAGGAGTTACAATTATTGACGACGGTACCATTGATAATAGAAGAGGCAGTCTTACAATTGACGATGAGGGAACACCAACAGAAAAAACTGTTTTGATTGAAAATGGAATTTTAAAAAATTTTATGCAAGACAGGCTCAATGCACGTTTGATGAAAACAAGATCTACTGGTAGCGGAAGAAGAGAAAACTATAGACATATAGTTCTACCAAGAATGAGAAATACCATGATGCTAAGCGGTAAGCAAACCCAAGAAGAAATGATTAAGTCAGTCGACAAAGGTATTTTCGCAGTAAGTTTTGGTGGTGGACAAGTTGATATTACATCTGGAAAATTTGTATTTAATTGCACTGAAGCTTATGAAATTGTTAATGGCAAAATTGGATCACCAATTAAGGGCGCAACATTGATTGGAGATGGTCCTTCAATTTTAAAAGAAGTTTCTATGGTAGGCAATGACATGATGATGGACCCTGGAATTGGAACATGTGGTAAAGCTGGTCAAGGTGTACCTGTAGGCGTAGCGCAGCCATCAATATTAATCGATAAGATGACTGTAGGTGGTACGAAACTTTAAATGGTTAAAGATCAAGAATTTTTAGAGAAAAAAGCATCATATTGTTTAAGTTTAGCAAAGAAATTAGGTGCAACAGACTCAAGTATTATTGTAAAAAACTCGATTTCTGAAACTGTAAATTTTAGAAATAAAAAATTAGATGAGTCTAATAGATCAGACGATCTAGGCCTAAGCATCACTACGTATATTGGTAAAAAAAAATCATCAATATCTTCCTCTAATTTGCTTAATGACAATTTAAATATTTTGATTGAAAAATGTATTGAGACTACAAAAAATACGCCTGAGGATGAATTTAATTCTTTACCGGACAGAGATTTATTTGCAAAAGAAGTTAAGGACCTAAATCTTTATGATGAAACTCATATAGAAAATAATCAAAAAATAGATTATCTAAAAAAATTAGAGGCCGCTGCTTCAAGTGATAAAAAAATTGTTAATACTGAGTCCAGTTTTACTCAAAATAAATCTAATTTTGTTTTAGCTAACAGTGAAGGTTTTTGTGATGGTTACAAAACATCTTCATTTACAGCATCAAGTGTAACAGTTGCAAAAGATGAAAAAAGCATGGAAAGAGATTATGAATATTCTAGTAAATGTTTTCTTAAAGACTTAGATGATGCAGATGAATTAGGCAATTTAGCTGCTAATCAAACCATTAGAAAATTAAGTCCAAAAAAAATTGGGAGTGAGAAAATTGCTATAATTTTTGATAAAAGAATAGCTAAGGGAGTATTAAGTACTTTTGCAAGCGCTATTTCCTCATCAGCAATATCAAGAGGAACTTCTTTTTTAAAGGATAAAGTTAATCAAAAAATATTCTCAGATAAAATTAATGTATTTGACAAACCTGATATGCTCAAAGGATTAGGCTCAAGAAATTTTGATAGTGAAGGAGTAAAAACCGACACACTTAAATTAGTGGATCAAGGAATTTTGAAACATTATCTGATTGATACTTACAATGGAAAAAAATTAAATCTTAAATCTAATGGAAGATGTGGAGGAACAAGTAATCTTTATTTTGAAAATGGAAATATTAGTTTTAAAGATTTACTGAATTCAAATTCAAAAAGTCTTTATATTACAGAAACCATAGGACATGGAAGTAATATTGTTACCGGAGATTATTCAGTTGGAGCAACCGGGTTTTTAATTGAAAAGGGTGAGTTTAAATATCCAATAAATGAAATTACTATAGCAGGTAATTTTAAAGACATGTTTCAAAATATTACCTTAGCAAATGATTTAGAGTTCAAATATGCAACTAACTCACCAACCATGTTAATAGAGGGAATGGTTGTTGCTGGTAAATGAGTGAATTTTGTATAATTGGTTCTGGAATATCTGGATCCACAATTGCAAATCTTCTTAATAAAAAATATTCAGTAATTTTGTTCGATAAAGCAAGAGGTCCTGGGGGTCGTGCATCTTTTAAAAGAATAAAAGGCAAAACAGGTTTTGATCATGGTACTCAGTATATTTCACCAAAAACTAAGGAATTTAAAAAATTTACTAAAGATTTAATTAAAAAAAAAATTTTAAAAGTATGGAGAGGCAAACATGTTTTTCTTAATTCAAAAAAAAAAGAAGATAAAAAACATTTAAAAGTAATTGGTAAAAATGGAAATAATGATATTAGCAAACATTTGCTAAAGAAAATTAATTGTAACTATCACAGTGAATTAAAAAAAATCTATTACAAAAATAAACTCTGGTATTTGTTATTTGACGATGGAAAATTAAGGTCCTTTAAAAACTTAATTTTGACTTGTCCTTTTCCACAATTAAAAAAACTTTCTAAGAAATTTATTAATAACTCTTTTTTAAGAAAATCAATAAAAATGGACGCAAATATTACTACTATGATTGCAATAAAAAAAAGTAAGAATTCAAATAGTAGCTATCTTTTTGAAGACCCAATTCTTGGCTGGGCAGGAAATGAAAACTCAAAAAAAAGATTTAAATCAAAATATGATTTATGGACTCTTCAAAGTACATTTAAGTGGGCAAATAAAAAGATTAGTAAAAACAAGAATAACAAAAAAGAAAATTCACAAATTATGATCGATAAATTTTTTAAACTTTCAAATATCAAAAAAACAAAGATTTATTATTCACTTAATCACGGTTGGCGATACTCCTCAAATTCGAGACCATTTAAAATTAAGAGTTTTTGGGATCCTAAGAAAAGATTGGGTGTTTGTGCCGATTGGTTTGTAGGACCTAGATTAGAGTCAGGATGGATAAGTGCACATGATTTATTCAGAAAAATCTCAAGAGAAATTAATTAAAATTCTTTAATTTATACTCCCAGTTACCCATTCTTGAATAGGATACTTTTAATATCATTAAATTTTTACGATCATACCAAATGTCAAAATCTAATCTTTTATCTTTAGGTATACTCATGTCTTTAGACTTCAGTGTAAAATGATCAACATCATAAACTTTTCCATAAAGTTCTATTTTTTCTTTACCTAAAAAAGTTACAACTTGATCCTTAATACTCCCTGAGATAGGACTTATTTGAGAACTAGCTTGTAAAATTTTGTGATTCCACCAATTTCCAATCACATTATTAGCTGAGGCTTCTCCATTATATGAAGAGCCTTTGATATCAAATTTTTTATTTTTTTGGTCAAAGGTTAAATTAACAAACTTCTTTTTGTCATTTTGTAAAGTTTTAGAATTATAAGAAACTAATTGATCTTTAAAATATTTTTCCTCGCTATAACCCTCAACTTGGAAAACTGTTGCTCCCAAAAGTTTAACTGCAAATTTAATTTGATTAGTAACAATTGTTTCTGATCCATTTCTATTGAAAAAATAATGATTATAGCCAATAAGCTCACCATTTCGAAAAATCTCCATCTCAATTTTCTTGTATTTAATGTAATGTCCAATATGAGCGATTGAATTTGTTGAATAAATAAAAAGAAATAAAATGACTATAATTTTTTTCATTTAACAACTAGTTTAATAGACTTTATTAACAATAGAAATGATTTATTAAAATGTTTTTAAAAATTAAGAAAATACCAAGAGTCAATTGGAGCTCAGATAAGCCTTATAACTTTAAACCAAAATTCTCTACATTCTTTTTTTTATGTTTTGGCTTGATGTTATTTGGTCTTGGAGAAGGTCTATTAATTGTATCTTTTACAGGTGCTTCTCCGTGGAGTGTTTTAGCTCAAGGTATCTCTTTAAATGTTAACTTGAGTATAGGAACAATAACATTTTTGATTAGTGTTGCAGTTTTAATATTGTGGATGCCGCTTGATCAAAAACCAGGGATGGGAACAATACTTAATGCAATCATTATTGCATTGATGATTGATCTTTGTATAAAATTTGTTCCGACCCCATCTAATTACTTTTATCAATTAATTCTGGCAATAATTTCAGTAATAACTGTTGGGATTGGTGGAGGTATTTATCTAGTATCTAATCTTGGAGCTGGACCACGAGATGGTTTGATGATTGGTCTCCAAAAAAAAACAAATTTACCAGTTGCTGTCGTAAGAGCATTCTTAGAAATTTCTGTTGTAAGTATCGGATGGTACTTAGGTGGAACTGTGGGAGTGGGAACTTTATTATTTGCTTTTGGAATTGGTCCTTGTGTTGCCTTAGGCCTGTATATAGTTGATAAAATTTTTGATTAGGCTGCAGCGCCTGATTTTTCACTTCTCTTTCTTTCGTGCGGATCGAGAATGGCTTTTCTCAATCTGCAAGAGTCTGGAGTGATTTCCAAAGCCTCATCAGTATTTAACATGCTTAATTGTTCTGCGATGGACATTTTTCTTACCGGCGTTAGAACGACATTTTCATCTGTACCTTGTGTTCTCATATTAGTTAATTTTTTGCCCTTCATAACATTAATAATCATATCTCCAGGTTTAGGAGATAATCCCACAATCATACCTGGATAAACAGGATCATTATGAGTTACAAACATCTCACCTCTAGCCTGCAAATTAAATATTGCAAATGCAACTGCTTTTCCTTGTTCCATTGAAATAAGTGCACCATTTCTTCTACCTTCCATTTCACCCTCAAATGGTCCATACGCATGAAAAATTCTGTTAATTACACCATTGCCTTTTGTAAGTGTTAGAAACCGACTTGTGTATCCCATTAAACCTCTTGTTGGTGCATGAAAGATTAATCTTTTTTTATTTTTACCAGTGTCTTTTAATTCTATTAACTTGCCTTTTCTTCTATTCATGGAGTCAATAATTTTTGATGAATGTTCCTCATCAAGATCCATAGTTATTTCTTCTATTGGCTCAAGTTTTTTACCATTTTCATCTTTTTTATAGAGAACTTTTGGGGGACTAACTGTCATTTCAAAACCTTCTCTTCTCATTTGAGTTAGTAAAATTTCTAGCATTAATTCACCTCGACCGCTTACAACAAAAGAATCGTTACCTTCATTTTCTGTAAAAGTAATTCCAACATTATTCTGCGCTTCTTGAATTAATCTATCTCTTATCTGAGTACTTGTAAGTTTTTTACCCTCAGTTCCTGCAAGAGGAGATGTGTTTACAGTAATGGTAATAGACATTGTTGGTGGATCGATTGGAGTAGCTTTAATAGGATCATTTACCTCAAGATCACAAATTGTGTCAGCAACATTTGCTTTTTCTAAGCCAGCAACAACTACAATATCTCCCGCCTCACCAATTTCGATTGGTACTTTTTTTGTACCCTCATATCTAAAAATTTTAGTAAGTCTTCCTTCATCAACTTTTTCACCCTTTAAATTTATTGCCTTGATTGATTGATTAGCTTTTGCAGTTCCTTGTGCAATTCTTCCGACTAAGCTTCTCCCTAAGAAATTGTCTGCGTAAAGAAGAGTAGACAACATTGCAAAGGGTTTTGTTTTATCAAGTTCAGCAGGTTTTACATGATCAATAATTTGATCTAATAAAGGATTTAAATTTTCTCTTGGACCATCAATTTCTTTATCAGCCCAACCAGATCTTCCACTCGCATATAAAACAGGAAAGTCTAGCTGTTCTTCATTTGCATCTAAACTTACAAATAAATCAAAAGTTTCATCTAAAACTTCATTGGCTCTTTGATCTGATTTGTCCAATTTATTGATTACTACAATTGGTTTTAATCCCTGTTTTAGAGCTTTAGATAAAACGAATTTTGTTTGAGGCATAACTCCTTCTGCAGAATCAATTAAAAGTAATGCGCCATCTGCCATGCTTAAAACTCTTTCAACTTCTGCAGCAAAATCACGGTGACCCGGGGTATCAATAATATTTATTCTTGAATCTTTCCAATTGATAGATGCAGGTTTTGCTAAAATTGTAATACCTCTCTCTTTTTCAAGCTCGCCTGAATCCATTAGTCTTTCGTCAACAACTTCATTTTCCCTAAATGAGCCGCTTTGTTTCATTAGATTATCAATTAATGTAGTTTTGCCGTGATCAACGTGTGCGATTATAGTGATGTTTCTAATATCTTTGCTCATAAATCCTGGCTCTTATACCTTAAAAAATTTTTTTGAAAACTTTAAAAAAACCAAATAAATAAAAGGATTTTGGACAAAATATGACGTTATTTTGTTTTTTTTGCCTTTTCTCTTTTTAAACTTCTCTTTTCTTTGAGGCTAAGTTTTGGTTTTTTATTAACGCTAGAATCTTTAAAAGATTTTCCACTATATCTTTTAGACATAAAATTAATTTATACACAAAATAAATGTTACTTAAATGAAATATTAATAGATTTCTTATTTATTTTCGATAAATCTTTACAAATGGGAAAAGTTTTTGTCCATTTAGGATCAGGAGCAGGTGACCTTGATAGTAGACAGAATTTTAGGTGTGGCTTTACAGAATTTATTAAAAAAAACTCAAATTCTAATGATAAAATATTCTGTGTTGAGGCTAATCCTTTTAATATAGAAAAATTAAAAGAGTCATACATAAATTTTCGAAATGTAGAAATTTTTAATTTAGGTATTTCCCTTGAAAAAACCGATCAAATTAAATTCTATTATACCGAGAAAGATGCTCCTCATTTCCAGGTAACGTCAATTAAAAAAGAACATGTTGAAAGACATTATCCAGGTGAACAGATAAAAAATTTTACTATAAAAGCTATTGAGATAAATGATTTTTTTAGAAAAATAGACCAAGCTAATATTGATTATCTGAGCATTGATCTTGAGGGAATAGATTTAGATGTATTAAAATCTATCGATTTAGAAAAGTATAATATTGAAAATATATCAATAGAATATTTACATTTAAAAAAATTACAAAAAAAAGATTTGATAAAATATCTATCAAAAAAAGGCTATTCGTATTGTGGGTATGGATATGATCACAAAAATTTTGATTATTTGTTTAGAAAGAAAAAAATTTACTGGAATATATTTATTTCAAAATTGTTTTTGTGGATTATAAGCACTAAACACTACAAGTATTTAAATAATATTATCATCAAAAAATAATTGAAAAGGTATTCAAATTAGCCAAAAAAAAAGGGCAGTAAAAACTGCCCTTTTTGAATTTTTGTTTGAGATTAGTGGGGATTACATTCGCATTCTTAGTACGCCAATACTCACTTATTTAAGCAGTTCATTGCAAAGTTCATTGCAGAATCAGACGAAACAGGAAGGAAATGAGAAGGTGACTTTGTTTGTCTTTATTGCTAGTTTACTCATATGGCAGAACCATTGTCTGAAAAGCAACTTCAAGCACTTTATTTAAGAGTTGTTCAAGAATTTAAATATAAAAAATTAGAGATAGATAAAAAGTTAGACGAAATTGTAAATAAAAAAATCCCACAATTAGAAAAAAAGACAATAAAAAATAAAAAGAAAGAGGGATTTCCTTACTTTAATGGAGCATATACGGGAGAATATAATAAAGACATTATGCCAAATGGAAATGGGGCAATGATATTTGCACCGTCAGAAGATATGTTCTATGGTCAATTTGATAGTGGTTTAAGACATGGTATGGGAAAATATACTTACTTTAGTGGAGGAGGTAGTGCTCATCACCCATTTAACATACCTTACTACGCTGGTGAATGGTTTGCAGATTCTTATCATGGTTTAGGAAAAAAATTAATAACAGACTGGGAATTTTTGTGTTGTTATGAAGGTACATTTACTCATAATCTTCAAAATGGATTTGCAACATTCAAAAAATTTGACAAAGGAAATCAAAAAATTTGTAATACAGAATTAATTGGATATTTTTATAACGGTCAAGGATACAAATTAATGATAGAAATTAATAAAGATGATGATGGTAATTTATCACAAGATACACCAAGTGGTCTATTTGAATTTGATTTGGATAAGGGGACGAAAACTCCTATGGTTATATTTAATAAAATAGAAGAATGGGAAAGTATTAAACCAAAAAAAATGGACAAAGTGTTATCAGATTTAACTTATCAAATTTATGAAACCTATTTTAATCTTGATATTTTTACTAAAAAATTTTCTGATTTAAAATATGAGGCAAAAAAAGATATTATAAAATTAATGTTTGATTTAAACAAATTTTTCGAAATAAAGAATAATCATTTTGTAAAATTGATGGAAAATGTTAACACATTTAACAAAGACATTAATTTAGCAGATAAAAATGAAAAACTAATTGAATTAAAAAACAAGATAAAACAAGCAAAAAAAGAATTTAATGAAATTAAGAAAAAAATTAAATAATTATAAAAGACCCCCGAAACTTTCATTCCGAGGGTTCTAATTTTGTTTAGTGTATGTATTTAGAGTGTTCTCTAAATGGAAACGTATTACATTCCCATTCCACCCATTCCTCCCATGCCGCCCATGCCGCCCATTCCTCCTGGCATTCCAGCAGGAGCTGCATCCTTTTCTTCAGGTTTATCAGCTATCATTGCTTCAGTCGTTACTAACAATCCAGAGATAGAAGCTGCATCTTGTAGAGCTGTTCTAACAACTTTTACTGGATCAATAATACCCTTAGCAAACATATCACAATACTCCTCATTTTGTGCATCATATCCATGTGTCTTTTTATTCTGTTCTAGTAGTTTACCAACAACTACTGATCCGTCTACACCAGCATTTTTTGTAATTTGTCTAATGGGAGCTTCCAATGCTCTTCTGACTAAATCAACACCAGCTTTTTGATCTTCACCTTTAGCTTTAACTTTTTCAAGTTCCTGAGCCGCATATAATAATGCACAACCACCACCTGTTACAATACCTTCTTCAACAGCGGCTCTGGTTGCATTTAAAGCATCTTCGACTCTGTCTTTTCTCTCTTTCACCTCAACTTCTGTGGCACCACCGACTTTAATCACTGCAACACCACCAGCTAATTTTGCCAATCTTTCTTGAAGTTTTTCTTTGTCATAGTCTGATGTTGCTTCATCAATTTGTTGTTTGATTGAAGAACATCTAGCTTCTATGTCTGATTTTTTACCAGAACCATTAACTATAGTACTGTTATCTTTATCAACTTTAATTTTTTTACAAGAACCAAGGTCATCAAGTTTCACATTTTCCAGTTTTATTCCTAAATCCTCAGAAATAACCGAGCCACCAGTTAGAATTGCAATATCCTCAAGCATAGCTTTTCTTCTGTCACCAAATCCTGGCGCTTTTACAGCTACAACTTTTAAACCACCTCTTAATTTATTTACTACTAATGTAGCTAATGCTTCACCTTCAACATCCTCAGAAATAATCATCAACGGTCTTCCAGCTTGAACGACTGCTTCTAAAAGAGGAACCATTGGTTGTAGGTTTGTTAATTTTTTTTCATGTAATAGAATAAAAGGATTTTCTAATTCAGTTGTCATTTTATCACTGTTTGTAATAAAATATGGTGATAAATATCCTCTATCAAACTGCATACCTTCAACAACGTCTAATTCTGTTTCAATTCCTTTGTTTTCTTCGACCGTGATTACTCCTTCATTACCAACTTTTTGCATTGCTTTAGAAATCATAGTACCAATTTCTTTATCGCCATTAGCAGAAATTGTTCCAACTTGAGCAATCTCATCACTATCTTTCACTTTTTTAGCTGAAGATACCAGATTTTGTTTTACTACATCTACTGCTGCATCAATTCCTCTTTTTACATCCATAGGGTTCATGCCTGCAGTAACGTATTTCACACCTTCTTTTACAATAGCTTGAGCAAGTATAGTGGCTGTGGTTGTTCCATCACCAGCTTCATCATTTGTTTTGCTCGCAACTTCTTTAACCATTTGAGCGCCCATGTTTTCAAATTTATCCTCGAGATCAATTTCTTTAGCAACAGAGACACCATCTTTTGTAATTCTAGGAGCACCATAAGATTTGTCCATAACCACATTTCTTCCTTTTGGTCCTAGTGTTACTTTAACCGTATCAGCAAGAATATTTACTCCTCTTATCATTGCTGCTCTTGCTTCTGCATCAAATTTTACTACTTTTGCCATTTTATTTTCTCCTTTAAATTAAATTACTTACTTGAAATACCCATAATGTCAGACTCTTTCATTATGCTGTATTCCTTGCCATCAATTTTGACTTCGGTTCCTGACCATTTGCCAAATAAAACTTTATCTCCAACTTTTACATCCATTGGTATCGTTTTGCCGTCTTCAGTTTTTGCACCACCACCAATTGCGACTACTTTGCCCTCTTGAGGTTTTTCCTGTGCCGTGTCAGGTATGATTATTCCACCAGCAGTTTTTTCGCTGCTATCTAAAACTTCTATTAAAACTCTGTCGTGTAACGGTCTAAATTTCATAAATTCTCCTTATTAATATGGACTTCATATAGATATTGACCTTACTATTTCAAGATATAGTTAAAAATTAGTTGGTTAAAAAATAAGGGAATTTGAGGGTTTTATGGTTTATAGATTAATTTGATGACTAAAAATTTAGATAAAGAAGGTCTAAGTTCTATAGCAGACAATTATCAGCTATTTTATGTTGACTTATGGGGAGTGGTCCATGACGGGGTTACCTTACACGTCGAAGCGATTAGGGCGTTAAAAGAAATCGATAAAAAAAGAAAGGACTATATTTTACTCACAAATGCACCCAGACCTAATCATGCGGTTAAATCTTTTTTAGAAAAACTAGGTATGGAAAAAGAAATCAGAGACCATGTTTTTACCTCCGGTGAAGCAGCTCTCGTTTATTTAAAGAAAAATCTGACTAATAAAACTTTTTTTCACGTAGGGCCACCAAGAGATTTTGATTTATTTAAAGATTTTGAAAAGATGAAATTAAATAACATAGACAAATCTGATTATATTTTATGCACAGGATTATTTGATGATCATAATGAAGATTTAAAATATTATAAAAATTTGTTTGAAAAAAATATTAAAAAAAAAATGATTTGTACAAATCCTGACCTCATCGTTGATAGAGGAAACACTAGAGAATTTTGTGCTGGTTCTGTTGCAATGATTTTTGAAAAAATGGGAGGAGAAGTTATTTATTTTGGTAAACCTTATCCCGAGGTTTACAATCAATCTACTGATAATAAGAATAAAAAAATTCTCTCTATAGGTGATAATTTAAATACTGATATAAAAGGAGCAAACCTTTTAAATTATGACTCTTTAATAATTTCAAATGGAATTCATAAGGATGAGATTAAAGAAAAAGGAATAGAAAAAGTTGCAAAATCTTACGAAACAATTTGTAATTATATTCAATCAGAATTGAAATGGTAAAATCAAAAAACATATATAAGAATTTTAATATAAATAAAAGATATAAAGATTCAATTATCTTGATTGGTAACTTTGATGGGGTTCATAAAGGACATCAAAAATTATTCTCATTAGCTAAGAAATATAAAAAAAGATATTCCTCAAAAATTGGTGTGTTGACTTTTGAACCAATGCCAAAAATGTTTTTTAATAAAAATTTAGGTAATTTTAGAATTTCTAGTTTACAACAAAAAATTGATAATCTTAAAAATCTTAAGGTAAACTTTATAATTATAAAAAAATTCGATCGAAAATTCTCAAAAATAAAATCTACAACTTTCATCAGAGAAATATTAGGTAAAAAATTAAAACCAAAGTTCATTTTTGTAAGTAATAATTTTAGATTTGGGAACAAGAGAGAAGGTAATGTTGAACAGTTGATTAAATTTGAGAGGATATGCGGTTATAAGGTGGTAAAACCAAAACCATTGTTAACCAATAAAAAAATAGCATCTTCATCATTGGTTAGAAAACTTTTACAAAAAGGAAAATTAGATAAAGCCAATAAAATTTTGAATAGAAATTGGTCAATTGTTGGAAAGGTTCAAAAGGGAAGGCAGCTAGGAAAAAAAATTGGTTACCCGACCGCAAACATTGATATCAAGAATTATATCTTAGCTTGTCCAGGCGTATATGCAGTAAAAGTAAAAAGGAGTGATAAAAACAACTACATAAAAGGAATTGCTAATTTAGGTTATCGCCCAACATTTAATGGCAAAAAAATATTATTAGAGGTTCATCTATTTAATTTTTCTGGAAATCTTTATAATAAGTATTTAACAGTAGAGTTTAAAAAATTTATTAGAAAAGAAAAAAAATTTAAAAATGTTGGGCAGCTTAGAAGACAAATTGAAAATGATTTATTGATAGCAAAAAAATAAAATGAGCAAATCACAAATTAATCTCCCCAAAACCGCCTTTTCGATGAAAGCAAATTTGCCAACACGAGAACCAGAAATTTTGAAATTTTGGCAAAAAATAAACCTTTATGATGAATTAAGAAAATCAAGAAAAGGCGAAGAAAAATTTGTTCTTCATGATGGTCCTCCTTACGCGAATGGTAATATACACATGGGAACAGCTTTAAATAAAATTCTAAAAGATATAATTGTGAGATTCCATCAAATGGATGGAAAAGATTCTGTCTATGTTCCTGGATGGGACTGTCATGGATTGCCAATAGAATGGAAAATTGAAGAACAATATAAAAAAAATAAAAAAAACAAAAATGAAGTGCCAATCGTTGAATTTAGAAAAGAGTGCAGAGCCTTTGCAGAAAAATGGATAGATATCCATAAAGACCAATTTAAAAGGTTAGGAGTTGTAGGAGATTGGAATAATTACTATTCCACAATGAGCTTTGATGCTGAAGCTCAAATAGTAAGAGAATTAGGTAAATTTTTGAAAGAGGGAAGTTTATATAGAGGTTTTAAACCTGTTTTATGGTCAACTGTTGAAAAAACGGCCTTAGCAGATGCAGAGGTTGAATACCAAGATCATAAGTCAGATACTATATATGCATCTTTTCCTGTTAAATCATCAAACATTAAGGAATTAAATGATAGTGAAATAGTAATTTGGACAACTACTCCTTGGACTATACCAGCCAATAAAGCATTAGCTTACAATGAAAGCTTAGAATATTCGTTGATTGAGGTAAATGATGATGGAGATTTTAAAAATAAAAAAATTCTAATTGCAGCTGCATTAATTGACTCAGTTGTAAAAGATACCAAAATCCAAAGTTTCAAAAAATTAAAAAATTTTAAAGGTAAAGATTTTAAAGGAACAATATGTAATCACCCCTTTTTAAAACTTGGTTATGAATATGACATACCTATGCTAGAGGCACGTTTTGTTACCACAGAACAAGGCACTGGAATTGTTCATTGTGCGCCAAGTCATGGTCCAGATGATTTTAATTTGTGTATGAATAATGGAATTAAAGCAATTGAAACAGTTGATGGTGATGGAAAATATACCAAAAATGTAGCACTTTTTGAGGGGATACATATTTTTAAATCTAATTCAATTGTCATTGAAAAATTAAAAGACCAAAAAAAATTATTATCTAGTGGTGAACTTGTTCACTCTTATCCTCATTCATGGAGGTCGAAAGCACCATTAGTTCACAGGGCAACTCCCCAATGGTTTATTTCTATGGATAGTCATAAGCTTAGGAAGAAAGCCTTAAAAGCAATTGATGAAACAACCTTTTATCCTAGCAAAGGAAAAGAAAGATTAAAATCAATGATTGAAACAAGACCTGATTGGTGTGTTTCAAGACAAAGAGTCTGGGGAGTTCCATTACCTATTTTTATTAACAAGAAGACAAGTGAAATTTTGGTTGATGATGAGGTTTTTGATAATATTGCAAAAATTTATGAAAAAGAGGGCTCTGATTGTTGGTTTTCAGATGATCCACAAAAATTTCTTGGAAAAAAATATAAAGCCGAGGATTTTGAAAAGTTAAGTGATATCGTAGAGGTATGGTTTGATAGTGGATCTACACATTCATTTGTATTGGAAAAAAGAAAAGATTTAAAGTGGCCTGCTTCTATGTATCTCGAAGGCTCTGACCAACATAGGGGCTGGTTCCATTCATCTCTTCTAGAGTCTTGCGGAACAAGAGATCGTGCACCTTTTGAGTCTATTCTTTCTCATGGTTTTGTAGTTGATGGTAAAGGTCTAAAAATGTCAAAATCTTTGGGAAATGTAATTGCGCCTGAAGATATCTTAAAAAAATATGGTGCTGATATACTTAGAATTTGGGTTGCTTCTTCAAATTATGCTGAGGATCTTCGAATAGACTATTCAATACTTGATCAGCATGCTGAGTCCTATAGAAAAATAAGAAATACATTTAGATATTTGCTTGGAAATCTTAATGATAATTTTGAACAAATAGATTTAGAAAAAATTAAAATTGAGAATTTACCTGAATTAGAGCAATTTATGCTTCATAAAATTTACAATTTAAATTCTAAATTTATCAAGTATTTCAAAGAATATGATTTTCATAATTTGTATAAAGAATTATTGAATTTTTGCACTGTAGATTTATCTGCTTTTTATTTTGATATAAGAAAAGATACTTTGTACTGTGATCCAATAAACTCTGAAAAAAGAAAATCTACACTTGTATTGTTAAATGTTATTCTTAATTCTTTAATAAGATGGTTTGCACCAATATTATCTTTTACAACTGAAGAGATTTATCAACTTATTTCAAAAAATAAAAAAAGTATTCATCTTGAAAAATTTTTAAATTTTCCCGAAAAATTTAATAATTCAAATCTTAATTCTAAATGGGAACAATTAATTAAAATAAGGGATATTTGTAATCTGAGTATTGAGCAAAAACGAGCAAGTAAAGATATAGGATCTAGTTTAGAGGCAGCATTAATTGTTAAATTAAATAATGAGAACCAGAAATTTTTGAAAAACGTTGACCTCTCAGAACTTTGTATAACTTCTTCAGTCAAAATCGAGAATAGTAATACAAATGAGATAATTGTAGAAACAAGCAAAGCGACAGGTGAAAAATGTTCAATATGTTGGAAAATCAGAAGCACACCATGTGAAAGACCAAATTGTAAATAAAATGTTAAAAAAACATTTAGTAAATTTTTCTATTATCATTTTTATTTTTTTAATCGATCGACTAAGTAAATTATTGATCATTAGTTCTCCAGAAACTTATGAACAATATGGAATTAGTGTTACATCTTTTTTAAATTTCAATTTGATTTGGAATGAAGGTATTGCTTTTGGGTTATTTTCTTTTGATGAAAAACTTTATTATAATTTTCTGACAATCTTTATTTGCCTAATAACTGTTGTTATTATTTGGCTAATGTTTAGATCTAGTGGTTTTGAGAAATTAAGTTATATTATGATTATAGGAGGTTCTCTCGGGAATATTTTTGATAGAATATTTTACTCCGCAGTACCGGATTTTATAGATTTACATATTAACAATTTTCATTGGTTTATATTTAATGTTGCTGATATATTCATTACGATAGGCATAATTTTTTTAATAAGTTTTGAAATCTTTGGTAAAAAATTTAAATGAGATTTATTTATAATATTTTTTTAATTTTAGTAGTATCCTCATTTTTATTTTCTTGTGGAGGATTCAAATTAAAAAAAAAAGCTACCTCAGGTGAAGAATTTTTAATAGAAAAAAAAGATCCTCTAATTTTACCACCAGATTTTTCAAAATTGCCAAAACCCAATGAGCAACCTGAAGTGGTTGATGAAGAAGTAAATATCATATCTCTATTTGATGGAGAACAAAGTAGTTCTGAGGAAGATAATAATCAAAACTCTTCAAAATCTGATATTAAAAAAAGTATTTCTGATAAAATTAAAAAACAATAATGGTGACAAAAAATCTTACTTCTGAAAATTTTGTAAATAAAAAAGTTAATCTAAAATTAAAAAATTATTTGAAAGAACTAATTTCTACAAAAAGCGAAGTTATTAATTCTTTATCAAGAAGCTATAAATACAGTTATTCTAAAAAATTAATCAAAAAATTAAAAGGATATAAAGATATTAGAATTTTCGGTATGGGTGGATCTTCTTTAGGAACAATGGCGATTTATGATTTCTTAAAACATAAAATAAATAAAAATTTTTATTTTCTTACAAATTTAAATCAAAAGATAAAATTTCCAAAAAAAAAATATCTTAACTTAGTAATTTCAAAATCTGGAAACACATTGGAAACAATCGTTAATAGCAATTTATATATAAATAAAAACGATAAAAATATTTTAGTTTCAGATAAAAAAGAGAGTATTTTGAGAGAGATAAGTATGAAGCTAAAATCAGATATTATTGATCATAATAACTTTATTGGCGGAAGATATTCAGTTTTATCAGAGGTCGGTATGTTGCCAGCAGAATTAATGGGGCTGGACTCAAAGAAATTTAAGAAATTTGATAATCTAGTAACTAATAAGAAATTTTTAAATTCACTAATTATTAATGTTTCAAATATTTTAGAATTAATTAAAAGAAAAAAATTTAATTCGGTAATTCTCAATTATGATGAAACCACTGATAATTTTTTAAAATGGTATCAACAATTAGTAGCAGAAAGTTTAGGCAAAAAAGGGAATGGCATTTTCCCAATAATATCAAATATGCCCAAAGATAATCATAGTTTAATGCAATTATATCTAGATGGTCAAAAAAACAATTTTTACACGTTTTTTTATACAAAAGATCAAAATTACCAAAAGTTAAATCAAGATATCATTCCTGGTTCTTTAAAATTTTTAAAAAAAAAAAATTTGGGTGATATTCTTCATTCTAAGATTCAAGCAACAAAAAAAGTTTTTCAAAAAAAAAAGATACCTTATAGAAGTTTTTATATAAAATATAAAAATGAGGAAGTGCTTGGTGAATTATTTACCTATTTTATTTTAGAAACAATTCTTCTAGCTAAAGCTTTAAAAATAAATCCTTATGATCAACCAGCTGTTGAACTAATTAAAATAGAAACGAAAAAAATTTTAAAAAATTCTTAATTTGCAAAATATACCTTAGATACGCCATAGGTCCGAGTATCAAGAATATTAATTTTTTTGGTCATTAATATTTTATCTTTTTTATGTCTGTGAATAATAAAAATACCATCTTTTTTAAGAAGTTTTCTATAAATAATCTTTTCAATTAACATATTAATTTTTATTTCTTTGTAAGGGGGATCAATAAAGATTATATCAAATTTTTTATCAATCTTTTTGGTGGAGTCAAAAAATTCAAAACAATTATCTTTAAAGATTTGGAATTTTTTTTCATTCTTAAAAAGAAGTAGATTTTTTTCTAATACTTTAATTGCCTCAAAATAATTTTCAAAAAAATATACACACCCAGATTCTCTAGATAAACATTCTATTCCAAAAGATCCACAGCCAGAAAATAAATCTAAAATTGTAGAACCTTGTAAACTTACATTCATTTTTTTTGAATGTTCTAGAAGATTGAAAATTGACTCCTTTACTAAATCTTTTAAAGGTCTAGTGTTTTTATCTTTAGGTAATAATAACTTTTTTCCTTTAAATCTCCCAGAAATTATTCTCATTATGATATAATCTTATAACCAATATCTTTTCTAAAATATCCATTTTGCCAATTTAATTTTTTAATTAAATTAATGGCTTGGTCTCTACCAATTTTTAAATTATCTGATTTAATCACAAAATTTAATACTCTACCACCATTGGAGTATATTCTTGAATTATTTATCTTAGTACCAGCGTGAAAAATAAATTCATTATTCTGAAGCTTAATTTCTTTAAGACCATTTATTTCTAAATTATTTTTATATTCATCTGGATATCCTCTTGAAGCTAAAACAATACAAATACTTTTTTCTTCAAACCATTCTAAATTTATATTTTTTAAATTTTCATTTACAGTTGCAACTACTATGTCTAAAAAATCGGTTTTGAGTCTTGGAAGTATTGTCTGACATTCAGGATCTCCCATTCTTACATTGTATTCGATCAAAAAAGGCTCACCGTCAAGAATCATTAATCCCGCGTATAGAAAACCCTTAAATTTGTTATTCATATCTTTTAAGCCTTTTAATGTTGGTTCTATTATTTTCTCTATTATCTTTTTTTCCAGTTTTTCACTTTCCAATCGAGAAGGGGAGTAAGCTCCCATTCCCCCCGTGTTTTTACCTTTATCTCCCTCTAATGCTCGTTTGTGATCTTGTGCAGTTCCAAATATTTTATAATTGATGCCGTCAGAAATTATAAAAAAACTCATTTCTTCACCTTTCAAAAATTCTTCAATTAAAATTTGTTTTGCTTCTCCAAATTTACCTTTAAAAATTTCCTCGACTGCTTTCTTAGATTGATCATTGGTTTCACAAATATACACACCTTTTCCCGCGGCTAAACCATCAGCCTTAACAACTATAGGAAATTTACACTCATTTAAGAATGAAAGACTATCTTGAATGCTATTAAAGACACCAAATTTTGCAGTGGGGATATTATATTTTTTACATAAATTTTTTGTGAAAATCTTTGAACCTTCAAGTTGTGAAGAAATACGATCAGGACCAAATACTTTAATTTTATTTAGCTCCAAGAAGTCGACTATTCCATTTACCAGTGGTTTTTCAGGACCTACTATTATTATATCTATGCCAAGTTCTTTTATAATTCTTTTTAATTCCTCAAAATTATTAAGTTCAATCTCAATATTTTCTGCAATAAAGCTAGTACCTGCATTTCCTGGAAAACAGTAAATTTTGTCAATATTTTTTGACTTTTTCAAAGATATACATAAGGCATGCTCTCTCCCGCCGCTTCCTATTACTCCAACTTTCATATAATTATATATAAACTATAAATCATGAAAAAATTAGCTAAATTAAAATATTTACCAAATAATTTCAAAATAATTGAAAATGGTGACCATGTTTTATGCGCGGTCTCAGGTAAAAAAATTTCTTTGGAAAATTTAAATTATTGGAATGTGGAAACTCAAGAAGCCTATTTTTCTTATAAAGAAGCTCATCAAAAAAAAGAATCAGAGACCTAAATTATTATAATTTCCACCTATTATGCGTCCAAATCCATTGTTTTGGATTTGCGATAATCATTTTTTCTAAAATTTTATTAAGTTCCAGTGTAATTTTTTCGACAGAGTCATTTTCAGAAAATCGAATGTTATCAAAAATTCTAATCTTAAAACTATCATCTATTGATCTTTCTATATTAATAGGAACTACCTCAGCATTAAATTTTTTGATGAATTGAGCTGGTATAGTAGTAGTGAGAGCTTCTTTACCAAAAAAATCACATTTTATTCCTTCTGATACTCTTTGATCAATCATTAGAGCAATAGATGTTCCATTTTTGAATTGTCTAAGCAACTCTTTGGTACCAGAAATTCCTTTTTGAATTTGTTTTTTACAAATATAATTTTTTCTTATGTTTTCCATAAGTGGATTTAGAAATTTATTATTCAAGGGTCTATAAATTGCAGCTAAATCAATACCAGACTTTTCAATATGCATTGCCATTAATTCAAAATTATCGAAATGTCCTGATATGAAAATTACTGGTGTATTTTTTTGTTTTATTTTTTCCAGGCCCTTTTGATTTTCTATAATAATTTTTTTTGAAAATTTGGAAGATTGCCTAAAATTTTTGATAAAAATATATTCAGCAAAAATTTTACCATAAGTTACCCACATACTGCTTACAATCTTGTCTTTTTCATTCTTATCTAACTTTGGGAAAGCTATAGTTAAATTAGAATGTGAAATCTCTTTTGATCTAAAGTGAGGGCCAATTATTTTGAAAATAAAACTTGAAAAAGATTTTGATAATTTCAGTCCTAAAATCTTAAATAATAAAAATAAAAAGATAATAAAAATAAACTGTATAAAATATTTAATTAATTTCATTTATCTTCGTTTTTAAAAATTGAACAAGCTTACTTTCATTTTTAATTTTCATGTTTATTTCTAAGAAACTAATTTTTTCTTTAAAATTTTGAGGAATTCTTTTGAAATCTTTCTCAGTAGTAATGATTTCTGCATTATTGGAATTTGCTTTATCTATAATTTTTAAAATATCTTTATATTGGTAATTATAATGATCTGGAAAAGTAATTTCTTCAATTATTTTAAATTTATTTTTAATTAATAACTTTTTGAAACTATCGGGATTTCCAATTCCTGAAAAAATAATATAACTTTTATCAATATTGAATTTACTAATATTTTTTATCTCAATATTTGATACAAAAACTTCAATATTTGGATTTATTTCTCTGATCTTATTATAAATATAATCTAAATTTGTGTCCTCATTGACTGTTTTTAAAAATATTCCATGATAGTTTTTTAAAGCATTCATTTGTTCTCTTAATGGACCAGATGGCATCAAATGACCATTTCCAACCCACTTCTCACTATCAAAACAAACAAATTTGATATCATAATCAATCCATTTTTCTTGAAGTCCATCATCAAAAATTATCATATCAAATTTCATTTCAATACCTTTTTTAACTATTTCGTTTCTATTATTACATGAAATGAAATTTGAATTATCTCTAAGAAATTTTTGTTCATCTACTTGGTTATTATAAAATTTCTTGGCAGTAACTGGATTAATATTCATTTTTTTTAAAAGCTTGTATAGAAACAGTGTGGTTGGTGTTTTACCAGTACCACCAACATATAAGTTTCCAACACACATAGTTCTTATTTCAGTAAATTTTTTTTTGGGAATAAAACTTGAGATAATATTATTAATTTTAACAAATATTGTAAAAGGATAGAGCAAATAAACAAAAAAATTTGGTTTTTTAAAATCCCAAAATTTTGGTTTTTTTAAAATCATTTCTTAATTTCCTTGTAGGTTTTATTTAAAATATCTATTCCCATCAAATGTAAATCTTTAATTATTTTTTGAGAATTGCTTTTTGAATTAAAATATTTAATTATATAGTTAATAAGTTGATCTTGATTAGTAATTTTTCTTGATAAATTTTTTTTACCCAGAAATTTATAAATTTCCTTAAAATTTGAAACATTCGGACCATGTAAAACTCTACAACCATATCTAGTTGCCTCTAAAGGGTTTTGACCACCATGCATAATTAATGATCCTCCTAGAAAAATATTCTTACAAGCTTTATAGAATAATTTTGTTTTTCCATAGGAATTTACTAAATAAATATCTGTGTTAGGTTTAATTTTTTTTCTAGGTTCATCCAAATGAACTTTAAGATTCAAATTATTGAGTTCACTCTTAATTGAATTAATTCTATTAATATGTCTTGGTATAATTATTGTTAATAAGTTTTTAAATCTTTTTTTCAATCTTATGTGTGTTTTTCCACAAAACTCCTCTTCATTATAGTGGGTACTCGAGGCGCACCATGTTCTTTTAGAGTTTATGAAATTTATCAGGTTTTTATCTAAATTTTTTCTCTCATTCTCTGACTGACTGAATTTTAAGTTACCGATTATTTTTATATTTTTAGCCCCTAGTTTTTTTAAATATTTCTTAGTCTCAGTATTTGACGAAAGACATAAATTAAATTTACTAAAAATTAATTTTGCAAATGAAGAAAATATTTTCCATCTATTGAATGATTTCTTTGTAATTCGCCCATTAAGAAGAAATATTGGTGTGTTTCTTTTATATAAATTACTTATAGTTACTGGCCAAATTTCAGAGTCTATAAAAAAAGCTTTAGAGGGACACCAATAATTTAAAAATTTTTGAGAAATAAAATTGCAATCTATTGGAAAAAATTGGTGTATTGTTTTTTTCAATCTTAAATTTTTAATAATAAGTGAGGAGCTTACTGTATTTGATGTAATCAATATTTGTTTAATTTCTTTATTTTTTTCAAATCTTTCTATTAATGGAATAATACTTTGAATTTCACCAACACTCGCACCGTGAAACCAGATTAGTTTTCCTTTATTTCTTTTTTTTGTAAAAAAACCTAATTTTTCATGAAATCTTTTTGGGTTCTCTTTGCCTTTAATAATCCTATAAAAAATTATAAATGGTGAAAAAAAGAATATAATGTTAATTAAAATTCTATATAGATAAAACATTAGGATCTAATTTGTTTATCATAAAAATTTTGATAAATAGAAGAGGTGGACATTAGTTCCGTATGATTTCCCTGAGCTACCACTTTCCCACTATCAATTACATAAATTTTATCAGAATTTAAAATGGTAGATAATCTATGAGCAATTACGATAGTTGTTTTATTTTTTGTAAGATAATTAATTGCTTTTTGAATTTTGTCCTCAGTCTCCGCATCTAATGATGATGTTGCCTCATCTAACAAAATTATCTTACTTTTTTTTAAAATTGCTCTAGCAATTGATAATCTTTGTTTTTCCCCTCCAGATAATCTTACTCCATTTTCACCAATAACAGTGTCAAAACCATTTGGCATTTTATGAATAAAGTCATCACAATTTGACAATTTTGCAGCTTCAATTATTTCGTCATCTGAGGCATTTAATTTTGAATATTTAATATTATTCTTAATTGTGTCATCAAATAAAGAAACATCCTGACTAACTAAAGATATATGGTCTCTTAAAGATTTAATTGAAAAGTTATTTATCTGTTGTTTATCTAGAAAAATATTCCCATTTAATGGTTCATAAAATCTAGGAATTAAATTTAATATAGTTGACTTACCGGCACCACTATGTCCAACAAGAGCAGTCATTTCTCCACTTTTAATTTCTAAACTGATTTTATTTAAAACATTTTCAGGACTTTCTGAATATTTGAACGTTACATTTTGAAAACTTATATTGCCTTTTTTTACTTCTAAATGTTTGTGACTATTTTTATCATCGTTATCTTCGTCAATTATAGGCAGGAGTCTTTTAGCAGCAGATAAACCCTGAAAAATACCCATATTTAAAGTCGCTAAAGATCTCACCGGCTGGTAAGCAAGCATCATAGCAGCCAAAAATGAGAAAAAATTATTTAATTCTAACTCTCCTTTTACAATTAAATTACCTGAATAATAAATTAAACCTCCAATCATTAAACCAGTTAATGTTTCCATAATTGGAGTAGCTCGCACTAAAACAGTTTCAATCTTTACTACTTTTTCTTTAAATGTAGTAATTATTTTATTTAATCTTTTATTTTCATATCCTTCATTTTGGAAGATTTTGATAATCTTATGATTTTTTATTATTTCGAGAAAAAAGGAATTTAATGATCCAAAAACCTCTTGGGACTCAGTGGTAACTTTACCAATCCTCTTACCCAATGATTTTGCAGCTATAGAGGCTAGAGGAATCATTATGATTGCAAAAAGAGCTAGCTTCCAATTTTGATAAAACATGACACCTATTAAAGCGAACAAAGTTAATGTATCTTTAGTTACCAAAAGAATTGTATCAGTCACGAGTTTTTTAACGAGTCCAGCATCAAGGCTAATGTGACCTAAAAATTTTCCAGAGTGTTTTTTATTAATCTTTTCAATACCTGATTTTAAAATTGATTGCATTATCTGTAATTGCAAAATTTTTTGGACTTCGCCACCAACTTGAATAAGCATGTATTTTGCTAAATAGAGTGATGATCCTTTCACTGCAAATGCGAATAAAATTATGAAAGGGATTATTACCATTAATTTTTCATCTTTTTCTATAAAAATTTTTTCAATAGCAGGGTCAAGTAAATAGGCAATTAATGCTGTGCTGCCAGCTACAAGCGCAGAAAAGAATACTGAAATGAAAATCTTTGTAAGATGATTTTTAGTGTATCTATTATAAAGTGTTTTTAATATTTCTAAGTTTGTCATTAAATTAAATTTTTCCTAAAACAATGCTGATCAAAATTATTAGTCCTAAAATATTGTTGCTTTTGAAAATATTAAGACATTTTAATTTATTTTCTCCTTCAAAAGTGATTATCTGAAAAAATAAGTGTATAAAAACTGTAATTGCTCCCATAAAAAAAAATTTATTCAAATTTAATTCTAGACCTGTAAATACAATAATAAAGATAAATAAAAAATAGCAGAAACATAAAAATATTTTTGGATTTTTTTTAAATTTAATTGATGTAGATTTTACTCCTATTATTTCATCATCCTCTATATCTTGAAATCCATATATCGTGTCGTATCCCAATGTCCAAAATATGGCACCTAAGTAGAATATAAATGGCAACATATTTATTTCTTCATTAATTGATGTCCATCCAAGTAACAATCCGTAATTAAATGTAATTCCTAAAAATAGTTGAGGCCAATATGTAAATCTTTTCATTAGCGGATATGTAAACGCAAGAGGCATAGAGGCCAAAGCGATTAATATTGTGAAAAAATTAAAATTTATCAATACTATAAACGCAAACAAACATAGGATGCTTGCATAAAGTAAGCCAAGTTTAACAGATATTTTTCCAGATGCTATTGGTCTTTCTTTTGTTCTAAAAACCTCCTTATCGAATTTTCTGTCAAGTATATCATTAACGATACAACCTGCGGATCTCATCAAAACAGAACCAAAAAAAAATAATGATAAGTAAAAAAAATAAATTTTTAAATCTGATGAAAAATCATAAGCGATTGTTAAGCCCCAAGCACATGGCCAAAATAGCAACATGTAGCCAATCGGTTTTTTAAGTCTTGTAAGCTCTAAAAAAAGATTTACTTGGTTCATAAGAATTTACTTGTAAATAACAAAGGCAAGATTGATAATCAAACTGATTCGTATGAATATAGATTACACAGTAACAGCCTTAATGTTTCCAGCAATCCCATTGATAATGGGAGTTTATTCTAACCGGTTTCATACCCTAAGCTCTCTAATTAGAAAAATTCATGATGAGTATGTATTTGAAAAGCACACTCCACCTGAATGGAAGGACCAATTGTTAAATTTAGAAAAAAGAATAGGTGTTTTAAAATTAAGCATCTTATTTGCCGCTTTTGGATTTCTATTTAATATGTTGACAGTTTTTGGACTTTATTTAGAGGAACTTTTTGTGGCAAGAATAATTTTTGGCTCATGTTGCCTATCAATGATGATTTCAATTATATTTTTTATTATGGAAATTCAAATTTCAACTAAAGCTCTTAGACTTCACCTCTCCGATATGGATATTCAATTTAAGGAATAATAACTGCGGGACCAGTTAAAATTCTTGCTTCTAGATCTTTATGAGCTTGAGCAGCATCCTGAAGTGAATACTTCTTTGAAATTTCAACATCAAATTTTTTTGATATGAGTGCATCAAAAACTTTTTTTGCAGACTCTACAAGCTCCTCTCTTTTTATAGTGTAATGAGCAATAGATGGCCTTGTAAAAAAAAGACCTTTTGTGTTTATATCTTTTTTAACATCTATGGTATCAACGTAACCTGATGCATTCCCAAAAGCTACCATCATTCCTCTAATCTTTAATGTTTCAATTGATCCTTTGAAAGTTTTGATACCAACACCATCGTAAACAACATCAATACCGTTTTTACCAACAATTTTTTCAACTTCTTCAACAAAATTTTTTTCAGAATAATTAATTACATGATGGCAACCATTTTTTTTAGCAATGTCCTCTTTGGCTTTTGAGCCCACAGTTCCAATAACTTCAGCACCTATTGCATTAGCCCATGGACATAAAATTTGGCCAAGTCCACCTGCTGCAGCATGATATAAAACTTTATCACCCTTTTTTAATGGATATGCTCTGTGTAACAAGTATTCTGCAGTAATTCCTTTTAATGTAATGCAAGACGCTACCTCGTCAGAGACTCCGTCTGGAACAGATACTAATTTTTCCTCAGGCATTATTTGCTTTTCTGAGTAAGCACCGATAGGCATTGATGCATGAGTAACTCTATCACCAACTTTAAATAATTTTACTTCTGATCCAACTTCTTCAATTACTCCACAAGCTTCAAGTCCAATACCGCTAGGTAATGGGATAGGATAAAGGCCTGTTCGATGATAAATATCTATAAAATTCAAACCAATTGATAAATTTTTAATTAATACCTCTTTTGGACCAGGCTTCTCTAGTTCTATATCTTTTGTAACCAAAACCTCTGGTCCACCAAATTTATCTATTTGAACTGATTTCATTATCTACTTTACAAATGTACCATTATGATAATCTTGAACAGCTTGCAAGATTTCTGCTTTAGTGTTCATTACAAATGGTCCACCTCTAGCTATTTCTTCATTAATTGGTTTACCTGAAATAACTAAGAATTTTGTATCAGATTGTGCTTTGACTTTTAAATCCTCACCTTTCGATAGCAAGATCAAAGTACTATCCTTGACTTTTTCATGTTCTTTTTCACCAATTTTTATTTCACCTTTTATGAGATAGATAAATGTATTATGCGAAGAGGGAATACTAAATTTAAAATTTTTGTTTTTATTTAATTCAACATCAAAATAAATTGGTTCGACATTATGTCCTTTAACTGGACCTTCAGCTTTTTGAAATTTGCCTGCAATTACTTTTACTTGCTTATCATCATCTTCGTGAACACTCATTTTATCTGCATCAATGTAAATATATTCTGGTTTACTCATTTTTAATTTTGCTGGCATATTTATCCATAATTGAAATCCATGAAGTTTTCCCTCTTTCATAGCAGGCATTTCAGAATGAATAATTCCACTTCCTGTTTTCATCCATTGAACATCGCCAGCAGTCATTCTACCTTTTCCGCCAGTACTGTCTTCATGCTCAAAGTCACCAGCAAGCATATAGGTAACCGTTTCAATTCCTCTATGTGGATGTGGAGGAAATCCAGCAATATAATCTTCACTATTTTCCGAACCAAATTCATCTAGCATTAAAAAAGGATCAAAATAATTTGGTTCAACACCAATACTTCTTTTTAATTTAACTCCAGCCCCATCCGATGCTGGAATAGGATCAATGATTTTATTTACTTCAATATTTTTCATCAGATTAAAATAGTTGTTCTATTTCGATTTGCAATATTACTTTTTGTTATGCGAGCCATCACAAAAAGGTTGATCGTTTGTTTGTTTGCATACACAAAAGAACACTTTTTTTGTTAATTCAGCTTTATAAGTCAAGGGTTTGAATTCTGTTCCTTTATGCGAACCATCACAAAATGGCTGCTTAGAACTTTTACCACAGCTACACCAGTAATAAGATTTTCCCTGTTCGACTTCTATAGCTAATGCGCTATTCCCAGCTCTTTGTCCTTTATTCATATTATCTGCATTTTAATTTAAATTAAATTAACAAGCTCGCTTAAATTTTTAACTTGATTTTTGGGTTTGTAATCAAGATTGTCAAAGATATTATTATTACGGTTTACCCAAATAGAATGATAACCATAATTTCCACCTCCTGAAACATCCCAAGTGTTTGCACTTAAGAAAGCTATTTCATTGCTTTTAATTTTATACTTTTTGATAGGCAATTCATAAACTTTAGAGTCTGGTTTATAAATTCCAACTTCCTCTATTGAAAATAAATCATCGAATAGATTATCTAAATTATTACTTTCAACTAACTCTTTTAAAAGAGATGGGTTTCCATTTGAAAGTACAGCTAATTTAAAATTCTTTTCTTTTAATTTTTTAAGAGTTTCTGGAACCTCCTTAAAAGGTGAAAGAACTTTATATAAATTCAATAATTCACTTTTCATTGAAGAGTCAATATCAAAAGTTTTCATTGATTTATCTAAACTATCTTCTGTAATTTGCCAAAAATCCTTATGTCTTCCCATAAGACTTCTAAGCCAGGTGTATTCTAGCTGAGTTGTTCTCCAAAAATTTGCAAAATCTTCCCACTTAGCTCCAATCTTGTCTTTACATTTTTCAGCAGCTGAATTGACATCAAACAATGTGCCATAAGCATCAAAAATTATTGCTTTAATATTTTTCATAAATTAACTTAACACAAATGAGTAATATTAGATTATTTTTTTCAGATACTTTATCAGCAAACATGATTGATAAACTCGATAAGAATCAATCACATTATTTAAGTAAAGTAATGAGAGTAAAAGAAAATGAGGTTTTCTCATTATTTAATAAAGAGGGAGAGTGGGAGGCAAAAGTTTTAGGAATATTCAAAAATATTGTTGAATTTAAAACAATAAAACAACTAAGACAAAAAGAGACAACCAAAGAATTATGGTTAGCATTTTCTCCTATAAAATCAAACTATCAGAATTTTATGCTGCAAAAAGCAACAGAGCTTGGAGTTACAAAATTTTTACCAATTATTTTTGATAGAACAGTTGTTAGAAAAATTAATAAAGATCGCATAGAAAAAATTGTAATTGAGGCCAGTGAACAATCAAACCGTATCAATGTACCAACAATTGAAGAGGCTCAAGATTTAAATGACTTTCTCAAAAAAAATTCGATGAATCTAATTTTTACAGATTTAAATTCAAATATTAAAAAAATTGATAAATCAAAATTTACAGATAAGCCTGTTTGTATAATCATAGGTCCTGAGGGAGATTTTTCAGAGACTGAAAGAGAGAAGATTCTCTCTTTTAAGGGCGTTCAACCTATTAAAATTAATGAGAATATTTTAAGGTCAGAAACAGCAGTCATATCTGCAATTTCGATCGTAAATTATGTGATTAATTGATAAATTGTCGCGAAAACTAAAGTGTAATTTTTATAAAAGAGCTTTATATAGCTATTAAAAATGAAAAAATTTTTATTTATATTTTCGTCTCTTTTCATATCGCAAAATGCTTTTGCTAACCAACCAGTTGACTGGCAATTAGGTTTTCAAAAAGCAGCTTCGGAATCAATGAGAGAGATAGTTGCTTTTCATGATTATCTATTATTACCAATAATAATCGCAATTAGTGTATTTGTTTTATTTTTAATGTTGTATGCGTGCATAAGATTTAGAGCTTCAGCAAACCCTAATCCATCTAAAAGAACTCACAACGTTGCAGTTGAAGTTTTATGGACACTAATACCATGTTTAATTTTAATTGTAATTGCAGTTCCCTCATTTAAAATTTTATATAAACAAGATGCAATACCAAAAGCAGATTTAACAATTAAAGCAATCGGTTATCAGTGGTATTGGGGATATGAATATCCTGATGAAAATATTATTTTTGAGTCTTACATGGTAGAAGATAAAGACTTACAACCAGATCAACCTAGACTTCTAGCGGTAGATAACGAAGTTGTTGTGCCAGTTAACAAAGTTGTAAAAGTTTTAATCACTGCAAACGATGTATTACATGCTTGGGCTTTACCATCGTTTGGTGTAAAAAGAGATGCTGTTCCTGGAAGAATTAACGAGACATGGTTCAAAGCTGAAAAAGTAGGAACCTATTATGGTCAGTGCTCTGAACTTTGCGGTATTAAACATGCATTTATGCCCATCACAGTTAAAGTTGTAACCGATGAGGAATATGAGGATTGGTTATCTGAGGCAAAAGAAAAATTTGCAAAAGAGGAAATAGAAAATAATAATCTTAAATTAGTGAGTAAATAAATATGTATACACAAACAGCTTCGCACGACGATCATCATACACCAACAGGTTGGAAACGTTGGGCTTATTCTACAAATCATAAAGACATTGGAACAATGTATCTAATTTTTGCAATTGTTGCTGGAGTTATTGGAACTGCATTTTCAGTTTTAATGAGAATGGAGTTAATGCATCCGGGCGATGGAATTTTGGGTGGAAACTATCATTTGTATAATGTGTTAGTAACAGGTCATGGATTGATAATGATTTTCTTTATGGTAATGCCAGCCATGATAGGTGGTTTTGGTAATTGGTTTGTTCCAATTATGATTGGTGCACCTGATATGGCATTCCCACGGATGAATAATATTTCTTTTTGGTTATTACCCGTTTCATTAACGTTATTAATATTGTCAATTTTTGCTGATGGTCCTCCAGGACAAACTGGAGTTGGAGGTGGATGGACAATATATCCTCCTTTATCATCAAAAGCTGGACAACCTGGTCCTGCAATGGATTTAGCGATCTTAAGTTTACACTTGGCTGGTGCTTCATCAATTTTAGGAGCAGTTAATTTTATCACAACAATTCTTAATATGAGAACTCCTGGAATGACTTTACACAAGATGCCATTATTTGCTTGGTCAATTTTAGTAACAGCTTTTTTATTGTTATTGTCTTTACCAGTTCTAGCAGGAGCGATAACAATGCTATTAACTGATAGGAACTTTGGAACCGCCTTTTTTGAAGCTCAAACTGGAGGAGACCCAGTGTTGTTTCAACATTTATTCTGGTTTTTTGGCCATCCAGAAGTTTATATTTTAATTCTACCAGGATTTGGAATGATTAGTCATATTGTTTCAACATTTTCTAGAAAACCAGTTTTTGGCTATTTAGGTATGGCTTATGCGATGGTTGCAATAGGAATAGTTGGCTTCGTAGTTTGGGCTCACCATATGTATACTGTTGGATTAAGTACAGATACAAAAGCTTATTTCTTGGCAGCCACTATGATTATTGCTGTTCCTACTGGAATAAAAATCTTTTCTTGGATAGCAACTATGTGGGGAGGATCGATCTCATTTAAAACTCCAATGATGTGGGCACTAGGTTTTATCTTTATGTTTACAGTTGGCGGAGTGACAGGTGTGGTTTTAGCAAATGCAGGAGTAGATACTGCAATGCACGATACTTATTATGTAGTAGCTCACTTTCATTATGTTCTCTCACTAGGAGCTGTATTTGCAATATTTGCTGGTTTCTATTATTGGTTTTCAAAAATGTCCGGTTACGAATATTCAGAGTGGCTAGGTCAATTACATTTTTGGTTAACTTTTATTGGTGTAAATTTGATTTTCTTTCCTCAGCATTTTTTAGGATTAGCAGGTATGCCTAGAAGATATGCTGATTATCCAGATGCATTTGCAGGTTGGAATTACATTTCTTCAATAGGATCCTATATAGCAGTTGCTGGCTTAGCTGTATTTTTTGTGAATTTGATTTATGCTTTTGCAAAAAAGAAAGCTGCAGCACAGAATCCTTGGGGAGAAGGAGCAACAACTTTAGAGTGGACCGTTCCATCTCCACCAAATTTCCACACTTTTGAAGAATTACCAAAGTTTGTAGATGATCAAGAGACCGGGAAATCTCATAGCTAGGAATAAAAGCTTTAAAATTGATGAGTAGTTCAAAATTAAAAAAAGATAATCTGTCTCAAGAAGACTTACTAAATTTTTCTGAATTATTTAAATTGATGAAACCAAGAGTAATGTCGCTTGTGATATTTACTTGTGCGGTTGGATTATTAACAGCCCCAACTATGGTTTCAACTCAAGATGCAATAATTGGAATATTACTAGTTTCAATGGGCGCAGGAGCAGCAGGAGCATTAAACATGTGGTATGAGTCTGATCTTGATGCTTTAATGAGTAGAACTTGCCTAAGACCAATACCAACAGGTAAAGTTAATAAAAATCAGGCTCTTATATTTGGAATAACCTTATCGCTTATTTCAGTAGTTGCACTAGATTATTTTACAAATCGAGTATCTGCAGGAATATTACTTTTTACTATTATATTTTATGTTTTAATTTATACAATTTGGCTAAAAAAAAGAACCTCACAGAATATTGTTATTGGTGGTGCGGCTGGAGCTCTTCCTCCTGTTATAGGCTGGACTATTGCTACAGGATCTTTATCTCTTGAACCTCTTGTATTTTTTTTAATTATTTTCTTTTGGACTCCATCACATTTTTGGGCATTAAGCTTATATAAATCAGAAGATTATAAAAAAGCTAATATACCCATGCTTCCTCTAACAAATGGGATAGAGAGCACTAAAGTAAATATTTTTGTCTACTCTTTGATAATGCTTCCAGTTATAATTTTTCCATATGTAATCAACTTTGTAGGACTTGTTTTTCTTATTCCATCATTGTTATTAACTATTTATTACAATTATCTATGTTTCGATCTTTATAAATTTAAAAAAAATAAATTTAGTGCAAAAAAAGCTAAATCAATATTTGGCTATTCTATTTTATATTTATTTTTGGTTTTTGTGCTTTTTCTGATAGATAAGATTTTATGATTATACCAGATAAAAAAACTAAGAAAAAAAATATCAAGACGGCATTAGCGATTATTGCCTTCATGATTTTTCTTTTTTTATTTACATTATATAACACTGGAGTTTTTGATAGAGCAATATGATACAAAAAAAAAATCTTACACCATTAGTTCTTATAGGGATATTTGTATTTATGTTAGGTCTATCCTACGCTGCAGTACCTTTATATGATTTATTTTGTAGAGTAACGGGTTTTGGAGGTACTACTCAAATTTCAAACAGTGCTCCTAAAATAGTTCTAAATAAAGTAGTGAGTGTTAGATTTGATACTAACGTGAATAATCTACCTTGGGATTTTAAGGCAAAATCGAATGTTATAGATGTGAAAGTTGGCCAAGTTAACAAAATAGAGTTTGAAGTTGAAAATTATAGTAGCGAACCAACTGCCGGTGTAGCAAGTTTTAACGTATCACCAGCAAGTTTTGGAAAATATTATAGTAAACTTGGCTGTTTTTGTTTTGAAAAACAAGAACTAAAAGCAGGAGAAAAAGCCACCTATGTAATGACTTTTTATCTAGACCCTGAAATGATTAATGATCCAAGTGTTAAAAACCTAGAAGATGTAACTATGTCGTATACTTTTTTCTCGACAGATTATTATAAACAATCATAATTCAAAAAAATGTCAGCTGAAAAAAAACATGATTATCACTTAGTGGATCCAAGTCCTTGGCCTATTTACGTTTCGTTTTCTTGCTTAGTATTAGCTATAGGTGCTGTGTATTACATGCATTCAGATGTTTCATGGGGAATGTATCTTGGATTAGCTCTTTTAATTTATGGCGCATATATGTGGTTCAGAGATGTGGTCATTGAAGCAGAACATCAAGGTCATCATACCCCAGTAGTCCAAATTCATCACCGTTATGGAATGACTTTATTTATCGCATCTGAGGTAATGTTTTTTGTTGCTTGGTTTTGGGCTTACTTTGACGTTAGTCTTTTCCCAAATGATTTTGTAGGAAACGTGTGGCCACCTAAAGATATTGTGACTTTCGATCCTTGGGATATACCTTTGATTAACACATTAGTTTTACTATTATCAGGTACAACAGTCACTTGGTCTCACCATTCATTATTAGAAGGTGACAGAAAAGGTTTTATACAAGGATTAGTGCTAACGGTAATTCTTGGAGCATTTTTTACAGCACTTCAAGCATACGAATATCATCATGCTACATTTACTTTTTCAGATCATATTTATGGTTCTGTTTTTTACATGGCAACAGGCTTTCATGGCTTCCATGTTATAGTTGGAACAATTTTTTTAGCAGTATGTTTATGGAGAGGAAAATTAGGTCATTTTACCAAAGACCATCATTTTGGCTTTGAAGCAGCTGCATGGTACTGGCATTTTGTTGACGTTGTTTGGTTATTTTTGTTTGCTGCAATATATATTTGGGGAAGTTAATTTGATCCTTGAAACATAAGTTTTTATTTTCCGTCTTTATAATTTTCTTTATTTTTGTTTTTATTGGACTAGGTACGTGGCAAATTATCCGTCTAAATTGGAAAAATAATTTAATTTTAGAAATTGAAAATTCATTAAAAAATCCTCCGGTGGAATTAGCTCAATCAAACAAAGAAAATTTTCTAAAAATTAAAACTTCAGGGTCTATAGATTTTGATAAGCAAATTTATTTATACAATTTAAATGACTCTGGTACACCTGGATTTGAAGTAATAAATCCAATTACGATTGAGGATGAAAATTTTTTGATAAATAGAGGTTGGATACCATTTGAAAAAAAAGGTACTCAAGAAATAAACGTATTTGATCAAAAAAATATTATCGGAACCCTAAGATTACAAGGTAGAAAAAATATCTTTAAGCCAGATAATGATTTAGATGAAAATTACTGGTTTAGTTTAAATAGAGAAGATATTTTAAAATTTACAGGTAAAAATTTTTCTAAATATATTATTTATTTAGATGGAAATTATCAGTTACCCAGACCAAAAAAAATTACTGCAAATATTTCTAATAATCATCAAAAATACGCTATTACTTGGTTTTCATTAGCGCTTTCAATTCTTTTGCTATATTTATATTTTAGAAAAAAGAATTATTAAATGAATTACATTAGTACAAGAAATAATCAAAAAAACTTTTCTTTTAAAGATGTTTTCCTCAAAGGATTGGCGGACGATGGAGGACTTTTTGTTCCTAAATCAATTAAACAATTCCAAAAGGAAGAATTACATAATCTAAAAAATCTTAGTTACAATGATTTAGCTGCTGAAATAATTTATCCATTTATTGGAGATTTCATGTCTAAAGATGATCTAATCTCTATGATTTCAAAATCATATTCAAATTTTAGATCTGACGATGTTGTTAAAATTTCTAATCTCGGAAATTTAAAAGTATTAGAACTATTTCATGGACCCACACTTGCTTTTAAAGATATCGCAATGCAATCGATGCTTTAAAAGGAAAAAGCAATTTAAATGTTTTTGTATTACACCCAAATAATAAAATTTCACCTGTACAAAGAAGGTTAATGACAATACATGAGGAGAATAACGTGTTTAATATTGCAGTAGAGGGCAACTTTGATGACTGTCAAAATCTAGTAAAAGCAATGTTTAATGACGAAAAATTTTCAAAAGCGATTAATATGTCAGGGGTAAATTCAATTAATTGGGCAAGAATTATTGCTCAATCGGTGTATTATTTTTACGCTTTCTTTAAAGTTGGAAATGGTCAGCCTTTATCCTTTTCTGTTCCAACAGGAAACTTTGGTGATATTTATGCTGGATACTTAGCAAAAAAATTAGGCCTTCCAATTGATAAGCTAATCGTAGCTACAAATAAAAATGACATACTTCATAGAGCCATATCAGACGGTGACTATTGTCAAAAGAAAGTTGAGGAAACAAATACTCCAAGTATGGATATACAAATAGCAAGTAATTTTGAGAGGCTTTTATATGATGTAAAAGATTGTAACTCAGAAGTTACAAAAGGTGTAATGGCTGAAATAAAAAATAATACCTATAAAATTGATAAAAATGATTTAGATAAAATCAAAAAGAATTTTGTATCTGAGATGCTTGATGAAAACGAAACTGTTGAAATGATAAAAACTATCAATGATGAACATCAGATGGTAGTTGATCCGCATACCGCAGTAGGTATTGGTGCTGTTAGAAAATTAGGATTAGAAAAAAATTGCGTTGTATTATCAACTGCACATCCGTGTAAATTTCCAAAGGCAATAGAAGATGCAATATCAAAAACTGAAAATCTACCAGAAAGTCTTAAATATGTTTATGACAGAAAAGAAAAATTTGAACTTCTTTCAAATGATATTGAAAAAGTTAAAAAATATGTAATGAATTCGATATGAAAATTAAAATAAAAGATCAACTTCCAGATACAGAGATTTTTCAACTTATTGATGGAGAGCCTCAAAAAAATAACTTAAGAGAAATCATAGGTAATGGAAAAATTGTTTTGTTTGGATTACCTGGAGCATTTACATCGACTTGCTCCAAACTTCACTTACCAGGTTTTGTAACAAATGCAGATAAAATCAAAGCAAAAGGAATAGAAAATATATTTTGTTTATCAGTCAATGACCCTTATGTAATGAATGGCTGGGGAGAGATTAATAATACTGGAGATAAAATTAAAATGTTATCTGACCCATATTTAGTATTTACGAAAGCAATCGGTGCGGAAGTTGATAGAAATGCAAAAGGAATGGGAATTAGATCAAATCGTTATTTGATGGTTATTGAAAATTTTACAGTTATTAAAATTCATGAAGAAGAAGAGACTAAAGAATGCGGCTTAACTTCTGCAGAAAACTTATTGAACAATCTACTATAAATTTGCAGCATCTCTAGCAAGTAAATCCACTTCGTTATTTAATTTATCTGTTGAATGCGCTTTTACCCAGTTCCAACTTATTTCAAATTCACTATTTAGTTGGTCCAATTCTGTCCAAAGTTCTTTATTACTCACCTCTTTTTTATTTGAAGTTTTCCATCCATTTTTTTTCCAATTGTGTATCCACTCTGTTATTCCAGACTTTACATATTTAGAGTCAGTGAAAATTTCAACTTTGCTTCCTTTTGGAATCTTTTTAAGCGCCTCTATAGGCGCTAATAATTCCATTTGATTATTTGTAGTATCTTTTTTACTTCCTTTTATTTCAGTTTTTTCCCCCTCATTTAATATTATTGCTGCCCAGCCACCTTGACCCGGATTGCCAATACATGAACCATCAGTGTATATTTTAATCATTAATTCAAATAATCTTTATAAGTTCTTAAATTATTGTGTATTATAAGCTTTTGATAATATTCTCTTGGATCTTTTATTTTAATTAATGCTGTCTTAGGAGTATTTGAATAGTCATAAAGTCTAGTCATAAAATATCTAATTGCAGCACCACGACATAAAATATTTAATGATTTCCTTTCTTTAACTGAGATTTTCCTAATTTTTTCATAACCTTTTATTAAATTTTTAACTTTCTTTTTGTTCAACACAAACTTTGATTTTTTTTTATCAAAACATATTGCATTCACACAAATTGCGATCTCATACATAAAATAGTCATTAGCTGCAAAATAAAAATCGATTACCCCTGATAATCTATTATTTTTAAAAAAGATATTATCGATAAATAAATCTCCATGAATTACCCCGTTCGGTAAATTTTTAGGCCATTTCGTTTTAATATCTTTAAAATTATTTTTTAAAAATTTTTCTACATTAGTAAATTTTTTTGACTTAAATTTTATACTTTTTAGTAATGGATTTAGATTTCTAACACCCATAGAGTTTTTTCTAGTAAGATTCATTTTTTTTGTAGATTGGTGCATTTCAGCAATCATTTTGCCAATGTCATAACAGTTTTTAAAATTAAGTGATTTTTTATCTTTTCCACTAAGAAAAGAAACTATGCATGCAGCTTTATTTTTTAAATTAATTAAATACCCACCACCTTTTTTTGTTTGTGGTTTCGGGCAATTTATTTTTGATTTATTCAATTTATCCATCAAACTCATAAAAAAAGGCAATTCTTTTTTTGATACTCTTTTTTCGAAAATTGTTAGTATAAATTTTTTATTCTTTGATTTTAGTAAATAGTTTGTATTTTCAATTCCTTGTTTTATACCTTTAAATTCTAAAATTTTTTCTATATCAAATTTTCTATTAATATAAGAAATATCTTTTTTACTAATTTTCGTGTAAACAGCCATTTTAGTTTAAATTTTTCGGTGCTTTGAAAACAACGTTTTCTTTAATTATTTCTATTTCGTCTATACTTACTATAAATTTATTTTTTAACTCATTTATAAAGTTATCGACTAAAATTTCAGGTGCAGAAGCTCCAGAAGAAATTCCAATTGTATGAGAATTTTTAATTAAATCGAATGGTATTTCACTCTGTGAATGAATTAATAGCGAGTTAGAGCAGCCAGATTTTTTTGCAACTTCTACTAATCTAACAGAATTAGACGAATTTCTACTACCAATTACAAAAAATAAATCACATTTTTTTGCAATATTTTTTACAGCCAATTGTCTATTTGTTGTGGCGTAACAAATATCTTCTTTCATGGGTTCTTTTATATTAGGAAATCTTTCTTTTAAGATTTGAATTATATCTTTTGTATCATCTACAGATAGCGTTGTTTGGGTTACATAAGAAATTTTTTTGTTGTTTTGAGGTTTATATTTTTTAGCCTCATCCTCATTTTGAACAAGATCAATTGATCCTTCTGGTAATTGACCCATGGTACCAATTACTTCAGGGTGATTTTGATGTCCTATCAAAATTAAATGATACCCGGCTTTATGTAAATTTTCAGCTGCTCTATGCACTTTTGACACCAATGGACATGTAGCATCTATATAAGTCATGTTATAGTTTTTAGCATCTTTCGGTATTTTTTTTGGAACGCCATGTGCAGAAAAAATAACCGGCCTTGATCTATCTTCTATCTCCTCAAGCTCCTCAACAAAGATGGCACCCTTATTTTTTAAATCGTCTACAACATATTTATTATGCACAATTTCATGGCGAACATATACTGGAGCACCAAATTTTTTGATTGATTTTTCTACAATTTCTATAGCTCTCTCAACACCCGCACAAAAACCTCTTGGTGCAGAAAGTAATATTTTCAAATGTTTATTTTTCATTTTTTTCAATCAAATACTCAAGCAATATATGTGGAAAGGTCAAAGACGCCAAACCTATAAATATAATTTTAAGAATTGAACTTTCGAAATTGTAAGTATTATTTAGTAAATAAAGACCAATTGCACAAAAAATAGCTGTAATAATTGTTAGTGGTAAAGCCTTTTTTATAAAGATTTTAAATCCATTACCGAGGTCATCTCTGTCTAATTCAGACACTAATGAGATACTATGTCTTACAGAGTGTAAAAAGCAGAAATAAATTGTAAAAGCTACTAATGGAGAAAAATAATAATTTATTATTATAATTGAAAAATAATCTAAAAATATTGTGAATTTCTTTAGCTCAAAATTTTTTGTAAATAGTAGAATATTTGCTAAAGTTGATAGAATAATACAATATAACAATATCTTTTTTGACTCTATTAAATCTAAAAAATTATAGAAATTTTCATTTTCAATAAACAGCAATTTGAATATTGATATTGTCTCTTCGAAATGGAAATACATTGGTGCAAAAACAATTAAAGAACCTTTTAACAAAAATAAAAATTGATTGTAATAAGAGTTTTCAACTATTAAAAATTGAGTGTCTTCTTTTCCAAAATGATATGAGGCAACCATTAAAAAAATGATTAAAGAAACATATGGTATAAGTATCCATAAAATTATAACTATGATGGCTATTAAAATATATGCCAAGTAAAAAATATAAAATTTTTTAACTTTAAAGATTTGAAAAAGTTTTCTTCCTTTTAAATTGTCAAGTGATCCATGAGATATACCGATACTTAAAATTAATAACAAACAAATAAATGGTGAAATTGCAAAAGTTTTAAACTTAAAAGCTATCAATGAAAAAATATTACAAACTAAAAAAAAAATGAAAGAATGATTGAAATTTATTTTTTTTGATCTGTTATTCATTTTAAAATTCTACTAATAAAATAATGCTTTAATAAAAGTCAATTTAGGCATTCTTAAAATAATAGACAAATCCTCGAAAAAATTGCTTTTATTGGACAAAAATTTTATAACAGTCTTTGGAGAAGCCTTAAACATTTTAAAGAATATATTGGACATTTTTTCTGGATGTTTTTCAAGAACTCTTAAAAATATTTCATCTAAAAATTGATATTTGGTGCTTATCTTATATTTTTTAACATTAGCAATATTTTCAATATTTTCTCTAATATATTTACTATGTTCTTGAATATTAAGAAAAGTATAACCTGTGCTTAATCTAGTCATACCACCAGCAGTTCCAATATTAATTTTATTTTTTTCATTTTTATCGATTGGGTAAAATAAAGGTATCGCCCCTTCCTCTTTATAAATTATCTTGTAATCTTTCAAATTTAGATGATTTTCAATGTAATCTTTTATCTGTTTGTCATAATCTTTTTGAGAATTGTCATTAATTTTAGACAACCAAGTGGTTTCAACTAAAGCAGTATTTTTTGAGTAGGGTAAGGTATAAAAAAAATGAACACTTTCTCTTTGATCACAATCAAAATCCATAAGGTTAAAAATTTCATCATCAAAAAAATTATTTTTAGTTTCGATTTCCACTCCACAAAAGTGTTGCCAAAGATTTCGATAATCTTTTTTAATAAATGGTACGCTATTAAAAATAAAAGAATTTTTTAAACTAATTTCACTGATATCTTTAAAGTAGGAAATATTTTTATTTTTATTTAGCTTATTATTAATTTTTTCATAGAATAAACCACTGTCAATACTTTGATATGGAGAACTTTTACACTCCAGATAGTTAGTTTTGTTTGGAATATTAATTGAAAAATTTTCCCAATTTTTTTTTACACAATCCTCAAAGTTGTGAGATGTTACTTTCCAAAAAGACCAAGTTTTGTCTCTTTTGTATTCATCCCTTGGCTCTATGATCGCCAAAGTTTTATCTTTAAGCTTTTCATGAATTTCCAATTCATATGCTAAAGATAAACCAGCACAGCCGCCACCAATAATGACATAGTCAAAATCTTTCATCTAGATTTATTTCCTCATTAATTAAAAAATGATCATGTTGAATCTGATCTTCTTTGATACTTAAGAGAGATAACTTTATAAGATCAAAAATTGCAAAAATAGTCTCTATACTCTTTTCAATATTGGAGACGTAAATTTTTCCGGAATTTTTATAATTTTCAAACGTTTTTTTATTTAGGATATTATAGCCTATTTTTCGGTAGATCCTTCTTGCGACTAAAATTGAAAATCTAAAACTTATTGGAATGTCTTTTATAGAATAAAAGGAATTCTTATAAAAGGTATCTGCAAGATCTATAGTCGATGTAATTTCCTCAAAATTTTTATTTATATAAAATCTATTTATTTTTGAGTCTTCAATCACATCTCTTGATATATTCGTAAGTTGCATTGCGATACCGAGATCAATAGCTGACTTAAGTGAGCTTTTTTTATTAACTTTTAAAATTTTTGCCATCATTAAACCAACAGTCCCAGCCACTCTGTAAGAATAAATTAAAAGGTCTTTTTTTGAATTTAATATCACCTTATCTTTTATATCTGAATTTATACCGTCTAATAGATCTTCGATAATTTTTACTGAAATTTTAAATTCATCAATAAGGTCCCACATATTTTTAACAATTTGATTATCAAAATTCTTTTGAACAAAATCTTTTTTAAATTGTTTGAATTTAATTTCTTTAACTTCTAATTTTTCTTCATCGTCTGCAATATTGTCAGCAACTCTACAAAAATCATACAATGCAGAACATTTTTTATATGTTTTTTTAGGTAAAAAAAAACCTGCCCAATTAAAAGATTTTGCATAAACTGATAAGTAATTTTTATCAGACATCATAAAACCTTTTCTAATACCTTTGCTGACGAAAGTACTCCAGGTACACCTGCTCCAGGATGGGTTCCTGCACCAACAAAATAAAGCCCTTTGTATATCTCAGACTTATTGTGAAATCTAAAATATGCAGATTGAGAAAATTTTGGTTGGATTGAAAAACCTGAACCATATTTTGTATTTAAATCTTTTTCAAAGTAATCAGGTGTTAAATAAAAATCTTCTACAATATTTTTTTTGAGATCTGGCATTAAATCATTTTGCATTTTATCAATAACCAAATTTTTCATTTTTTCTCCCTCAACAGACCAATCAATTTTTGATTGATTATTTGGCACTGGGACTAAAACATAAAAGCAATCGTTACCTTCGGGAGCCATAGTTTTATCGGTTGCAGAGGGTCTGTGAAGATAATAACTAATATCGTCGTTCAATTTTTTGTTATTGAAAATGTCATCTAGATGTTCTTTATATTTGTTTCCAAACTTAATAGTATGGTGTTCAACGTTATTGTATTTTTTTTTGGTACCAAAGTAATAGACAAATAATCCCATTGAATATTCCATTCGGTTTTTTTTCCATCTAAAAAGAAATGAATTACTTGTATTCCCATTTAACATTTTCTCGTAAACAGCAGGAGGATCAGCATTACAAATTACATTGCTAGACTCTATTATTGTTTGATCATCTAATTGGATACTGGTAATTTTTTTTTTGTTTGAAATAATTTTGGTAACTTCGTGACCTTTAATTATTTTAATCCCGACTTCATCCATTAATTTTTCAAAACCTTTGATTATATTTCCTGTTCCACCCATTGAGTAATGAATACCCCATTTTTTTTCAAGGTATAAGATTAATCCATAAATTGAAGTTGTAGTAAAAGGATTTCCCCCAACTAATAATGGGTGCATACTAAGCATTCTCCTTAATTTTTCATTTTCTATATATGAGGAGACTAAAGAATAAACAGATTTATAACTTTTTAGTTTTAGTAATGCTGGCAATTGTTGCATCATTACAAATGGTTTATCAAAGGGTACATCAGCAAGCTCCGTGAAACCTTTATCAAAAATTTTTTTTGTAAAATTGACTAATTTTTCGTAACCCTTAACATCTTTTTCATTTATCTCTTTTATTTGTTTTTTCATCTCTAGCTCGTCCCCAGAGTAATTAAATTTTGATTTATCTTCGAAAATGAATTGATACCAAACTTTTAGTGGAGTGAGTTTAATATAATCTTCTGGTTTTTTTTGAAATAATTCAAATAATTCATTTATCAAATATGGAGCAGTAATTACCGTTGGTCCACCATCGTAAATGAAGCCATTTTTTTGAAATACTCTAGCTCTCCCTCCAAGATCTCGATGTTTTTCGATTAAAGTAACTTTATGCCCTTTAGCTTTAAGACGTAAAGCTGCAGCTATTCCTCCAAATCCTGAACCTATAACAATGGAATTCATTTATATAATTTATAGTCTTTTTTGTAAAATTGTAAGAGTATTATGAGTTGATTTTTTTTAACTCTTCTTTTGTTTCATCCAAATTTTTTTGAAACAAGTTATCAAGCTTAGACTTATCAACCGATGTTGTAATTATCTTTTTAACTGAGTCTACCGCAACTTTAATTGAAGCATCTTTTATTTCTTTTATTGCCGCGTCTTTCATTTGATTAATCTTATTTTCTGTTGAATTTTTTTTAATTTCTGAAGATTTATGAAATTTATCGTTTAATTCAATAATAAGATTATCACTGTCATTTTTCGCTTGTGCCAATATTTCCTTACTAACTGATTGAGCTGTATCGAGTTTTTTTTGAGCATTATCCAATAAAGTTTTAGCTTCTGTTCTAAGCTTTTCACTTTCATCAATCTCATTTTTGATATCTGAAATTAATTTATTTAGTATTTCGTTTATTTTTTGTGGAACCTTAAGATATATTAAGCCTCCAAAGAAAATAATAAACGATACAGCTACCCAAAATGTTGCATCAATTGCCATAATATTTATCCCCGTTTCTTTTAGATAAATCATCAACAATCGCGGAAATGCTACTATTATTAACTTCTGTACCGATTAATTTCAATAGTAACTCTGAAGTAGTTTCGATTGCAATTTTATTAATTTTCTCTGAAGCACCTTTTCTTAGTAAATCTATCTCTTGCTCAACTTTCTTTATTTCCTCATCAATTTGTTTATCTAAAGTTTCTTTTTTCGCATTTATTTCTTTGAGCACATTTTCTCTAGCTTCTTTAAAAATGTTATTAGCTTCTAATTTACTTTTTGAAATAATATCATCGTACTCTTTAAGCTTGGCTTCACTACTTTCTCTCTGTTTTTCTGCTGCCTCAATATTTTCTTGTATTTGCGATTTTCTTAATTCAAGGTTTGCACTTATCTTAGGTAGTATTAGTTTAGATAATACAATGTACAGAATACCAAAAGTAAGTGTTAACCAAAAAATTTGTGAAATCCAAAATTCTGGATTTAATTGAGGCATACCTCCACTTTCAGCTGCAAAAACTTCTTTTAAAAAAAAGAGATTAAAAAATATTGACTGAAAAAATATTTTTTTAACCATCTATTTAAAATGCAAAAAGTATGATTAACGCTACAACCAATCCAAACAATCCAGTTGCCTCTGCTAGGGCAAACCCTAAAAGCAAATTAGGAAACTGTTTCTGAGCCGCAGATGGGTTTCTCATCGCACCTGATAGATAATTACCAAAAATTATTCCTATACCAACACCGGCACCAGCTAGGGCTATAGCCGCTAAACCTGCTCCGATCATTTTTGCTGCTTCTAATTCCATTATATCCTCCTTTGTTAATTAATGGTGTAAGTTTAATGCATCATTCAAATAGATGCAGGTTAAAATTGCAAAAACATAAGCTTGAAGAAAAGCAACCAATATCTCCAGGCCAGTTAAAGCAACCGAAAAACTCAGTGGAAGCCATCCACCGACTACCCCAAGACTTATTACAAAGCCTCCGAATACTTTCATCATTGTGTGACCCGCCATCATGTTAGCAAAGAGCCTGACGGATAAACTGATAGGTCTACTTAAGTATGAGATAATCTCAATAACTACAATTAATGGTAATAGCACTATAGGAACCCCACTCGGTACAAATAATTTAAGATAGCCTATACCATGTTTTATAAAACCAATTATTGTTACACCGATAAAAATAAAAGCTGCTAAAACAAAGGTAACAATAATATGACTTGTGACTGTAAAGGTGTAGGGAATCATGCCAAACATGTTACAAAAAAGGACAAACATAAATAAAGAGAATATAAAAGAAAAATAAGGTTTAGCTTTAGAGCCTGCCGTATCACTAATCATTTTTGAAACAAATGTATAACTTAATTCAGCTAACAACTGAATTTTGTTTGGTAGCAATGAATTTTTTTTTGATCCGAGGTTAAATATAATCAAAATAGCCAGTGAACTTATGACCATAAACAAACTGGCGTTTGTAAATGAAATGTCAAAAGCACCTACTTTAATTTCAGGACCAATTCTATAGACTTGGAATTGTGTCATTGGATTTGCAGCCATATATTTTTCGATCTATTTTTGCATTTTTTTTGCTGATTTAATTACATTCATTATTCCTGCAATTACACCTACAAAAAAAAATATTAAAATTAACCAGGGTTTAGTACCAAAGGTCTTGTCTAAAATAAACCCAATAATTGTCCCTACAACTACAGCAGAAACCAGCTCAGTGCTTAGTTTAAAAGCATTACCAATTGGAGAGGGGTTATGTTTTTTCTTACTTTTTTTATCAAAAACCTTTTTTTTTGCAATTTCTAAGCGAGTTTTAAATGGATCTTTGGACATTTGAAATCAGCTTTATTAGGCAACCATACTTTCTGCTTTTTGAAGATCAACAGCTACAAGTTGGCTAATACCTTTCTCGGGCATTGTAACTCCATATAGTCTGTTCATTTTAGACATTGTTAAAGCATGGTGGGTAACAATTATAAATTTCGTGTCAGTAATTTTTGTAAGTTCGTCAAGCAAATTACAAAATCTTGTGACATTCGCATCATCAAGAGGTGCATCTACTTCATCTAATACACAAATTGGAGATGGATTAGTTAAGAAAACGGCAAAAATTAATGAAAGCGCAGTAAGCGCTTGTTCTCCACCCGATAATAAAGTTATTGATTGGAGACGCTTACCAGGAGGACTCACCAACATCTCTAGTCCTGCCTCTAGTGGATCATCAGCATCTACTAATTCAAGTTTGGCGCTTCCACCATTAAATAGTTTTGTGTAAACCTCATTAAATTTTCTATCAACTTTATCAAAAGCCTCAATTAATCTTTCTCTTCCTTTTTGATTAAGCTCATTGATACTTTCTTTTAATTTTACTATTGCTGTAACTAAATCGACCCGATCGCTCTCCATTTTTTTTATTTCAGTTTCATACTTATTTGTTTCTTCATCTGCTTTTAAGTTCACCGAACCTAGTTTTTCTCTTTCTTGTTTTTTTTTGTCTAGCAAGTCCTCTTGATTTACAGCATCGGGCAGTTCCTCAACTCCAAAAAGATTTGAATTTTCTAAAATATTTTCCTCAGATAAATTTAATTCGGAATTTATTCTGTCAATTAAATCATTTTTTCTCTTTTTTAGTCCCTCAACTGTTGCACCCGAACTTGCTTTTCTCTCTCTAATCTGAATTGATTGCTCTTGAATTTCATTCAATTGTAATCTTAAATTTTCTATTTTTTCATCCGTTGAATTAATAATTTCTTCATTTTCTTTTTTTTCTTCTTCAGAAATTCTTAACCCTTCGGTTATTTGACCTTTTTTTTCTGCCTGTAATTTTGGTTGATTGTCTAATTTACTTAATTGATCATTCAATTTACTTCTTCTTTCGGTAAGCTGAGAAACCATTTTTTCAGAATTAGATAATAGGTTTTTCCAACTTTCTATCTCTGTATCAATTACTTTAATTCTTTCGTTTCTCTTTACAGACTCTTTTTTTATATTTTCATTTTTACTATAACTCCCAGCATATGCTTCGATTAATAGCTTACAATTATCAAGTGCTGAAATAGCTTCTTGATTCTTTTGTGAATTAATAAGTTCTTTTACTTTTTCAATTTCACTTTGTAATTTATCTTTAGAGGTGTTCAAATCATTATCAGACTGTTTTTCAGTGTCATAATATTTGGAGTCAATTTCTATTAACTCATTTTTTTCCTCTTTTAATCTTTTTTCATTTGAGTTCGCATCGATTACTATTCCTTTTTCTCTACCGATATCTTCCTCAAATGTTTGAAGTGTTTTTTTTATATTTTCAATTTCATCTTGTATCCTTGTGTTTTCTTCGTCCAGACTTTGTAGTTCAAGATTAAGTCTCTGTATTTTAGATAAGTTTTCAATATTCTTTTCCCTTAATGGTGTGACTTTTTCAGTTTCAGTCTTTATTAAATTTTCAAGATCTGCGATCTTATTATTAAAGTCTGTTACTTCAGTCTCTGCTTCAACATTAATCTCATTTTCTATTTTTATTTCTTTATCTATTTCTAATAATTTTAAATAATATAAGCCTGCCTCTATCTTTTTTATCTCTTCAGACATATTTTTATATCTAGCTGCCTCTTCAGCTTGTTTTTGAAGATTAACAAGTTGCCTTTCTTGTTGGCGCCTCAATTCATCTGCTCTTTTAAGATTATTTTCTGCTGCGTTTAGTCGTAATTCAGCTTCATGCCTTCTTACATGTAATCCTGAAATTCCTGCAGCTTCTTCTAAGATTGCCCTTCTATCGGCTGGTTTAGCTGTAACGATTGCACCTATACGACCTTGGCTTATCATCGATGGAGAATGTGCTCCAGTTGATAGATCTGCAAAAAACATTTGAGCATCACGGGCTCTAACTTCTTTATCATTTATATAAAATTTTGAGCCTTTATCTTTTTCTATTTTTCTTCTTACGTTTACTTCATCCAATTCTCTATATTGAATTGGCCCTTCATTTTTTTCATTAGTTATAGTCACAGATACCTCTGCAATATTCTTGGATGCTTTGTTAGATGTTCCAGAAAATATTACATCCTCCATTCCTGATCCTCGCATACTTTTTGCTGATGTTTCTCCCATGACCCATCTTAAGGACTCGACAATATTTGATTTTCCACATCCATTAGGACCAACTATTCCAGTTAGACCATTTTCAATTAAGAAATTAGTTTTATCAGCGAAAGATTTAAATCCGTTCAATTGGATTTTTTTAAACTCCATTAGGAGTTTATATCAGTTTTTCCAGCGATTTTTTTAAATTTTTATAATTAAGGGTTTTCTCAAACTTTTTGTTATTAATAATAATCGTAGGAGTAGCATTAACCTTAAATTTTTTGGTACCTTCGATTCGATCGTTTAACACATAATCCTCTATTTTTTTATCATTTATACATTTTTCAAAATCTAAATCGAAGCCTTGATTTTTAATGAATGTTTTTAAATTATCATTAATTTCCTCCACATTTTTCCCTCTGACCCATGCTTGTTGATTTGAATAAAGGCTATTTAAAATTTTCAAACTTTCATTACTTTTACATTGAGAAATTTTTGATGCATTAAAAGCGGCCACATCTAGAGGAAAGTGCCTAAATTCAATTTTTACTAAACCAGTATCGATATAATCTTTCTTGAGCTGAGGATATACGTTTTTGTGAAAATCTGCGCAATGACTACATGTTAAAGACTCATAAGCGATTATTGTAATCTTCGCATCCTTATTTCCTGCTATGATTCTATTTCCTTCAGCATTTAAAATACTTATCGACCCAATAAATAAGATTAATATTAAAAATATTTTTTTCATTTTGTTTTAAACACTTTTGATAACTTTATTAAAGATTTTTTTATTTTTTCATTTTTAACACTATTTATCTTTTTTTGATAATCATGATTTGTCACATTATAGGAGCTTTTATCATTTGTAGAGGGGTTAATTTTTTCATCATCAAAACTTGTTAGTTTAATTTTTTCAACAACAGAATAACCAAATAAATTATTTAATTTTTCTAATATATCTTTTCTTGAATATTCCAGTTCAACTTCATGCCCCCTTTTAACATTGATTAACAAAGTGCTAACACCTAATTTATTAGAATTTTTAAAAGACTTGGGGTAGCAAACTTTAAATAAATTTTCCCCAACAATATATTTCCAATTATTGATAGTTTCAGAGTACACGTACCCTTTCTTATTGATGACTTTTTTGATATTTTTTGGCAAAGTGTCTTTAAAGGATCTTAAGCCTTGAATGCTATTTCTCTGCTTAGTATATTTTTTGAATTGCATATGAAAGATCAAATAATAACAAAAAAAATTCTTAATTGGTATGATTTAAATAAGAGAAAATTACCGTGGCGAAAAAATGTTTCACAATCAAAAAAACATTATTATACATTGGTAAGTGAATTCATGTTGCAGCAGACACAAGTTGTGACTGTAATTCCTTATTTTAATAGATTTATAAATAAAATTCCAAATCTTAAAAAACTTTCAAAAATCCCAGATAGAGAATTGATAAAGCTTTGGGAGGGTCTTGGATATTATTCAAGAGTAAGAAATCTAAAAAAAACTGCTAAAATTATAATTAGTAAATATCATGGAGAAATTCCAAATAATTATGAGGATTTAATATCTTTACCTGGTATCGGCAATTACACTGCTAACGCAATTTTAGCTATAGCCTTTGATAAATCCTATATTCCTTTAGATGGAAACATTGAAAGGGTTTTAAAAAGATATCTTTTTTTAAGAAAAGATAAGGAAATACAAAAAGACAATCTAATAGAAAAAAAATCTATTTTTGGAATTTCATCAAGAGCAAGCGATTATGCTCAAGCTTTAATGGAATTAGGAGCAATGATATGCAAACCAAAAAATCCTGAATGTAGTGGGTGTCCTATCTCAAAAAATTGCAAATCTTATAAGAAGAAAGATTTTGATTTAGCTAAAATTACAAAAAAGAATAAAGAAAAATATTTTATTCTTAAAGTTTATAAAAAAAATCAAAAATACTTGTTAGTGAAAAATACAAGATTTAACTTTCTAAAAAATTTAGCAATTTTTCCGATGGAAGAGCTTTCTAACCCAAAAAATTTTAATGAAAATCTTAATTTTAAAATGTCGAATATGAATATGAACATAAAAATTCAATATCTCAAAAATGCGAAAGGATTTTCCTCATCTTATTGGTTTGATAAAAGAAAATTAGATAATTATATGCTTCCAACATTCACTAAGAAAGTTGTTAAATATTTAGAAAAAAAATAATGAAAAAAGTAGCTGTAATTGGTGCTGGTATTTCAGGGCTATTCATTGCGAATTTATTTAAGAGAAATAAAAAGTATCAAGTCACTATTTTTGAAAGAAATGGCTTAATCGATTTGAAAGAAGGTTACGGAATTCAATTATCCGTCAACAGTATCAAACTTTTAAATAAAATTCAGTTTGATACATTAGAAAATAATGAGAAATTTAATCCAAACAAAATCAATTTTTACTCAGTTAAAAATTCTAATAAGATATGTGAGTTAAATATATCAGATTTTAATACTGAAAATTGTAAATATACTACTCTTAAAAGATCATCACTTATTGATTTTTTAAAAAAGGATTTAGAAAAAGAAATAAAATTTAACCACACTATTTCAAACATAGAACAACAAAATGAAATTGTTAAAATCGCTTTTGAAAATAATGAAACCTATGAATTTGATTATTTAATTATTTCAGATGGAGTTTTTTCAAAGAGTAAAAACCTGTTATCAAAAAATCAAATTAAACCTAAATTTAATGATACTTTAGCTATTAGAGGAATAATACCAAGCTCTTCAAATATAGCTGATAAAAAAAACATCTCATTGTTTTTAGGTTCAAATTTTCATTATGTTATTTATCCTGTATCTCCTGATGGAGATTTAAACTTTATAGCTGTAATAAAATATAAACTTTCAGAGGTTGAGCAAAAAGATTACTCGTTGTTTAATGACAATATTTTTTTTAAAAATATTTTAGAAAAAGTTCCGGACATAAATAAGAAATTTTTCGAAAATATTAAGGATCTAAAGATATACCCAGTATTTATCAGCCATGATTTTTTCAAAGCTAAAAACAATAATATTCATTTAATAGGAGATGCTTTTTTTGCTTTTCCACCATCATTTGCTCAAGGTGCATCACAATCGATAGAAGGTGCATATGAATTATTTGAGAATATAGAGAATAATACTAAGGATAATTTTTTTAAAAATAGAGTTGATAAAATAAAGATGGTAAATAACCGCTCAAAATTTAATCAATTTGCTTTTCATTTATCTAATCCTTTAACTACATTTTTAAGAAATATTTTTTTGAAAAGATTAGTAAAAAACAAAAAGTTTTTAGAGGGCTACCTTGGGAAAATATATAAAAACTAACTATTAGAAATCAACCTTTGTCTCAAATGATCGATAGGAACTGTGTTTCCATTTAAGTTATAATGCCAATAGGTCCATCCATTACAGCTCTCAGCACCTAAAATTGTAGCTGCTACTTTATGGATTGAGCCTTCAGTTTGAGCATGTTTGATACTGCCATCAGCCATAATTTTTGCACTGATTTTCTTTTTATTATCAAAAATAGTGGTGCCTGGTTTAATTATTCCTAATTCAACCAATGATCCAAAAGGTATTCTCGGCTTAGATCTACTATTTTGCAAAGTATCTAAATAATGATCTTCTATAGGTTTTGCATTCTTTAATCTTTGTTTAGCAGCTTTAAAATAGGTTTTTTCTTTTTCAATTCCATAATAATTTCTACCTAATTTTTTTGCAACTGTTGCTGTTGTTCCTGATCCTAAAAAAGGATCTAAAACTAAATCATTTTTATTAGATGTTGCTAATAAAATTCTATGAAGAAGAGCCTCAGGTTTTTGAGTAGAATGTACTTTTTTACCATTCTTTTTTAGTCTTTCAGAACCATTACAAATCGGTAATTCCCAGTTAGATCTCATTTGAAGATCATCATTTAAACATTTTAAGGATTGATAATTAAAAGTGTATTTTGATTTTTCAGACTTAGATGCCCAAATTAAAGTTTCATGAGCGTTGGTAAAGCGCGTTCCTCTAAAATTTGGCATGGGGTTTTTTTTGTTCCAAATTACGTCATTTAAAATCCAAAAACCTAAATTTTGAATTGCTGTCCCAACTCTAAAAATATTGTGATAACTGCCAATTACCCAGATTGCTCCATCTTTTTTTAAAATTCTTTTACACTCACTTAACCATGAATAGGTAAAGTCATCATACTTTTTAAAATTTTCAAACTGATCCCATTTATCATTTACTGCACTTACTTTAGATCTATCAGGTCTTGTTAATTCACTTTTTAGTTGTAGGTTGTAAGGAGGGTCGGCAAAGATTAAATCAAAAGTCTCATCAGGAATTTTTTTGAGTTCCTGAAGGCTATCTCCATTAATTAATTTATTTTTTAAGTTCAAATTCATTTTATAAAAGCAAATTAGACTCCAAAAAGATTCTTGGGTCAACCTACGATTGAATTATTTAGATTAGTTTTGTATGACTTTGTATGGTGACAACTACATATTGTGTTTTTACGTGAAAACTATTTTAATTTATTTATTGGAGAAAAGGTTTTTCTGTGATGCTTCGTAATCCCTAAAACTTTTATGGCTTTTAAATGTTGACTAGTGCCATATCCAAAATTTTTTTGCCAATTATAGCCTTTAAACTTTTTACTTAAATTTGAGATCATTTTATCACGTGTAACTTTAGCAATAATTGATGCCGCAGAAATCGATGGAATTTTTTGGTCACCTTTAATAATAGATTTAAGTTTATAATTTTTTAACTCAGGCAATTTATTTCCATCAATTAATACGTGTGAAGGTTTTTTCTTAAGTTTTTTGATTGCTCTTTTCATTGCCAATAAACTGGCATTTAAAATATTTAATTGTTCAATTTCTTTCAATGATGCCTTTCCAATTGCCCAAATTGAGTTTTTTTTAATATGGCTAAATAAGACTTTGCGTTTAGAGCTCGATATACTTTTTGAGTCTTTCAGTAATTTTGTATTTATAGATTTTTTTAAAATGACTGCAGCCGCATAGACTGGTCCAACCAAACTTCCTCGACCGACCTCATCAACTCCAGCAATTATTTTCATTAAATTGTAATATTTAAATCTTCTACTTTCTTTCTTATTTTTTTTAGGTCTTCCCATGAGAATTTTTTTTTATCTGGATACCTAATTAAATATGATGGATTAAAAGTGATAATTACAGGAACTGTTTTGTTTCCAATTATGATTTCTTTCCAATTTCCTCTTTCATTTGTAATTTGATTGCTAAGACCGGTTACAGCCTCCATTGCAGTAGTGCCCATTAATATTAAAATTTTTGGATCAATAATTGAAATATGTTCTTTGAGAAAAATTGAATATCTTTTTATTTCTTGTGAGGTGGGCTTTCTATCATTGGGAGGTCTAAAATTTATAGAGTAAGTAGAGTAAACTTTCTTTCTTTCGATGTTAATTGCTAAAAGCATCTTATTTAAAAGTACGCCAACATCTCCACAAAATGTTTTAGCTTCCAAGTCCTCTTTTTCATCAGGAGCTTCCCCAATTAACATTATAGGACTATTTATGTCACCATCTCCCATAACTAGATTTTTAGAATTATTTCTTAAATTACAATCTTCAATTGAATTAATTTTTTTCTTTAGTCTTAATATTCTCTCTTCTTTACCTGTTTTATTTTGAAAGCTATTTTCTTTTACAATTTTAAGTCTATTTATTGGTTTATTACTAAATTCAAATTTTGGCTCTACTTTATCCAAAAATCTTTGATTATATTTGGCATTTTGATTTAACATCTTTTTAGTCATAAAATGTAATTATGCTTATTAAAAATTTAAAATTTTTATTCATATTACTATTACTTTATCAAAATCCCTCGTATTCTAAAAGTGCTAGTTTTGATGATTTTGATTCCAGAAACTTATCGAAATATTTTTCTGGGATTGTAGCATTTGAAAATCAAAATAATTCAAAGGCATTAAATTTCTTTAATACTTCTAAGATTTTATTAGATAGACATAAGCCTTATTTAAAGAGATATATTTACTCTCTAGTTTTAGAAAATAAAGTAAATCAAGCCATAAATGTTATTAAACAAAATAAAAATAAATCTGAATTTTTTGAAAAATATTTATTATTAACAATAGATAGTCTAAAGAGAGACGATTTTTTGAAAGCTTTAGACTATATATCTGAAACTAAAAAATATATTAAGCTCGACCGATTCAACTCAGCAATTTTAGATAATTTGAAAGACTACGTTATTGTATTTAATGAAAAAAGATTGCCTAATGATGTAAAAAATTATGGAAATCTATCAATAATTTCTACAACCTTTCAAAGGTGTTATTTAGAGGATACAAAAGTAAAAACTTTTTTTACTAAGCTTGTAAATAATGACGATGCAGATTTAAATAGGTACACTTTTTTTTATTTAGCATATCTAATTGAAAATAACCAAATAGAGGAAGCAAAAAAAATAACTGAGGATATCAAATTTATTAATACATCGTTACTTTTGTCTCAAGGTAAAAGTTGGATTGAAAATGGTAATGAAAAAAAAATAAATTCTATTTTTTCATGTAAAAATCATAATCATTTAATAAGTGAATTTTTGTTTTTAATATCTAATTTATATTCTGCACAGGACGATTTTATAAAATCTAATTTTTATTTATATCTATCCTATTACTTAAATCCAAAATTTTATTATAATTTATCATTGCTTGCTGAAAACCAATATTCAAATAAAGAATTTAATCGTGTTAAAGAAATTTTACGAGAATTTAAAAAAGAAGATGACTTTTATTATTGGTATAGATTAAAAAAAGAGGCTCAAATTATCTCAAAAAAAATTAGCCAAAAAGATTCATTGAAATTTATTAAGTCTAATTTTGAAAAAATTAAAAAACCAAATGAAAAAAATTTATTTGATATCGCTAATTTTTATAGAAATGCAAAAGAATATAAGCAAGCTATAAAATATTACACCATACTTTTAGGAATAGTTGGCGATGATCTAGAGATTAAATCAGATTTATTTTATAGAAGAGGAGCGAGTAATGAAAGAATAGGGAATTACGAAGAAGCAGATAGAGACATGCTTTTATCCTTAAAAATTGATCCAGATGATGCATATGTTCTTAATTACTTAGCATACTCTTGGTTAGAAAGAGATTATAAAATTAAAGAGGCGATTGAAATGTTGGAGAAAGCATATTCTCTAAAAGAAAATGATCCCTATATCATTGACTCAATTGGTTGGGCTTATTATTTAACAGAAGACTATGTAAAAGCAGAGACGTATTTAAAAAGAGCTGTCGAATTAATGCCAGATGATGCGATAGTAAATGATCACTATGGAGATATTCTTTGGAAGTTGGGTAGAAAAATTCAAGCAAGGTATTTTTGGAAAAGTGTATTTAAAATGGAGGATGTAGATGAAGAATTATTACAAAAAATAAATTCAAAAATGATTAAAGGACTCTGAGATGAGCTATTCAAGGATAAAGTCATATGCTAAAATTAATTTAGCTCTAAATGTTACTGGAAAAAACTTAAGATTACACAGAATTGAGAGTATCGTTGGTTTTGTCTCACTATACGATGTTATTCTAATTAAAGAAATTCAATCTAAAAAACATTTAATTTCATTTAATGGAAAATATTCAAAAAATATCCATAAAAAAAATACAATTTCAAAGTTGTTAAATGTTCTAGAGAGAAAAAAATTAATTACGGGTCATAAGTTTGGTATAAAAGTTAACAAATATATTCCATCAAAATCTGGATTAGGAGGTGGATCAATGAATGCAGCAAGTATATTAAAATATTTGATTAAGAAAAAATTTATAAATCCAAGCAAAGGACAATTAAGTTCAATTTGTAAATCAATAGGTTCAGATGTGGCCCTCGGTCTCAATTCTACTTTTACAGTTCTTAAATCCAATAATCAGGTCAAAGAGTTTAAAAACTGTAAAAAATTTTATGTGCTTGTTGTTAAACCTAGTTTTGGATGTTCAACAAAAGAAATTTATTCAGGTGTTAAAAAATTTACAAAACCCAGATTCAATAAACTCTCTAAGAAAATGTTTAGTTTTGACAATTTGAAAAAACTCAATAATTCTCTTGAGGTGATTTCTCTATCTAAGTTTCCCAAATTAAAAAATATCAAAAATTTTCTAGAAAAATCCTCAAATAAGAGTTTTGTAAGAATGACAGGATCAGGTTCTGCAATTGTCGCATATTTTAAATCTAAAAAATTATGCGATGATGCTAAAAAAAAATTTAGTAGAAAATATAAAAATTGCTGGTGTAAAGTTGCAAAAACTATATAAATTCTTTTTTTTGTGTTATACGAAATTAGATTGGGGCGTAGCCAAGCGGTAAGGCACGGGTTTTTGGTACCTGCATCCTAGGTTCGAATCCTAGCGCCCCAGCCAAATATGAAAAACTTTTTAAATAAAATTTTCTCAAGATCCAAAAACCTTCACTCATTTAAGAATAATATTAAAAAACTTTCATCAACAACACCTGTGAAAAAAATTTTTGAGGCTATTAATTCTCACTCATCTGAAAGTGAGATTCGATATGTGGGAGGTTGTTTAAGAAAAATATTGAATAATGAAAAAGTTGATGACATAGATTTAGCAACAAATTTAAATCCGTTAGAAGTCTCTGAAATACTAAAAAAAAATAACATAAAATTTTATGAATCAGGTATCGACCATGGAACAATTACAGCAATCATAGATGATCATAAGTATGAGATAACATCTCTAAGAGAAGATATTTTAACAGACGGTAGACATGCTAAAGTTAAATTTTCAAAAGATTGGAAAAAAGATGCTGCGAGAAGGGATTTCACGATTAACTGTATTTATGCAGATTTAGATGGAAATTTATTCGACCCCTATAATGGAAAAAAAGATATTGAAATAGGGCAGGTTAACTTTATTGGCAACGCTGAAAAAAGAATTAAAGAAGATTATTTGAGAATATTAAGATATTTAAGATTTTTTTTAAATTATTCAAAACAGCCTCACAAAGAAGAAATAATTAAAGTAATAAAAATCAACATAAGTGGTATTTCCATTATATCTAAAGAGAGACTATTTGATGAACTAAAAAAATTGCTTAAATCGAATCAATTAGAAAAATTATCAAAAGACAAATTTAGTATGGACTTAATATTACTCATTTTTCCAGAGCTAAAAAATATCAAAAATACTATTAATGCAATCAAAGTTAAGAAAGGACTATTTGATAACTTAGATTTTATATTTATTTTATTTTTAATGATAATAGATGAGACGGATAATTTAGAATATTTCTTGTACAAATATAATATTTCAAAAAAAGATCAAAAAAGAGCTTACGCTATAAGCAATTTTTATTACGAAAAGAATGGGTCAAAAACTTTAAATGAAGTGAACTTAAATAAAGTTTTATATTATGGTGGAAAGCAAGCAGTATTAGATATTTTAAATTTTAAGATAATAAAAACAAAGAAATTAGATAAGAAATTATTTGGTCTACTTGAATTATATAAAAATAAGATTACGCCAAGTTTGCCTGTTAGAGCTGATTTATTAATGACTAGATACAAAATACCAGAGGGAAGACAGTTGGGAAGTATGTTGAAATTAATCGAGGAGGAGTGGATAAGGAATAATTTTGAGATTTCTGACAAACAAATTGATAGTATTATTAAAGGTTAAAGATATTTGACGTTTTTAATTTCAAAGTTTTTTACTCCAGCTGGAGTATTAATTTCCACAAGATCATTTTTATTCTTACCAATAAGACCTTTACCTATTGGTGATTGAAAATATAACAGTTTTTTTTTTAAGTCTGCTTCATCTTTTCCAACTATTTTATAATCTATTTTTTCTCCAGTATCTAAATTTTCCAAAAATACTGTAGCACCAAAAATTACTTTGCCATCATTGTTCATTTTGGTAACATCAATGACGTTTGCTCTTGATATAATGTCATTTATTTCTGTTATCCTGCCTTCGTTGTGAGACTGCTCTTCTTTTGCTGCATGATACTCGGCGTTTTCTTTTAAATCTCCGTGTGATCTTGCCTCCGCAATTGCGGCAACTATTTCTGGTCTCTTTTTTTCTTTTAAAAAAATTAATTCTTCTTTTAATTTGTTTAATCCATTTAAAGTAATTGGTTCTTTATCCATTTATTTCCATTTTGCATGGGGAGGTAATGACATTAATATTCCCTCAACATTACCACCTGTTTGTAATCCAAATTTTGTGCCCCTGTCATACAGCAAATTAAATTCTGCGTATCTTCCTCTTTTAATATATTGATTTTCTTTATCTTTAGAAGTCCATTTTTTTTTAATCTTTTTACTTATAATTTTTTGAAAAATAGTCTCAAAGGTAATACCAACGTCTCTGACAAATTTGAAATTTTTTTCAAAATTGTTTTTTTTGTAATCAAAAAAAATACCACCTATTCCACGGGGCTCTTTTCTATGAGGTAGATAAAAATATTCATCACACCATTTTTTATATTTTTTGTAATAATTTTTGTCATGTCGATTGCACATATCTCTAAGAGTTTTGTGAAACTGTTCTTTTTCTTTATTATCTTTTTTTGATGGAGTAACATCAATACCTCCACCGAACCAATCAAAAGTCGTACAAATATATCTAGTGTTAAAATGCATCGCAGGAATTAAAGGATTTTTCATATGCATTACAACAGATATCCCTGATGCCCAGAATCTAGGATCTTTTTGAGCGCCAGGTATATTTTGTTGAAATTTTTTTGGAAATTTTCCATAAACTTTCGAAAAATTAACACCCACTTTATCAAAAACTTTTCCGTTTATTAAAATTCTATATTCACCGCCACCTTCATCTTTTCTTAAATTTCTTTTCCATGTAGTCGATTTAAAACTGATTTTATTCTTTTCAAAGTTACTAATATTTTTGCAAAACATTTCCTGCAAAGATTTAAACCAATTACTTGTCAATTTTTGTTTTATTTCTAGATCCATTTAAATTAATTTATTTTGTTTTAAACACTCGGCCAATATTATAGCAACAGAAGAGGAAATATTTAAAGAACGCTTATTATTTCTCATCGGAATTTTCAACCTATTATTAATCATTTTATGCACAAATTCAGGCACTCCTGCGCTTTCTCTTCCAAATAAAATAGTATCATTTATTTTAAACTTAAATTCTGTATATGGGCTAGAGGCTTTTGTAGTCATAAGTATAATTCTTTGATTCTGTTTTTCATCAAAAAATTGATCGGAATTTTTATAATATCTAATCTCTTTTTCATCCATATAATCCATCACAACTCTTTTAAATCTCTTATCGTTTAATAAAAATCCACAAGGCTCTATTATTTCTAATTTCGCCCCCAAACAGGCGCAAGTTCTTATGATCGCAGCAGTATTTTGAGGAATATCAGGTTCAAATAGTGCAATTTTTGGCCCATCATTAATTAGATTATGTGTCATTCTATCAGTAGAAAAATAATACTTTTTTATTATATGTAATCATATATTAACTACCTAAATCAACATATAGAATTAAAGAACCTATAAACAGTGGAAAAGAAAACTAAAAGAAGAGATTTTTTATTTACAGCTACTTACGCAGTCGGAGCCGTTGGTGCAGGTGCAGTGATTTGGCCTATGATTGATCAAATGAACCCAGATGCTTCAGTAAAAGCGTTAGCAAGCACTGAGGTTGACGTGAGCGCAGTCAATCCAGGAAAAACCATAACTGTGTTATGGAGAGGAAAGCCAGTTTTTATTAGAAGAAGAACTTCGGAGGAAATAGCTGAAGCTAGATCAGTTAAGTTGGAAGATTTAAAGCATCCTGAAAAAGATGAAGATCGTGCAGAAAATCCAGAGTGGCTTGTTATGCTTGGAGTATGCACGCACTTAGGTTGTGTGCCTTTGGATCAAAAAGGTGATTACAATGGATGGTTCTGCCCATGTCATGGTTCTCATTACGATACTTCTGGAAGAATTAGAAAAGGCCCAGCTCCAACAAATATGGAAATTCCAGAATACAAATTTGTTGATGCTAACACAATTAAGATCGGATAATTTTTTATGAGTGAACACGAATACACACCAAAATCAAAAGTTGGAAAATGGTTTAACGACAGATTACCTCTTTTAACTTTAGCAAATCATTTAACAGATTATCCAACACCAAAAAATTTAAATTATTGGTGGACTTTTGGTGGAATTCTTACTTTTTGTTTGATTACTCAAATTGTAACTGGATTAGTTTTAGCAATGCACTATATCGCACATGCTGATATGGCGTTCCAGAGTGTCGAACACATAATGAGAGATGTGAATTACGGGTGGTTAATAAGATATATACATGCAAATGGAGCTTCAATGTTTTTCTTAGCAGTATACATTCATATATTTAGATCTTTATTTTATGGCTCTTACAAATCACCTAGAGAAGTTATATGGATTATTGGAATAATTATTTATCTGCTTATGATGGCAGCCGCTTTCCTAGGCTATGTTTTACCATGGGGACAAATGAGTTTTTGGGGAGCTACAGTTATTACAAATTTATTTAGTGCAATTCCTTTGGTAGGCGAGGGAATAGTAACATGGTTATGGGGAGGATATTCGGTTGATAACCCAACACTTACAAGATTTTTCACTCTACACTACTTAATTCCTTTTTTGATTTTAGGTTTAGTTGTTTTACATATTTGGGCTCTTCATGTTCCTGGAAATAATAATCCAATTGGAATTGATATAAAAAAACCTTCAAAAGACACAGTTCCATTTCATCCTTACATAGTTATCAAGGATGGTTTTGCGTTGTTGATGTTCATGATTGTTTTCGCTTTTTTTGTTTTCTATACACCAAACATTTTAGGTCATGCTGATAATTATATTGAAGCAAATCCTCTTGTAACACCAGCTCATATTGTTCCTGAATGGTATCTGTTACCTTTTTATGCAATACTGAGATCAGTTCCTGATAAACTTCTAGGTGTTATAGCGATGTTGTCTGCTATTCTAATATTAGCTGCGCTTCCTTGGTTAGATACCTCAAAAATTAGATCCGCAGTCTTTAGACCTTTATATAAGCAGTTCTATTGGATCTTAGTGGCTGATGTTTTAATTTTAGGATATGTCGGAGCTATGCCAGCTGAGGGCCTTTACTTATTAATTGCTAGGATTGCAACAGCATATTACTTCCTTCATTTTTTAGTTGTACTGCCAGTTTTAGGATTCACAGAGAGGACCACACCTGTTCCTTTGAGTATTACAGAACCAATTTTGGGTGGATCACCTAATCTTGCTGCTGCGAAAAAAAAGGATAGTTTTAAAGATCAGTGAAAAATTTTTTTAGAATATCGTTTTTAATAGCATTATTTTTTGGATTTCAATTTAACTCTAATGCAGCTGAGAAAGTTGAATATTTAAAAACTGATTGGAGTTTTAAGGGTCTCTTCGGAAAGTTTGACAGAGCTGCACTTCAAAGAGGATATCAAGTTTATCAAGAAGTTTGTTCCTCATGCCATTCTATGAAATATCTAAGCTACAGAAATTTAATGGAAGAGGGTGGGCCTGAATTTTCAGTGGAGCAAGCAAAAGCCATTGCAGCATCTTTTGAGGTAAAAGATGGACCAAATGCAGATGGTGAAATGTTTATGAGACCAGGAAGGTTATCTGATAAATTTGTGATGCCTTACGAAAATGAAAAAGCTGCTCAAGCTGCAAACGGTGGAGCTTATCCTCCCGATATGACTGTTTTAGTAAAAGCGAGAGGTGGCGGAGTTGATTATATCTATTCACTCCTTCAAGGATATGAAGATCCACCAGCTGGAGTGACTTTAGATGATGGTGTTTATTATAATAAATACATGTATGGAAATAAGATTAAAATGTCCAATCAACTTTCTGATGGCTTAGTGGAATATTCAGATGGCACTAATGCTTCTGTAGAACAAATGGCAAAAGATGTTACAACTTTTTTAATGTGGACTGCAGAACCTCATTTAGAAACACGTCATAAAATGGGTTTTAAAGCAATAATTTATTTAATTATATTAACAGTTTTAGTTTATTTTAGTATGAAAAGAATCTGGTCACGTATTGAAACGAAAGTTTAAAACGTCACCGTCTTTAACAATATAGTCTTTACCCTCTAATCTCATTTTCCCGTTTGTTTTAGAATTTACCCATCCATCATTTTCAACAAAATCATCATAAGAAATAGTCTCAGCTCTAATAAATCCTTTTTCAAAATCTGTATGTATCTCACCCGCAGCTTTTGGAGCTAAACAATTTTTTTGAATAGTCCAGGCTCTTGTTTCCTCAGGACCCGATGTAAAAAATGTATCTAATTCTAAAATCTTATAACCTTTTTGTATCAACATATCTAAGCCAGTGTCCTTCAAGCCAATCATTTCCATGTAGTTTTTTCTTTCTTCACTATCTAACTCATTGATTTGATTTTCAATATCAGCCGATACAATTAAAGTGTTTTCTGATCCAAATTTTTCTAAGAATGATTTAGTGTAGCCGTTTCCATTTTGGACACTTTTCTCATCAACATTACAAACAAATATTTTGGGCTTTAAAGACAATAAACCACTTAAATTTAGTTGTTTTTTGGTAAATTCTGATTTTAAACTTGCTAAATCTTGATCATTATTAATTAAGTCTAAAGAACTTTGAAGAATTTTAATTTGATCCTCTTCAATATTTTTTTTGTTATTTTTCTCAAGTCTTTTTTGAATAGACTCTAAATCTGCAAGCTTCATTTCTGTCTCAATTATTTCAAGATCTCTAACAGGGTCAACGGTAGGGTTTACATTTTGAATATCACTAGAGTCAAAACATCTAATCATATGTATTACAGCGTCTACTTCTCTGATATGAGATAAAAATTTATTTCCCAAACCTTCACCTTTAGATGCACCCTTTACGAGACCAGCTATGTCAACAAAAGAAATAGTAGTAGGTATAATCTTTTTTGATTTAGAAATTTCGGCTAAATTTTCTAATCGATAATCAGGTACATTGACTACACCAATATTTGGATCAATTGTACAGAATGGAAAGTTAGCTGCTTGAGCTTTATTTGAATTGGTTAATGCATTGAAGAGTGTGGATTTACCTACATTTGGCAAACCAACTATCCCACACTTAAAACTCATTATTTATTATTTACTGTACTAGAAAAAAGATCTAATTTTTTTTCAACAAGAAAAGAAATTGAGTCATTTATATGGTTTGATATTTTTTCAATACCTAATGACTCATCCTCGTCAAAATTTTGTAAAACATAATCTGCAACTTCGATGTTTCCTTTGGGTTTACCAATACCTATTCTAACTCTAGAATAATCTTTGCCGATAAACTTATCAATCGAGGCAATTCCATTGTGTCCTGCGCTTGATCCTCCAAATTTAGCTTTAATTTTTCCAAATTCCACATCTAGATCATCATGAAAAACTATTACATCTTGAGCATCAATTTTAAAATATTCAATAAGCTCTCTAATACAAATTCCTGAATTATTCATAAAGGTCAAAGGTTTGATGGCATAAACTTTTTGATTCCCTATATTGCCAGTGGTTAATAGGCCTTTAAATTTTGGTTTTTGTTTTGATAAACTAAATTTTTTGTTTATTGCGTCAATAATTTTAAAACCAACATTATGTCGATTATTTTCGCTGTCTGGTGTTGGATTACCCAATCCTACAAATAAAAGCATGGTTTATTGATTAATTTTCAATTTAGTTGATTATTTCTTTTCTTCAGAAGGTTTTTTGTCAGCAGGTTTTTTATCATCACCCTCTTTTTTATCTCCTTTATCACTCTCAGGAGTAGCTTTATCCCCATCGGCCGCTGCAGCAGTTGCACCCTCTGCAACTTCTTCACCCTCAGCAGCCTCTGCTTCAGCAGGTTTTTCAGGTTCTTTCATAACTGTTGGAGCTGCTAATGTTGCTATTACAAAATCTCTTCCTTGAATTGTTGGAACAACTTCAGGGTCTAATTTGACTGAAGAAATTTTAAAACTCTCACCAATGTCAACACCGTCTAAATCTAATGTTAAATTTTCAGGTATCTTTTCACTTGGACATTTCAATTCTACTTTTCTTCTCACAATGTTTAGCACCCCACCTTTTTTAAGACCAGGAGACTTTTCGTGATTAATAAAATTTACAGGTATTTCTATTTTTATTTTTACACCTGGGAGCACTCTTAAAAAATCCACATGAATTGGTTCGTCAGTTAAAATATGATATTTTATTTCTCTTGGTAATACATTTTGATCACTACCATCTACCTTAAGAGCAATTATACTTGAGAAGAAATTTTCTTTTTCAATAAAAGTTTTAAGTAATTTTTTTGAAATAGATATTTTTTGATTTTTTTCTTTACCACCATAAATAATTGCAGGAACATTCCCACTACTTCTAATAGCGTTTAACTGTCCTTTGGTTGAATTGTTCCTAATGTTAGCTTCTATTGAGTCCATAAAGAAAAGGTTTTTAACCCATGTTAACAAATAATCAAGGAATTTATTTAAATAAATCTGATACGGATGTTGAATTTGAAATTCTCTTTATTGCTTCACCCATTAGACCTGATATGGGTAAAACCTCAATATTCTTAACATTTTTAGTTTTATGAACATTGTCTATTGTATCAGTTATAACCAAATTTTTTATCAGTGAGTTTTTAATTTTTTTTACTGCATCTCCACTTAAAACTCCGTGAGTAATATAAACGTAAACATCTTTTGCTCCTCGAGATTTCAAAGCTTTTGCTGCATTTACAATTGTGCCACCTGAGTCAATTATATCATCAACTATAATACAGGTTTGACCTTTTACGTCACCAATGACATTCATAACTTGTGATTGCCCAGGCTTAGGTCTTCTTTTGTCAACGATAGCTAGTCCTACATTTAGAAGTTTTCCAAGTGCTCTAGCTCTCTCAGTTCCTCCCACATCAGGAGCAACACAAACAATTTTTTTACTTTTAATTTTTTTTCTAGCATGTCTTGCGAATATTGGAGTAGAAAACAAGTTATCAACGGGAATATCAAAGAAACCTTGAATTTGACCTGCATGCAAATCAACAGTTACCACTCTATCAGCACCAGCTTTAGTAATTAAGTTAGAAACAAGTTTTGCAGATATGGAAGTTCTTGGAACAACTTTTCTATCTTGTCTTGCATATCCAAAATATGGTATTACTGCCGTTATATTTTTTGCTGATGATCTCTTAAGAGCATCAATGCATAACAATAATTCCATTAAATTGTCATTCGCTGGTGAAGAGATAGATTGAACAATAAAAATACTATTCCCTCTTATGTTTTCATTTATTTCAATATAAATTTCACCATCAGCAAATTTTTTAATGCTTGAATTTACAAGTTTTGTTTTTAGGTATTTAGCAATGTTTTTACTTAAGACTTTATTGCTGTTTCCAGTTAATAATTTCATTAAAAAACTCTAATTAATCATAATTAATGAAATATTTCTACCATAATCATCATGATTTAAATGCAAAGACCTTCTTGCACTAAAAAAATTATTTTTTTTGGGAAAAGTATCAATATTTATCGTCTCTAAATTTGTGATTTTCATTAATTTGAGTTGTAATTTAACATATTTTGATAAATCAAAATAAATTAAGTTTTTTCTTTTTTTAAAAAAAACTTTATTTCTTTTATCTTTTTTTAGGAATTTTCTTCTAAAATCTTCTTTTACGTTATAGCTTTTTTGAGCAATACAAGGACCTATTACAGCAATTATATTATTTTTTTCACAGCCCTTTTTAATCATGAAATTTATTACTTTTGAAATAATTCCTTTATATGCACCTTTCCATCCAGCATGAATAGCAGCTACCATCTTTTTTTGTTTATCAAAAATTAATATTGGCGCACAATCAGCTGTAAGTATTCCAATTGGTAATCTTGGAATGTCAGTGATTACTGCATCTGCTTTCTTTTTTTTTAAGTACTTAGAATATTTATTGATAAAAACAAATTTATTACTATGTATTTGATGGAGTAAAAAAATATTTTTTGAATTTTTATCGATTTTCTTTTTTACAATTCTCAAATTTTTAATAATTTTTGTTTTGTAGTCGTTAGAGCCTAGTCCACAATTTAAGCTTTTATAAATACCTCTCGAACATCCACCTTTTTTATTAAAAAAACCATGACTGATCTCTTTAAATTTAGATAATTTTTTTGAAACTATCAATTAAACCCCAACTTATATTTATTGCCTTTGTTTTTGATAAACATTACCTTAAATAAATTTCCCATTTCTTTCTCATCTATGAGTTTTTTTAATCTAAAATAAATATCTGCTTTTTTTGAAAAGCTCTGATTTTGCGATATTATCTCAGCTCTATTTTTTATTCCTAATTTTACTAAAAAGCTTCCTTGAGTTGTTATTAAGTCTTTTAAACCACCTAATTGATTGATTATTTTCTTAAATAAGAAAAAATTGATATTATGAGTAATATCTGAAGTACCGATATTTTTTAAAACACTGTTATGTTTATGATTTGAAATCGATTTAAGAGTATTTTTCATCCTCTTTTCCATATACCCGTAATCTATCATTAGAAGACCACCATTATTTTTTTTAACTATTTCTGCAACTTTTTTTAAATAATCTGCTCCAACTAAGGAGTATTCAATAAATTTTTGGTCTTGTGAAATATTATAATCAATTTCTTTTTCAAATTTTTTCATATTAAACTTTCTTTCACAAAAAAAGGGCTTTTTTTGATTTTTAAAATTTACATATCTTTCAAACCAAAGATCTTTTTTTTTAATAAATTGTTTTATTGCTAATGCATCAAAAAACTCGTTTGCAATAAAAATAGTTGGAAACTTTTTTATTTGTTTCAGATCAGAAATCCAAACAACTTTTTCTTTATCTAATTTGTTTTTTTGAATTTTCTTTAATTTTAGACTTTTTTCATGAATTAAAATATTACATGAACTTAAAAACGCTGGAAATTTTTTGAAAGTTTCTAGAAATATTTTCATCATTTCACCGTTTCCTGCACCAAGTTCCACTAAATTAATTTTTTTTGGGGTTCCTAAATTTTCCCAAAAACCCAAAATCCATATAGCTATCATCTCAGAAAACATTCTAGAAATATTTGGTGCAGTTATAAAATCGCCCTTTAACCCGAAAGGGTTTTTTTGTATATAGTATCCTTTTTTTTTATCATATAGAGCAAAATTGATAAATTTATCTAAAGAGATTTCAAAATTATTTTTGAAGGTCATATTTTTTTAAAGTCAAATAAGAACCAAATATAAAAAAAACTAAACATAAAATTTGCCCCATACTCAATTTAAATAGAACATAACCTAATTGTTCATCTGGCATTCTTAAAAATTCTATAAAAAATCTGAAAACAGAGTAAAATATTAAAAATATTCCAGATAAGAAACCAGGATTTTTAGTTGAGGACGCTTTTTGAAAATATATCAATATAAAAAATAATAACAGTCCCTCAAAAAAAGCCTCATAAAGTTGAGATGGATGACGATATATTTCATCAATTTTTTCAAATTTAACTCCCCATGGTAAAGTTGTTTCTTTGCCATAAAGCTCTGAATTTATAAAATTTGCAATACGTCCAAAAAAAATTCCTATTGGCGCAACTAACGAAACAATATCAAGATAAATGTAAGAATTATTATTATGTTTTTTTGCAAACCATACGCTCATCAAAATTACACCTAATAGTCCACCATGAAATGACATTCCTCCATTCCAAATTTTAAATATTTCAAAAATGTTCTCTAAATAGTAATCTAAATTATAAAATATTACGTAACCTAATCTTCCACCAATTATAATACCTAAAATTATATAAGTAATGTAGTCGTCAAATTTCTCTTTTAAATTATCATCTTTTATAAAAATTCTTTTTGCCAAAACCCATCCAGCGAGAATTCCAAATATATATGATAAAGAATACCATCTAAATTCTAATGAAAATAAACTAAATGCAACTGGGTCAAAATTATTAATGAACATTTTTAATTATAATAATAGATTAAAGATATAATAACTTATTTAATAAATATATGAAAAATTCAAAATTTGTTTTTGATAAATTTACTAAACTTCTAGAACAAGGTTTAGTCTCATCTAGAGACTTAAAAAATGAGATAGTAAACATTTTAAAATCAAAAAGAGATGAAATCGTATTCAAAATGAAGTTAACGAGTAAGGATGAATTTGATATCCTTGCTAAAAGAGTAGAAAATTTGGAAAAAGAACTTGAAAAAAAAAAGGTTTTAAAAAAAAAGATTAAACGGGTAAAAAAATCTTAACTTCAAGTCCATTCAAATTAGATTTATTCAATTTTATATTACCACCGTGAGAACGTACAATGTCAGATGCAATTGACAGACCAAGTCCTACACTTGATTTGGAGTCTGCTCTTCCTTTGTCTATTTTGTAGAAAGGTTTAAAAACATTATCATATTCACTCTCTGCTATTCCTGGACCATCATCTTCAACTTTTATTATTATGCTTGTTTTCTTTTTTTGAAGTTCAATATTTATTTTATTCCCATATTTAATTGAATTTTCTAATAGATTATTAAGACATCTTTTAATTAGATTTTTTCGACCATTTAAATAAACCTCTTGTAATATTTCTTTTGTAATGTTTTCATTACTATACTTACCTATAATCTCATCTATTAAATCGCTTAGATTGAACAGCTCATCTTTTTCCATAAATGAGGAACTTGTAAACTGCAAATATTCATTGAGCATTTTTTCCATTTCATTTATATCTTCGGTTAACTTCTTAGCTATAGATTTATCTTTTATAAACTCGGTTTGTAATTTCATTCTTGTTAAGGGTGTTCTCAAATCATGACTAATCCCAGATAGCATTTCAGATCTTTGATTTAGATGTCTCATAATTCTTTTTCTCATTCTATCGAATTCATAACCTGCTTGACGTATCTCAGCTGCACCAGAGGGCTTAAATTCATCTACATTTTCCCCTCTTCCAAATTTTTCGGCAGCTTTAGCTAAAGCTGTGATTGGTCTTGTTTGATTTTTTAAAAATATAAGCGAAATAATTACGACTATGAATGCAGGAACAGTTATCCATAATCCAAATAATCTTGCAGAAGTGCTTGTTAGTCTATCCTTAGGGACTATAAATTTAAAGAAACCATTTTGATATTTAATTCTTAAATCAACCAACTCTTTATAGCTTGTAGTATCAAACCAAAATATTTCTAGTCCAAATTTAGATTTTAATTCTCTTCTCAGTGTTCTGTCTATTGGACTAAACCATCTCTCATTATATGTGAAGTTAAAATTTTCATCCTCAACAAATTCAATATTCAAATCTTGATACAATGAAAAAATATTTTTTATTTCATCTTTTTCATAATTATCATTACTATAAACTTCTATGAAAGTTTGTATTTCACTAACTAATGCTCTTGTCATTCCTTTGTTAGTTTTTATCCAGAGGCTATCAAAAAAAACTACTGTAATTATTAATTGAATTAAAATTACCGGAATAGCAACTATTAGCAAAGCTCTATAAAATAATCTTTTTGGTAATAGATTTTTTACAAATTTATTCAATCCATAAAACATAGCCAGCCCCTCTTATTGTCTGAAGAAATTTTGGATTTTTTGGATCTATTTCGATTTTTTTCCTCAATCTGGTTATTATAACATCAATTGATCTTTCTTTATCTAAGTCAATTAATTTACCGATTTCTTCTCTTTCAAAAACTTTTCCTGGGTTATTTATCATTTCCTCTAATATTGTTTTCTCAGTGTTATTTATTTTAAATTCTGAATTACCATGAAAAATTATTTGCTTATTTAAATCTATTTTAACATTTTCAAATTCTATTATTTTCTTTAAATTATTTTTTTTTGTTTTGTTAATTATGTTTTTAATTCTAAGATCAAGTTCCTTAGGTTCGAAAGGTTTAGGCAAATAATCATCCGCTCCCATTTCTAATCCCTCTATTCTTTCATTTGGCTCACCTTTAGCAGTTAATAATATTATTGGAGTATTAATGTATTCCTTATGTTCTTTTAAAAAATCAAGCCCACTTTTTCCAGGCATCATGATGTCTAAAATTATTAAGTCAAACTTAATGACCTTTATTTTTTCAGATGCATTTTCTGCGTTATCAGCTGTGGTGACTAGATATTTTTTTTCATTTAAATATTTTTTAACTAAAGATCTTATCCCCTCATCATCGTCAACTACTAAAATATGAGCTAGAAAATTATCCATTAATAATTCTTTTTAAAACTTCATCAAAATTAAGAACCTCTTGAGAACTCGAATTAAGCAATGCGTTATAAATTCTTTTTTTTTGTATTTCAAAAATCTCTTTAAAAATTTTTTCTCCTTTTTCATTTAGAAAGATGTGTTTAATTCTTGTGTCTGTCTCGTCTTTATTAAAAAAAATCATTTCAAGTTTGATCAAATCTTTTAAAACTCTATTTAGGCTTTGTTTAGATACTTTAAGTTTCCTCATAAGCTCTGAGATTGATATTCCCTCATACATAGATATTAAATGAATAGTTTTTTGATGAGCTAAGCCAATATGATATTTATTGAGAATTTTTTTTGAGTCTGAAAAAGTTTCTCTGTAACTTATAAATAATTTTTCAATTAAATGTTTTAATTGTTCATCTTTTAAATATAAAAGCTCTTTCATCACAGGTAAGTTATATTGACATATTATATATACACAGATATTTTTCAGTAATAATTTTATATTTCATAAATGATACCTTACGATAAAAGATCCGGTAAAATATGGTACAACGGCGAATTAGTTGATTGGTCCAATGTTAAAGTGCATGTTTTAAGCCATGGATTACACTACGCTAGTTGTGTTTTTGAGGGAGAAAGAGTTTATGATGGTTCAATCTTTAAACTAGAGGAACATACCTCAAGGTTTTTTCATTCAGCAAGACGAATGGGTTTTGAAATTCCTTACACTGAAACGGAAATAAACGCTGCCTCAAATACTATAATTAAAAACCAAAAAGTTGAAAATGGTTACGTAAGACCAGTTGCCTGGAGGGGCAGTGAAATGATGGCGATCTCAGCTCAACAAACAAAAATTCATGTTGCAATAGCAACATGGGAATGGGGGTCTTATTTTGATCCAAAATTAAAAGTTGAGGGGATTAGATTAAATATTTCTAATTGGAGAAGACCGGCTCCTAATACAATACCATGGGACACAAAAGCTTCAGGTCTTTACATGATATGTACTCTTTCAAAACATGAGGCAGAAAAAAATGGTTATACAGATTCTTTAATGCTAGATCATGAAGGTAATATTGCTGAAGCTACTGGTGCAAATATTTTTTTTAAAGATTCGAATGGTGAGCTACACACGCCTTTACCAGACTCTTTCCTAGATGGAATTACTAGAAGAACAGTAATTGAAATTGCAAAATCAAAAAATATTAAAGTTCATGAAAGAAAAATTAACCCCTCAGAGTTGAAGAATTTTGTTGGATGTTTTTTAACCGGAACTGCAGCAGAGGTAACCCCAGTTTCTTGTATCGCTGAAAATGAATTTAAAGTTTGTGATTTAATTATTGGTCTTAACGAAAGTTATCAGAAACTTGTTAGAAAGAAAAAAGCAGCTTAATCTTTATTATCTTCTGAGATAGCATGATCAATACCTTTTCGCATATATTCATATCCCGTAAAAAGAGTTAAAGCAGCCGAAAGCCATAAAAGAATTATTCCAATAGTTTGAGCATTATAATCTTGAAAATTAATAATTTTGTTTCCAGTTTCACCAGAAAGTAAAAGTGCAATAGCAACCATTTGCAATACAGTCTTTAATTTTGCTAGATTTGATACTGGTAGTTTAATTTTTCCCTTAGCTAAAAATTCCCTTAATCCAGATATCAAAATTTCTCGAGTTAAGATAATGATTGCAGCTATTACTTCGTAATTTCTTATAGTTCCGTCCATTACCAAAAGTATTAAAGCAGTTGCAACGATAATTTTATCTGCAATAGGATCAAGTAATTCTCCAAGTTTAGACTCTTCCCCAAGAAATCTTGCTAGCATTCCATCTAAAAAATCTGTGAAAGATGCAACTATAAATAAAATTAACGCTGTCAAATCTCCATAAAAACCTGGCAAGTAAAATGCTAAAACAAAAAAAGGAACAATTAAAATTCTTCCTATAGTTAAAATATTTGGTATTTTTTTAAGCATAATTTTTTTTATTCATGAAAAAAGTTATATATTTTTTTCGCAACTTTTTCTTCAACCCCTTCCACAGATTTAATTTCATCTAGACTTGCAGACTCAACTGCTCTAGCTGATCCAAAATGGTTTAATAAAGCTCTTTTTCTAATGGAACCTATTCCGTCAATTTGGTCTAACAGTGATTTACTAATACCCTTCTTCCTTTTTGCTCTATGAGCACTAATTGCAAAACGATGAGACTCATCTCTTATTCTCTGAAGAAAGAATAAAGTAGGATCATTTTTAATGAATTTAAAATCCTTACCATTATGAAAGAAAGTCTCATTTCCACTATTTCTATATTTACCTTTAGCAATCGCAATTATAGGAATATCATGAAGTCCAAGTTCATTTAAAGTTTCTCTAGCCACTGAATATTGTCCTTTTCCTCCGTCTACCATTACTAGATCAGGAAAAGTTAAATAGTTATCTTTTTCTTGTATTGCTCTTTTAAATCTTCTATTCAAAACTTCTTTCATCATTCCATAATCATCTTGTTCATTCTTTTTAAGCTTGATGTTAAATTTTCTATATCTTTTTTTAATAAATCCATCATCACCATAAGCTATCAATGCGCCTACACTGTTTGTTCCTTGTATATGACTGTTATCATAAACCTCAATCAGATTAATATTGGTCTCTAGATTAAATTTACTTGCTACAGCTTCAAATAATTCCTTATTATTTTGAGTTTCATAAAGCTTTCTATTTAAACTCTCTTTAGCGTTTTTTATTGCTTGATTAATTACTTTTAATTTTGACCCTTTTTTAGCTATAGATATAGTAACTTGTTTTTTTTCTTTAAGGGAGAGCGTTTTTTCGATTAAAACTTTTTCTTTTATCTCTTCAGATAATATTATTGAGGAGGGGACACTTTTATTTTCATAAAATTGTGTGACAAAAGAATTAATTATATTGCTTAAATTCTCATCAGGATCATGTTTTGGAAAAAAAGATTGATTACCCCAGTTTTGTTTTGATCTATAAAAAAAAACTTGAATACATGCTTTGCCGGACTCTTTATATCCCGCGATTACATCAGCCTCTATAAGATTAGCTTCATTAATTCTTTGTGATGACTGAATAATATTCAATGACTTTATTCGATCTCTTAAAATCACCGCTTTTTCAAAATCTAAACTTTCACTAGCTCTTTCCATCTGCTCTGAAAGGCTTTTCTGTATTTTTCTTGATTTACCAGAAACAAATTCAATAGCATCATCAACAGTCTTTTTATATTCTTCCTTTTCTATATAACCAACACAAGGACCAGAGCATCTTTTAATTTGATATAAAATACATGGTCGCTCTCTATTTTTAAATACAGTGTCATCACAAACTCTAAGATGGAATATTTTTTGGATCATTTTTATTGTCCAGTTAGCTGATCCTGCGGATGCAAAAGGTCCAAAGTAAAAACCTTCAGTAGTTTTTTTCCCTCTGTGTCTTTTTATTTGTGGCCATTTATCTTTGTTGCTAATAAATATAAAAGGAAAAGATTTATCATCTCTAAGTAAAATATTAAATTTTGGTTTATGTTTTTTGATTAAATTTGCTTCTAAAAGCAAAGCTTCACTTTCATTAGAAGTAGTCGTTATCTCCAATTTTCTAGTTTGTGACAACATTCTTTCGGTCCTAATAATATGATTTCTTTCAGCTACATAACTTTTAAGTCTATTTGGTAAATTTTTGGCTTTACCAACATAAAGAATTTCCTCTTTTTCATTCAACATCCTATAAACACCAGGAAGTTTTGGGATTAAGGGCAGTTCTTTTTTTATTATTTCTTTTCCAATATCAGAACTTATCATGACTTCTCTTTTTGGTAATTTGAATACCAACAGATGAGCATTCTTTTAAAATCTCTAATTTTTCAATTTTGAGCATTATCTTAGCAATTCTTTTATCTTTAAATAATTCGTCAAAAACAGCCTCTGCAAGAGTTTCTAAAAAGTTATAATGTTTTTTCTTAACCAGTTTTCTTATCAGCTTAACAATAGTTCCATAATTAACTATTGATTTTAAATCTTTATCATTTGACGGTTTTTTATCTTGATAATCTATTTCAAGACTAAATTTTACTTTTTGAGCATTTTCTCTTTCAAAATCATAATATCCAAGTTTTAAATCCAGTATTAACTCGTTTATAAGGATCTTTTTTTCATAATTGAAAAGAGATTTTCCTTTATCAATTTTAACAATCTTAAAATTATTTTTTTTCATTCCTTACCTAGAACATCTGGTGTTTGCCAGTTTAAACTTTGGCCACTATCAATTGCCAGCACTTGACCAGTAATAGATCTGCTTTTTATAAAAAAGTCAACAGCATTACAAATTTCATTAACATCAACCTGTCTTTTTAAAGGAGTAGCAAGATATTGTTTTTTAAAATGTTTTTCAGTCTGTCTTTGATTTTTTATAGTAGGTCCTGGGGCAATACCATTTACCCTTATTTTAGGAGAAAGACTCATAGCACTAGTTTTTGTCAAAGTATAAAGACCAGATTTACTTATAGTGTAAGAAAAGAAATATGGAGTTAGTTTAAAAATTCTTTGATCAATAATATTAATAATATTGTTATCATTTCCTCTAGTATTTTTGGAAAATTCTTTAGTTAAAAGTGCAGGTGCTTTCAAATTGATTGATATATGTTTCTCCCAACTTTTATTATTAAAATTCGCTAATTTATCATTTTCAAATAATGAAGCATTATTAACAAGACAGTCAAAATATTTTAATTTAGATTTTGCTACTTTGATAATTTTGATAATATCTTTTTCTTTACTTAAATCACCTTTAGCTAAATAAACTTTAGCTCCATAATACTCTAATTTTTTTTTGAGATTTTCTGCTTTAGATTTTGATTTATTAAAGTGAAGAACTAACTCTTTATTTGGACCTGAAAGTTTTTTTGCAATTGCCGCACCTATTCTTGTTGCTCCACCTGTGATGATTATTTTGCGTGCTTCCATTTTTTATCTTTTTTTTTTGTAACTTTGGTACCAGGCATACCCATAGTGGATCTTCCTTTGGGATAAAGTTTATTTTTAACATCATACTGTCTTATTTTTGGATTTAATGTTATTTCTAGTTCAGTGCTCTCTAATTTTCTTATTTCATCTCTGATTTTTGCTGCTTCCTCAAACTCAAGATTGGAGGCTGCTTCTTTCATTTTTTTATCCAAAGCTTTTAAATGTTTTTTTAAATTTCCACCAATGTTTGAACCCTCACTGATTTTTACATAATCTTTCTCATAAACACTTTCTAGAATATCGTTAATTTCTTTTTTTACAGTTTTCGCATCGATCTTATTTTTTTTATTATATGCTAACTGAATTTTTCTTCTTCTTTCTGTTTCTTGTATAGCTTTTTTGATACTTTTTGTTTCTTTATCAGCATACAAAATTACCTTGCCATCAACATTCCTTGCAGCTCTTCCGATAGTTTGAATCAAGGATGTTTCAGATCTTAGAAATCCCTCTTTGTCTGCATCTAAAATTCCAACTAGAGCACATTCAGGAATATCTAAACCCTCTCTTAATAGATTTATGCCTACAAGCACGTCAAAAACACCCATCCTTAAGTCTCTCATAATTTCTATTCTTTCAAGAGTGTCAATATCGGAATGAAGGTATCTAACTTTTACTCCATTTTCATGGAGGTACTCAGTTAAATCCTCTGCCATTTTTTTAGTAAGAGTTGTAACTAGAACTCTATGATTTTTTTCTATTACCTTTTTACATTCATGCATTAAGTCATCTACTTGGTTTTTGGCAGGTCTTATTTCCACTGGTGGATCAATTAATCCAGTTGGCCTTATAACTTGGTCAATAAACTTCCCTTTTGTTTGTTCTAATTCCCAAGGTCCTGGTGTTGCTGAAACAAACACTGTTTGTGTTCGCATTAAATCCCATTCCTCAAATTTTAATGGTCTATTATCCATACAAGATGGAAGTCTAAATCCGTATTCAGCTAACGTACTTTTCCTTGATCTATCACCTTTGTACATGCCATTAAGCTGGGGAACTGTTACATGACATTCATCAACGAAAATTAAAGTATTATCTGGAAAGTATTCAAATAAAGTTGGGGGTGGTTCGCCTGGTTTTCTACCTGACAAAAATCTAGAGTAATTTTCAATTCCAGCACAAGATCCAGTTGCCTCAATCATTTCAAGGTCAAATTTAGTTCTTTCCTCAAGTCTTTGAGCTTCAAGCAATTTATTTTCTGCTTTATGTTTTTTAAGAGTAATTTCTAATTCTTTTCTTATATTTAAAATCGCTTGCTCAATAGTTGGTTTAGGAGTTATGTAATGACTATTTGCATAAACTTTAACTAAACTTAATTCTCTAACTTGGTCACCTGTGAGAGGGTCAAACTCTTCAATTTTATCTAGTTTATCACCAAACAAATTTAATCGCCAAGCTCTATCTTCTAAATGAGACGGAAAGATTTCTAAATATTCACCACGAGCTCTGAAAGTACCTCTATAAAAATTTTGATCATTTCTTTTGTATTGTAACGCAACTAGAGACTTTATTATTTGTTCTCTATTATAATCGTAGTTTTTTTGGAGTGTAAGAGTCATCTTACTATATGCCTCAACAGAACCTAAACCATAAATACATGATACACTGGCCACAATTAAAACATCATCTCTCTCCAAAAGTGATCTTGTAGCTGAATGTCTCATCCTATCTATTTGTTCATTAATTGATGCCTCTTTTTCAATGTATGTGTCAGATCTTGGCACATAAGCTTCTGGTGTGTAGTAATCATAATAAGACACAAAGTACTCAACCGCATTATCAGGAAAAAATGTCTTCATCTCTCCATAAAGTTGTGCAGCGAGAGTTTTGTTAGGAGCAAGAATTAAGGCTGGCCTATTTGTTGCCTCTATCACTTTTGCCATTGTAAAAGTTTTTCCAGACCCAGTAACACCAAGCAAAACTTGATTAAATTCCTCTTTATTTGCACCGTTTACTAATTTTTTAATTGCCTCTGGTTGATCACCCGCTGGCTTGAAATCAGATTTAATTTTAAATTTTTTACCACCTTCAAGTTTTCCACTGATTTTTGGGTTTTTACTCTGAATATCAGTAATTAAATCTTGATATGTATTTTCCATATATTAAAGAACGTAGTAGAATTAATTTATATTTCAATGAGCATAATATCAGACAGTTTAAAAAGAATTAAGCCATCGCCAACTATCGCAGTTACTCAGAAAGCCAGAGAATTAAGAGCAGCTGGTAAAGATGTAATTGGTTTAGGAGCTGGAGAGCCAGATTTTGACACTCCAGAAAATATAAAAAAGGCTGCGATCAAAGCTATAAAAAGAGGAGACACAAAATACACTGCTGTAGATGGCACACCTGAACTTAAAAAAGCTATAATTAAGAAATTTAAAAGAGAAAATAAACTCAACTACTCTTTAGATCAGATCACTGTTGGCACAGGAGGAAAACAAGTTCTTTACAATGCTTTTATGGCTACTCTTAATAAAGGGGACGAAGTAATTATACCAGCACCTTTTTGGGTATCATACCCAGATATGGTTTTGTTAGCTGGTGGAAAACCAAAAATAATCAAATGTACCGAACAGGAGGGGTTTAAACTTACTCCAAAAAAATTAAAAAAAGCAATTTCTAAAAAAACTAAATGGATCATTCTTAATTCTCCATCAAATCCAACAGGAGCAGGTTATTCAAAAAAAGAAATTAATGATTTAGCAAAAATTTTAATCAGAAACAAAAAAATTTTTATTCTGAGTGATGATATTTATGAACATGTCAGGTATGACAACTTTAATTTTTTTACAATTGCCCAAATTCCTAAGTTAAAAGATAGGACACTTACGATGAATGGAGTAAGTAAATCATATGCTATGACTGGTTGGAGAATAGGTTATGCTGCAGGTCCAAAGGAAATAATAAAAGCTATTGGAAAAATCCAATCACAATCAACTTCAAATCCTTCCTCAATAAGTCAAGCTGCAGCTGTTGAGGCATTAAATGGAAAACAAGGATTTATAAAAACTAGAGCTAAAGCATTTAAAGATAGAAGAAACTTTGTTGTAAAAAGCCTTAATGATATAAAAGGCATAAATTGTTTGACCCCAAATGGAGCATTTTACGTATTTCCAAGCTGTAAAGGATTGTTAAATAAAAAAACAAAATTAAAAACTGACACTAATTTTGTTCAAAGATTGCTTGAAAAAGAAAATGTTGCTGTTGTCCAAGGTTCTGCTTTTGGCTTAGATGGCTATTTTAGAATTTCTTATGCTACATCCATGAAGAATTTAAAAAAAGCAATGTCCAGAATTAAATCTTTTTGTGAAGCTCTAAACAAATAATTATTTTTGATTTAAAATTTTTTTTGCTGGGATTGTTTTTTTAATCCAATTATTTGGAATAGAATTTATACCTTTTAAAGCTGCAAAATATGCTCCAGTAAAATTTGCTCTTGAACAATTGCACCCACCTGCCTTTATTGTTTTTAAAATAGCATCTTTATAATTTTTTGAATTAATAATTGTATATATTGAGCTGTTAAAAGTTCCTGGATAGCTACAAGCCATACCTAGTTTTTTTATCGTAATTGGATCAAACTTTGTTCCAAATTTTCTTATTTTTTTAATGTCATATACAATTCCTTTAAAAAAAGGATTTCTATTGAATTTTTTAATGAATTCTTTGATTGGGTCTTCAGCTCCCTTTAACGCAAAATCTATTAAATAAAATTTTGCCATAGCATATTTAAAACTTATTTTTGAAACTGTTATAATTTTGAAAATTTTTTCTAAACTTTTAAAATCAAAGCCATATAGAAAATATGGAAGAGTCGCACAAAAACCATCTGACTCATTGACTTTTACACCACCAGAGATCTTCTTTTTCAACTTGATATTTTTTACCGTCTCAATAATATTTTGATGTATCCACGGTCCCTTGACTATACCACGCCAGTCTTTGACTTTTTTATATTTAGATCTCAGATTTAAATTTTTCCAATATTTACTTCCAGGGCCAAAGTTTTTAAGGATTTTTTTTTTGAAACGTTTCTCTATATTTTCGTGTCCATCCAATAGTGTGTGAAACATCACTTGGCTAATTTCATTGTAACCAGAGACTTTTCCAGTTTTGATATTATAGAAGGGACTTCTATTCTTTTTTAAGAAAGAAAAGTCCTTTTTTCCTTTAATATAAACACTTAATTTTTTTTGATTATATACCCAATGTAATGGTCTGGCTGCAGCATCTGCAACTGTAGCGCCTAAGAAAACATGGAGATTATTTTTCACTTTAATGAGATAAAAACTTTTCAGCCTCTAGTGCTGCCATACACCCCATACCAGCAGCAGTTACGGCTTGCCTAAATGTTTTATCCTTTACGTCTCCAGCCGCATAAACACCTGGTACATTAGTCTCTGTTGAATCTGGTTTTGTTATCAAATAACCCTCATTATCCATACTAAGCTGATCTTTAAACAATTGAGTTGCAGGGTCATGACCGATAGCAATGAAAACACCGTCTAATTTTATTTCATCAATTTTATTTGTTTTCACATTCTTAACTTTAATTCCTTTAACATTTTTTGGATCTTTATCTCCAATTACATCCTCAACAACTGTATCCCAAATGATTTCAATTTTTTTATTATCCATAAGTTTTTTTTGAAGCATTTTTTCAGCTCTTAAACTATCTCTTCTGTGAATTAATTTTACTTTTGACGCAAATTTTGTAAGAAACATTGCTTCCTCAACAGCCGCATTACCTCCACCTACAACAGCAACTTCCTTATCTTTAAAGAAAAAACCATCACATGTTGCACATGCCGATACACCAAATCCTCTGAACTCCTGTTCAGATTTAATATTTAGCCATCTAGCTTGGGCACCTGTGGAAATTATTATGCTATCAGCAGTATATTTTTGACCAGTATCTCCTATAGCCTCAAAAGGTGTTGTTTTTAAGTTTACCGAACTTATATGATCTTCAATCATTTCTGTTCCAACTGCTTTTGCTTGTTCTTTCATTTGATCCATAAGCCATGGACCTTGAATAACATCAGCAAATCCAGGAAAGTTTTCAACATCTGTTGTTGTGGTTAATTGGCCTCCAGGCTCCGCCCCATAAACTAAAATTGGATTCAACATTGCCCTCGCCGCATAAACTGCAGCAGTGTATCCAGCAGGACCAGACCCAATTATTAACACTTTTGTGTGTTTAGTTGGATTTTGACTCATATGAAAGCTATATAGTGATAAATGACTAAATTAAAAGGTTTATTATTGACCGAGGGTATGCATGGTATGATTAGCCAAGTTGAGGGGCTCGCCAAAGCTCTTAATCTTGAATTTATACACGAAAAAATTGAACTAAATAATTTTTGGAAAATGATTCCTCCAAAATTAACACCCATAAAAGATTTTGTTTTCAAAAATAATATATCAGAAAAATTTAATGTAGTAATTTCATGTGGGAGAAAAAGTGTAGTCCCATCCATCTTTTTAAAAAAAAAATTTGGAAGTAAAATTATGAACATTCATATTCAAGATCCAAAAGTATCATTAAATAATTTTGATTTTGTTATTGCGCCAGAGCACGATGGTCTTGAGGGGAAAAATGTTCTTAAAACTAAAGGAGCAATTCATTATCTTACCGAAAGAGAGTTAGAGGAAAATGTTAATTATTTAAAACCTAGAATTAAAAAAGAAAAAGTAATTGTGTTTATCGCTGGTGGTCCAAATAAGTATTATGATTTTAATGATCAAATAATTGAGGAAATTTTTGTTAAAACCAAAAAAAATTTCATAAATCAAGGTTATCAGCTAATATTTATACCTTCAATGAGAACACCGCAAAGAATTATAGATAAAGCTCGAAATTTTTTTGATGATGATCAGATTATAATTCAAGATATTGATAAGAAAGCCTATTTGTCATCACTTAAACTAGCTAATCATATTATTGTAACTTGCGACTCTACATCTATGATATCTGAGGCAGCTATGTCGGGGAGACCAATATATGTGGCTCAAATGCCAGCTGTTAAAAAAAATATTCGTTTCAAAAAATTTTTTGAGCTTTTTAAATCCCTAGAAATAATTAAAAACTTAGGGGACGGAGTAGAAGAATGGAATTATAAAAAACTTAATGAAACTGATAGAATATCGGGATATATAGAGAAACAATTTAAAGATTATGACTTTTCTTAATTCTATATTGAAAAACTCAAAAAAGTATGAATTCCCATTTAATCACTGGGAATATAATAATGCTTTAAGTGAAGAGGCCATCAAAGAAATAGAAGGAGCAGACATTCCCGATGTAAGTAAACATAATCTCAATTATGATGGTACAAGAGCAATTGATGGAGGTGCTGCCGAATTTAGAGAAGGCATAGCTTCAGGCGGTGAGGCAATAAAATTTAGATGTTTTGTTACAAAAGATAATGCTTCTCAATTTCCAAATTTAGTAAAATTTATTAATGAACTTCAATCTAAAGAAACATGCGAAACGATCTCCAAAATGATTAATAAAGATTTATCAGGTTCGTATGTCAGACTTGAAGTTATATGTGATCGTGAAGGTTTTTGGTTAAAGCCTCATTGTGACATTAAAGAAAAATTAATGTCAGGACTTATTTTTGTAAATAACGCAAATGAGTCAGAGGAATTAGGCACTGATTTTTATAATGAAAAATTAGAAAAAGTTAAAACAGTTCCCTACAAGCATAATTATGGTTATTTATTTACTAGTGGTCCAAATACATGGCACGGTATGGAAAAGAAAAAAATTGTTAAAGAAAGAAGATGTATTCAAGTCAATTATGTTACATTTAAAACTGATTGGAAAGTTTATTAAATATTTTGTAGAGACGTCACCTCTAATTCTTTTGTTTTTAGTGATTTAATACCTTCAATACATGCTAGTGCTGTTGACATATTTGTGCAGTAGGGCACTTTATTTTTAAGTGTTGCTCTTCTTAAAGCAATAGCATCGCTTAATCTGTGTTCTGTATTGCCTCCACCAGTGTTTATTACCAATGCAATTTTTTTGGAGTCGAGAACATCAACAATATGAGGTGACCCACTACTTACTTTATTTATAATTTTACAACTCATGCCATGTTTTTGAATATATTCAGCAGTTCCTTTTGTGGCACACAAACTAAAATTTAGTTTTAAAAGTTCTTTTGCAAGCCCTAATCCCTCATCTTTATGAGAGTCTTTTAATGATAAAAAAGCTAATCCTTTAATAGGTAATGAATTAGACGATGCTATTTGGCTTTTTGCGTAGGCCATTCCAAAATTTTTGTCAAATCCCATCACTTCCCCAGTTGATTTCATTTCTGGACCTAACAATAAATCACTATTAGGAAATTTATTAAATGGAAAAACAGCTTCTTTTACAGCAAACATGCCTTTAGATTTATCTTTTAAATTAAATTTTGAAAGTTTCTCACCAGCCATAACTCTCGAGGCTATCTTTGCCAACGGCACTCCTTTAGCTTTTGAGACAAAAGGAACAGTCCGACTAGCTCTTGGATTTACCTCAATAACAAAAATTTCATCTTTCTTTATTGCGAATTGAACATTCATGAAACCTTTTACTTTCAGAGCTAGGGCTAAATTTTTTGTTTGTTTCTCAATTTCTTTTATTAAAAAAGGTTTTATTGAAACTGGTGGTAAGCTGCAAGCCGAGTCCCCAGAATGAATACCTGCTTCCTCTATATGCTGCATTATCCCAGCCACATGCACTTCTTTACCATCTGATATAGCATCAACATCCACCTCCATTGCATGATCTAAAAATTTGTCAATAAGAATTGGATTTTTTTCTGCTGCTTTAAAGGCTTCATCAACAAAATTTTTTAATTGGCTTTTTTCATAAACAATTTCCATCGCCCTTCCCCCAAGAACATAAGAGGGTCTAACCATTAAAGGTAAACCAATTTTTTCAGATATTTCAATTGCTTGTTTGAAATTTTTTGCAATTCCACTTTCAGCTTGATTTAAATTTAATTTTTCTAAAAGTTTTCTAAATCTATCTCTATCTTCTGCTAGATCAATAGATGAGTATTGAGTTCCTAAAATTGGGAGATTATTATCGTGTAAAAATTTTGCTAATTTAATTGGAGTTTGACCACCAAATTGCGTGATGATACCAACTAAATTCCCTTTATCCTTTTCTCTCTTTATAATATTGAACACATATTCTTCCTTTAAAGGCTCAAAATATAATCTATCGCTAGTGTCGTAATCTGTTGAGACAGTCTCTGGATTACAATTAACCATTACAGTCTCAAAACCAGCGGTTTTTAATGCAAAACTGGCTTGACAACAGCAATAATCAAATTCTATTCCTTGTCCTATTCTATTAGGCCCTCCACCTAATATTATAATTTTTTTCTTAACAGATGGGTCAGCTTCACACTCTGAATTTATTGAAAAATTTCTTTGATATGTTGAGTACATGTATGGTGTAAAAGATTTGAATTCTGCCGCACAAGTATCAACTTTTTTAAATACTGGTAAAATTTTAAGTGCAGTTCTTTTTTTTCTCACAATATCTTCAGATAAATTTGACAGCTCAGAAAGCTTTTTATCTGAAAAACCTATTGATTTTATTCGATTAAAATCATCAAAATTTTTAGGTAATCCATTGTTTTTGATCTTAATTTCATTATCTATTATTTCTTTAATTTGGTTTAAGAACCAAGGGTCGATTTTTGATAAATTATAAATTCTTTTAATATTTATTTTTTTCCTCATTGCTTCGGCAACAATTAAGATTTTATTTGGAATATTTTCTCTTAGTTTTTTTTCAATTTGTTTTTTGTTTAGATCAAATATTCTGTCTAATCCTGAGAAACCAGTCTCAAGAGAGATCAATGCTTTTTGAAGAGATTCTTTAAAGTTTCTTCCAATTGCCATTGCTTCCCCAACTGATTTCATTGATGTGCCTAAAATTGCTGGAGATGTTGAAAATTTTTCAAAAGTAAATCTTGGAATTTTGGTTACTACATAATCTATACTTGGTTCAAATGATGCTGGAGTAACTTTGGTAATTTCATTTTTTAATTCATCCAATGTATAGCCAACTGCAAGTTTTGCAGCAACTTTAGCTATGGGAAATCCGGTTGCTTTTGATGCAAGGGCTGATGATCTTGATACTCTAGGGTTCATCTCAATTATTACCATTCGCCCATTTTTAGGGTTTATTGCAAATTGAACATTTGAACCACCTGTCTCAACTCCAATTTTTCTTAAACATGCAATAGAAGCATTTCGCATTACTTGATATTCTTTGTCAGTTAATGTCAATGCAGGAGCAACTGTAACTGAGTCTCCTGTGTGTATTCCCATTGGATCTACATTTTCTATTGAACAAATAATTATACAATTATCTTTTTTATCTCTTACAACTTCCATTTCAAATTCTTTCCAACCTTCTAAACACTCTTCTACAAGCACTTGGCTAACCGGAGACTCGTGTAAACCATTTTTTGATAATTTTTAGGTAATCCGTTTTGTTTTTTGCTATTCCTCCTCCTAAACCTCCAAGCGTAAAAGCTGGTCTAATTATTGCTGGCAGACCAATTTTATTCAAAACTTTTGATGCTTGATTTATATTGTTTACGATCTCAGATTTTGGAAGATCTAAACCAATATCAATCATGTTTTTTCTAAATTTTTTTCTATCTTCTGCATTGGAAATAGCTTTTGAATTTGCACCAATTAATTCGATTTTATATTTTTTTAAAATTCCCTTTTTCTCTGCCTCCATTGCGAGGTTAAGAGCAGTTTGGCCACCCATGGTTGGAAGAATTGCATCTGGTTTTTCTTTTTTGAGAATTTTTTCTAAAACCTCTAAAGTAATAGGCTCAATGTAAGTTTTATCTGCAACATCCGGATCTGTCATAATTGTTGCTGGATTTGAATTAATTAAAATAACTTTATAACCTTCATCTTTTAATGCCTTACAAGCCTGGGTTCCTGAATAATCAAATTCACAAGCTTGGCCAATGATAATTGGTCCAGCACCTACAACTAAAATTTTTTTAAGATCTTTTCTTTTTGGCATTTTTTTTCATGTTGTTAATAAATTCCTGGAATAAATAGACACTATCTTGTGGCCCTGGGTTTGACTCTGGGTGATATTGAACTGAAAATACTGGATTATTTTTTAATCTTATTCCCTCGATACTATTATCGAACAAAGATTTATGGGTAATCTGAATATTTTTTGGTAAATTTTCTCTTACAACTTCAAAGCCATGATTTTGGCTAGTAATTTCTACATTGTCTTTAATTAAATTTTTTACAGGATGATTTGCTCCTCTGTGACCTAACTTCATTTTTTTTGTCTTACCACCTAATGCAAGTGCGAGTATCTGATGACCTAGGCAGATACCAAATAATGGCATTTTCTTTTTAATAAGATTTTGAATTATTTGAATTGCATATTTTCCTGTTGCAGCTGGATCTCCAGGTCCATTAGATAAGAATACGCCATTAGGTTTAAGAGATAAAATTTTTTCTGCAGTTGTTTTACAAGAAACTACAGTTACTTTACATTTAAAATCAGAAAAATATCTCAAAATATTTTTTTTTATTCCATAATCGATGGCCACCACATGAAATGAATTTTGATTATTTTTTCTATAGCCATGTTCTTTTCTCCAAGTTTTCAGTCCTTTCCAAATATAATTTTTTTGCGTAGTTACTTTTTCTGCAAGATCTAAATTTTTTAGCCCACTCCATTTAATCGTAGAATTAATAAGTTTGTTAATATGAAATTTATTTTTTTTTGAGTAAGCAATGGTTCCTTTTGGGGCACCTTTATCTCTAATAAAATTTGTTAAACTTCTTGTATCAAGCCCAGTAATTCCAACTATCTTATTTTTTTTTAACCAAGCATCTAAATGTTGAAAAGATCTATAATTTGATGGCGATGTTATCTCAGAATTAAAAATAACTCCTTTAGTCCATATTTTATCAGATTCGAAATCTTCTTTATTCGTGCCTACATTTCCAATGTGAGGAAAGGTAAAGTTTATTATTTGTCCGGCATAAGATGGATCTGATATTATTTCTTGGTATCCCGTTAATGAGGTATTAAAACAGACCTCACCAGTTGCTTCCCCCTGATATCCAATCCCGATACCTTTAAAAATCTTTTTGTTTTCTAAAACTAAAATACCTGTATTTTTTTGAGAATTTTTTAAGTGAGTTTTTTTTAATTTTTTGATCAATTACAACTCATAAGTTAAAGGTTAATACAATAATTGATTTATTATCGCAACAGAGATGTATTATAAAATTGTAAAAAAACAATTTTTCTTTTGAAGAATTTTTTCTTTGAAGTAGATTAAAAACAATGTCGTTAAAAGAAACAATTGAAACAGAATATAAAAATGCTTTAAAATCTAAAGATAAAACCAAGATCTCAACTTATAGGTTAATTTTATCATCAATTAAGGATCTGGATATCTCCAACAGATCTGGCCCTAACAAAAAAGAAACAGATGATGAAGATATAAAAAGATTATTAAAAAAAATGATGAAGCAAAGAACCGAATCAATCGATATTTATAAAAAAAATAATCGCACTGATCTTCTAGAAATTGAGCAAAACGAATTTGATATTCTATCAAGTTTTTTACCTAAACAGCTGAATAACGAAGATACTAAAAAAATATGTGTGGAAATTATTTCTAAATTAGGTGCAAACTCTATTAAAGATATGGGAAAAGTAATGGGTGAATTAAAAAAAAAGCATGCTGATGAAGTTGATTTTTCAAAAGCTGGCGCCTTATTAAAACAATTATTAAATAAATAATGAAATATCCAAAAGAATATCTAGATGAAATTAAAACCCGTCTCAAAGTTTCTAGTGTTGTTTCAAAAGTAGTAGCTTTAAAAAAAAGAGGAAAAGAGTTTGTTGGACTATCACCGTTTAAAAATGAGAAGACACCTTCTTTTACAGTTAATGATGAAAAAGAATTTTATCATTGTTTCGCAACTTCAGAGCACGGAAATATTTTTGATTTTGTTATGAAAACTCAAAACTTAAGATTTGGAGAAGCAGTAAAATATCTTGCTAATATTGCAGGGATGCAACCCTATCTATTTACAAAACAAGATGAGGAGAGAGAAAAAAAATGGAAAGAGTATTTATCAATTTATAGTAAGTATGTTGATTATTATCATGATCAGTTATTAAAAAATGAAAAACTCTCAAACGCAAGAGATTATTTGAAAAATAGATCATTAGGTAAAGATGAAGTTAAAAAATTTAAAATTGGTTTTGTTGAAAAAAATCCAAGTTTTTTTGATAAAATTAAAAAAGAATTTAGTGAAAAAACTTTATTAGAAAGTGGTTTATTTTATTTCGATGAAAAGAAAAAAACTTGTGTAGAAAGATTCAAAGGAAGATTAATATTTCCAATAAATAATATTTCAGGACAGCCAATAGCTTTGGGTGGTAGAATAATAGAAAATATAGATTATTTAGCAAAATATATTAATTCGCCAGAGACAAATTTTTTTAAAAAAGGTTCGAATCTTTACAATTTAGACCTAGCAAGGAAATTATCTAATAAGTTAGATCATATTTTTTTAGTTGAAGGTTATATGGATGTAGTTGGTTTAAGTAAAAATGGAGTTGAGAACGTTGTTGCAAATCTTGGTACTTCTTTAACTGATAAACAAATTTTAACATTAAATCAATTCTTTGATGATATTATAATCTGTTTTGACGGAGATGAAAGTGGTTATAAAGCTGCTTTAAGAGCAGCAGAAAATTCTATAAAAGAGTTGAAACCTGAAAAACAAATATCTTTTTTATTTTTACCAGATAAAGAAGACCCTGATAGTTTTGTAAATAAAAATGGCAAAAATTTTTTTTTAGATTTTACAAAACAAAACAAATTGCCAATTCATCAATTTATTTTTAGTCATTATAAAAAACAAACTAAAAATAATCCTTCCTCTATGGCAATATTTGAGAAAAAACTAAGATTAATAGCAAATACAATTCAAGATAATTTTATTAAAAAATACGTTCTTGAATTTTTTTTAGAGAAAATTGCGGAATTAACACCACATTCTAATATAAATAAAAATAAATTATTTGTAAGAAAAACAAAATCACTTGACACAACAAAGAAAATTTTTAGTGAAAGCCAGACAATTACTGGTGTAGAATTAAAAGAGTTTTCTTTATTATATTTGATATTAAATAATTTATCTTTATTTCAAGCAAATATTCATCTTATTGAAAATATCAAAATATTTACTGAAATAAATAAGCAAATATTTGTTTCTATTATTTCAAAATTTAAGTCGGACGATCAAATAAGTATTGAAGATCTTAATTTGGATAAACAGTTACTTGATAAAATTAATAAATTTGCACCAATTAAACATATAGTTAAAAATAAACCTAAAAGTGATAATCAAGTTATAGAATTACTTGATGATATTTCTAAAGATTTATTCAATCATGATTTAGAGTTGAGAATTCAAGAATTAGAATCGAAGTTCTCAAAAGATATGAGCGAAACAACCTTTAATGAGCTAAAAGAGCTCAAAAACGAGAGAAAAACCAATTAATCTGAATAAATTAGCAATGGATTTTTGCTAATTTGATATTATATAAGTCATTCAAAATAATATATCTGTGGAAAGAATTATAACAAAATCATTTGCTAGACTTATGGGTCGAGGGACTCATAGAGGATTTATCACTTACGAGGAACTAAGTAAGTCGCTAGGTAAAAGAAATCTTTCAGACGAGAATCTATCTCAAGCATTCATTCATATTTTAGATGAGGGAGTGGTTTTAGTAGAAAAAAAGTCAGATTTTAAAGTACTAAGAAAAAAAGAAAATTCATCAAAAGAAGAGGGTAAAACCATCGAGAAAAGTGATGACCCAATCAGAATGTATTTAAGAGAAATGGGAGGGGTAGAATTGCTTTCGAGAGAAGGCGAGATAGCAATTGCTAAAAGAATTGAAGCGGGAAAAGATGTTATGTTAATAGCTTTATCTCAAAGTCCAATAACTGCACAACAATTTTTTGAATGGGATGAAAAATTACAAAAAGATGAAATTCTTGTAAGAGAAATAATTGATATCGATACAAATTATATGGAAGATGAAAATACCGGTCCAAGCGCTAAACAAAAAAACGCTGGTGAAGATGAAAAAGACGAAAATTCAAATGATGACAACGATGACGATTTTAACCCAACTCTTGCTGCGATGGAGTCAGAAATTAAACCAAAAGTCTTAAAGACAGTACATCTACTTACAAAAGAATATCGTAAGCTTATTAAATATCAAAAAGAAAAGTTAGATTGTGTGCTAAATTCTCAAGTTTTTTCAATTTCAAAAGAAAAAGGTTATGAAAAAATTGTAAATGAGATATTAGAAAATATTAAATCGCTTCAGCTGTCCCCTTCGGTTTTGGAAGAATTAGTTCAAAAACATTATATAGAAAATAAAAAGATAATTTCATTAGAGGGAAATTTATTGAGACTTGCAATGGATCAAAAAATACCAAGAAATGAATTTATTAAGTTTTATATTGGTAACGAGATTAATCCTAATTTAAAAAAATTTTTAGATACTAATACTCTATGGAAGCAGTTTTTTAGCAAAAATAAAGAGGAATTCAAAAACATTCGAGAGAGATTAATTGAAATAAGTCATAAACTTGGAATGTCTGTGACAGATTTTAAAAAACTTGTAAGTAGAGTTCAAAAAGGAGAAAAAGAGTCAAGAATAGCTAAGAAGGAAATGGTTGAAGCTAATTTAAGACTAGTTATCTCAATTGCTAAAAAATATACTAACAGAGGACTTCAATTTTTGGATTTAATTCAAGAGGGTAATATTGGACTTATGAAAGCTGTAGATAAATTTGAATATAGAAGGGGGTATAAATTTTCTACTTATGCAACTTGGTGGATACGACAAGCAATCACCAGATCAATTGCAGATCAAGCAAGAACTATTAGAATACCTGTCCATATGATTGAGACAATAAATAAAATTGTGCGAACGCAAAGATTAATATTGAGTGAGTTTGGAAGAGAGGCAACTCCAGAAGAATTAGCCAAAAAACTTCGTATGCCATTAGACAAAGTACGAAAAGTTCTAAAAATTTCAAAGGAGCCAGTATCTTTAGAAAAGCCTGTGGGTGATGAAGAAGATAGCAGTCTTGGAGATTTTATTGAAGATACAAAAGCCTTAGCTCCTCTAGAGCAAGCAATTAAATCTAATTTGGGTGAGGCAACAACAAAAATTTTGTCTACCCTTACACCTAGAGAAGAAAGAGTCTTAAGAATGAGATTTGGTGTCGGGATGAATACAGACCATACATTGGAGGAAGTTGGATTACAATTTTCGGTTACAAGAGAGCGTATTAGACAAATAGAGGCAAAGGCTTTGAGAAAACTTAAACACCCTAGTAGATCTAAACAGTTAAAAAGTTTCTTGGAGAGCTAGGGAAGTTCTAGCTTTTTGATGAATAATATAAGATATAAAGATCTTCCAATTTATGCTTTATTAATATTTTTACCAATCTCGATTGTATTAGGTTCTTCAATTTCATTAATTAATGTTTTATTAATAGATATCTTCTTTATAGTTAGCATAATTCTTAAAAAAGATTTTTCATCATTAAAAGAAAATGCTGTAAAATTATTATTTATTTTATTTGTATATTTAATAATTAATACATTCATTTCTCAAGATCCAAGTCTCAGTTATATTAGAAATTTAGGTTTTATAAGGTGGGTCATCTTTTTTGCCGCTCTAAGTTATTTTTTTAGATTGGTTTCACTCAAAATAATTTTTAAATTTTGGTCTTTTTTTATAATTATTATAGTAGCAGATATATTTCTTGAAGTTTATAGAGGATCTAATTTTTTAGGCTATGTATCTCCTTATGGTAATAGAGTTGTAAGTTTTTTTAAGGACGAACCAATAGTTGGTGGTTACTTAAATGCTTTTTATTTAATGATTATTGGCGCTTTGTTTATTTTTTTTCAAAGTAGATCGAAAAAATATTTTTTTTTGATTTTTGCTTTATCTTTGACAATTTTTTTAGCAATTTTTTTAACAGGTGAAAGATCTAATTCAATTAAAGCATTAATCTCTTTCATATTATTTTATAATTTATTTGATAGGCTTAGTTTTAAAAAAAAATTTCTTGGCTTCTTAATTTTAATCATATTAATCATTACAGCTTTATTTTCCTCCCATTTTCTTAAGATAAGGTACGTAAATCAATTATTTTCACCCTACTATCTGTCTTATACAGAAGAGGGAGAGGTGGATGTCGTTGGTAATATAATGAGAAGAAGTATTTTGACAAATTTTGATGATCATGTTTACTATAAAATTTACAAGACAGGTATATCAATTTTCAAAGACGAGCCTATTTTAGGAGTTGGGAATAAAAATTTTAGACTTGTTTCTTGCAAATTAGCAGTTGAAGAAAATAAAGAAAATAAAAAAGAATTTATCTGCACAACTCATCCCCATCAAATTTATATTGAGTTTTTGTCAGAACACGGGTTAGTTGGCACAATCATAATTCTATCAATTTTTTTTAGTTTAATTTTTAAAAATTACAGATCAATGATTAACTCTAATAACTATTTGCAAAAAGGTTGTTTTGCATTTTTAGTAGTTTATTTTGTTCCACTTTTACCTAGTGGTTCTTTTTTTACTGACTATAACTTAACTTTATTTATGTTAAATTTAAGCTTATATTACGCATCTGATACAAAAAATCTTTTAAAGAAAATGTAATTGTATTGACGCAGGGGGCCGTTAGCTCAATAGTAGAGTACTGCATTGACATTGCAGGGGTAGTTGGAGCGTAACCAACACGGCCCACCAATTATAATTATCTTCATTTGCTAAATTCTTAAGTATGTTATAACAAAAGTATAGATTTGGGCCTGTAGCTCAGTTGGTTAGAGCAGTACACCCAAATTTACGACTCAAAAAAATATCCTAAATAAGTGTTTAAAATGAACCTCCATTAGAGGAATTTTTTTTCTATAAAAATTTACCAACCATTTACCAACAAACCTAATTATCGGGACAATTATAATTTGTGGTATAATGATAGAACGACTCATTATGAAAAATACAAAAATACAAGCTATTAGTTTATTTTCTGGTGCTGGAGGTTTAGATATAGGCGCTAAACAAAACAATATCGAATTGAAAGTATCAATAGATAATGATGAGGATTCTGTAAGAACACTCGAATTAAATTCAGAGTTCAAAGAAACCAAAATAATCAAAGAGGATATTAAAAAGACAAAAGTTAAAGAAATAGAAAAATATTTAAACGGCAACAAGACTATAATTATAGGTGGCCCACCTTGTCAGCCTTTTTCCAAAAATGGTTACTGGATAACCAATGAAAATAGAAAAATTACTAAGGATCCAAGAAATTGTATTGATGATTTTTTCAAATTTATTGATGAAATAAATCCTGATGGCTTTTTGATTGAAAATGTTGAAAGTATTTTACATCCTACAAATAAAAAAGCAGTGGATACTATTCTGAGAAAAACAAAAAAATATAATTATAATTTTAAAATGGTTAAAGCTAACGCTTTAGACTATGGTGTTCCTCAAAAGAGAAAAAGAGTTTTTTTTATGGGTTCCAAAAAAGAATTCAATAATGAAGAGCCTCAAAAAACTCACTATGATCCTAATAAACCAGACTTATTTAATAAAAACTTAAAACCTTACGAAACAGTTGGAAAACATATTGAAGAATTTGATCAAGATATTTATGAGGAAGAGCATGAAAAAACAAATCTTGGAACTTATTATAAAGAATTAAAAAAGGTAAAACCCGGTGAAAACTACCTTGCTTTATGTGATGGTAAAAAATCAAATTTTAAGAAGAATACAAGATTTTGGAATTTTTTGTTAAAGTTAAAAGAAGATCTTCCATCTTGGACAATAGCAGCTCAACCTGGTCCTTGGGTCGGTCCTTTTCACTGGAGTAACAGAAGACTAAGAGTTCCTGAGATAGCAGCTATACAAACTTTTCCTAAAAATTATAAATTTTTTGGTAATAGAAGATCTATACAAAGACAGATAGGTAATGCAGTACCGCCTTTACTTGGAAAAGTAATGATTAAATATTTAGCAGCAAATATTTGAATAAATACCTAAAAATTTTAAAATCGAGCTAGAAAATTTAAATTAATTGTAATATCAAATAATAAGTTTTAATGAAAAAAATTTTAAGCTTATTCTCTGGTGCAGGTGGCATTGACATTGGCTTTAGAAGCAATTCATTTGAAACACACGCTGCTATAGATAATTGGGATATCGCTTGTGAAACTCTAAAGAAAAATAAAATTACAAAAAATATAATTTGTTCTGACATTAAAGATATAAACTTTAAAAAATTTATTGGTAAGGTAGATATTATTGTTGGTGGACCTCCTTGTCCGCCATACTCAAAATCTAGGTTTTATATCAAAAGAAAAAAAAGAGCATTAGAGGACAAAGATTCATATACTCTAATATATTTCTGCAAAGCTTTAAAACAAATCAAACCAAAAGTATTTTTTTTTGAAAATGTTCATGGGTTTTGTTTTAAACCTCATAAACCTGCTTTACATTTTTTTGAAAAAGAATGTAAAAAAGCAGGTTACAATTTATCTTATAAGGTTATTAATTGTGCTGATTATGGTGTACCACAAGTTCGACATAGATTTATATGTGTAGGAGTTTTAAAAAGATTTGGAAAATTTGATTTTCCTAAAATTACTCATTTTAAAAAAAAAAAGAAAAAATGGATAAATTGCAAACTAGCTATTGGAGATCTAGATAAAAACTTACCTGAGGATAAAAATAAGTTAGCAGGCTCAAAACACAAACACTTGCTAAAGCGAATTCCTCCTGGAGATAATTATCTTTTTTTTACAAAAGAGAGAGGTCATCCTCGTCCAAAATTTAAATGGCGATCGCGCTATTGGTCATTTTTATTAAAGTTATCACCCAAAGAACCCTCATGGACAATTCAAGCTAGTTTCTCAAATAATATGGGCCCATTTCATTGGAAAAATAGATTTTTAAGAATCAATGAAATTAAAAGAATTCAAACATTTCCTGACAATTATAAATTAGTTGGTGATTTTAAAGATCAATGGAGATTAGTAGGAAATGCAGTTCCACCTTTGCTTGCAAAAGTAATTTCAAGACAGATTAAAAAACAGTTTTTTTAATCTTATCAATTAGGAAAATAAAGATAAGAAGTAAATTTATCGTTGCTTAAATTATCTACACTTTTTTTTTGAGCTAGGTCAATTGTATAATATATATTTGAAATAGACTCATCTTTATTTTCAAGTTTACTAAGTCCTTTTACTTTAAAATATAACAGGTTTTTTTTTGAAAAATTTAAATCATATTTATATTCATTTAATTCCTCAAAAGGAGTTTTTCCAACAATTTTAAAAAATATTTTCTTCAATTTATTATTTAAATTATCTGAACTACAATTTTTTTTAATATCCTCATAAAGATCAACCACACTCAAGCCCTTTGCTGGATCCTCACTTATCATAATAGATACAACATAATGATCTTTTAAATTACTGACTAATTGGTCATGTTTGAATTGATGTTTTCTATCTGTTTGGGTAGTACATTTTACCTCTAAAGCTTCATTATTATCATAGAAATCATATTTATCCTCTGCATGTTGATGCCAAGCCTCTAACGATTTAGTAATATTTTTACTACTTGCTATTAAAAACAATTCACCCCATAAACCAATTATACTTGATTGTTTATTTGGAAGTTCTTTAAATAAATCTATGAGGATATCAGTATTATTTTTTATTTCTTTAGAAGTAGGTTCGTCGCCTAGCTGTGAAATTGAAGTTTCGCAAATATCTAAAAAAATTTTTATTGTCTGTGGTTCGCTTGATATACAAGACAAAATCGTATAATTTTGATTTTCATCTTTCTCTTTTATTTTACAATTTATATTGAATCTAAGCCTTATATTCTGTCCCTTATAAGGGGCCGATATTCTTTCATCTTTTTTTTGTAAAAATAAGTATTGAGGGAAGTCCTTTATAATTTTTTCCAATTCTATGATATTTGCCAAAGATTAATTCAGTTTTAAAAACATCTTCTACTTCTTCGTCAGGTGTGTCAAGATTTTTGAAAATTTCCTCTAGCGTAGGCATTTTAATTTACTTTTAATAGATCTCGCCATAAATTTAAAGCCGGATAAACATTAAAATATGGGACTGTTTCAGTAACTGTACCCTTACAATTTACATTATATAAATAAATTTGTAGTGTTGGGTACTCTAGACCAATAGATTTGCCTTTAGTTGGTTTAGTTGCTCCTCTTAAAAAATCATAATGTATTTCTCTGGCTCCAGGAAATAAATTATATGTTTCTTTATTTTCTTTATTATATTTTTTGTTTTTTCCTGCGTGTGGATTAATAGCTGAACTTCCTTTTAGATTAGATCTAGTTCTATCTTCACTGTTCTCACTTTGATAATTCATAAAAATAATAGGACAAATTCTTTGATTGATCTCTTTTCTTTCATCTTCTGAATATCCTTTGAAGTTTAAGGAGGCTAGTAAAAAATCTTTCCACTCAAAATTATGAAATTTTAAATCTTTATAAAAGTAATCATAAAGATCCGATATATTTAACTTTTTTGAGATAAGAATATCTTTTCTATTTTTAGCCCATTCTTTATATACAGGTTCAATATCATCCATTTCTGAAATTGGCACTAAACTATCTTTTAAAGTTTGTTCAAGTTTTAAATAAATTTTGTAATTGTTAATCAAATCATTTTTATTAAGAAGATGAGAAAATTTATTTACAATAGGTTCTTCAGCTTTGTATCTAAAAAGAGTTTTGCTTCTAATAATTCCTTTTCTTGTAAGTTCATGCTTAGCAACACCTGAACCAAACCAAATACCTGGCCAATCTTTAAAACTTTTTTCTGGATGATTAGTTGTAAAATCATTCACACTATTAATAAAATTTTTATTTATTTCAGATATTTCTCTATAATATTTTTGTAAATTATCAGATAGATAAATTTGAATAAAACTTTCATAGTTTTCATGATATCCAAAAAAACGAGCCCTCTGTAATAGAGTATCTTGTTGTTTACCACCAACTTTTCTAGATAAATAAGATATTGTTAATCCATTTACAGTATATCCTCTCTCTAGACCCACTCCACCGACCAGTATTGCTGAGTATAATTCATCCCACTTAATTTCTGGTATCCTTTTATTTCTCTCGCTTGCGTTAAACTCAAATAGCTGTGTTTCAGAAATAGCTATTTTTATAAAAGATAAAAAACTATCATTGAATTCAGGTAAATTTTTTGGAGAATTTTTTTTGTTATAATTTTCATATGTACTTTTTAAGATTTCGACTGTTTCAATATATGCAGAGTCTTTTTTGTCAGCTTTGAGACCGTTTTTTATTTCATCAAGTATACCTTTAGTATAATTATAAAACGTAAAGTGATCTTTTACTTCACTATGTGGGTGAATAATCATAGATCTATTACTATCTTCCTCTTCATCCTCTTTATTTGCTAGGCCACTAGCAACAGAAATAATAAAAGTTATTACAGCATTTTCTAAACTTTTCGGTCTTGTATTATTTGAAATAATATCATTCAAATCTTCTTCAATTGAATTAATGTGAAAATTATTTTTGTGTTTAAAAGATTTTTCCTCCCTAGGAAAAAAATGCTCTAAACCTGTATAACCTTTTCCAGGTGGAAGTAAGTGCACAAATGATGGTTTAAGATTATTTATTTGATCAATAACAGTCAAAGCTTGTGGTGTTGCAGTATAACCGAGATAAGTATGAAAAGAAAAAATCGATCGTAAATTATTTATTTCACGAAAAGTTGCTGTCTCTAGTTCTCTTAATAAAATATATGTTCCGGGAGGTGGTAATTTGTCATCCTCAAAATTGTTAATATCTTTTAAGTATTCTTCACTCGTTGCGTATGTCTCAGAAATACTTTCCCAAGTATCTCCTTCACTAATCTGATAAATTTCATCAAGTCGATTTCTTTGTTTTTCAGATAAATTTTTAACTTCATTTTGATAATCTTTACTATTCAAAGAGTGATGGTCGCACTCGTCGTCAATTATCAATGTTGGTATATCTTTTATATTTGAACTCTCATCTTGAAATAATGAAGTTAACATCCTAATTCTGGCAGGGTTCTTATGAGTAACAATCAATAGAGTTTTTTTTCTATCTTCAGGAAAATTTTTATCTTTAAAGTTTTCAGAAAAGGTTCTTAATGTACTTGAATATTGTTCACTTCTCCAAGGATCTTTTGGATTATTGATTATTCTATACATTCTTCGTCCCTTTAATTCTGCAGTAATTCTACCTGCGGTTTGAAAAGATAAAGGACTAACTGATCCTGACATTATTATTACTATTCCAAAACCATTATCTTTTGCCATAGCTGTAACAGAAGTCATGGATAAAGTTTTTCCACTTTGAACTTGACCTATTACGAGACCTGTTGAGTCTAAATTTGAGTGAGTTTGATTATTTGGATCAATACATTTTGAGAGTATGATTGAGGCTTGTTCAGAAATGTCACTTTCGTTTATGTTTTTATTACTCTGTTTTTTTGATTTTAACCACTCACTAAATTTTGAACCTTCTCTATTAGGTTCCCATTTTTTTGGACTTTTATTTTCTACTGAAACTGTTGTATTCATATCTATTTAATATCCCAGATCTGGGGGCTGTCTTCTTATAATTTCATTTAAAGACATTCTTATTGCATGAGCTTTTGAAGTTCCTCTTGATTTTTCAACAATTTCTGCCAAAGCAATATATTCTATGATTGCAAGCATTCCCTCAACCTCATCAGGTCTAGACCCAAAATATTGTTGAGTAAATCCCATTCCCATTGCTATTATAATAGTAATATCCTTTGTTTTATTTCCTTTTTCAAAAACCTGTATCCAATCTCTTTCATTTTTATCATAGTTTAAAATTATTTCAAAATTCCAAGTATATCCTTCAAACTTCATTTGTTTTCTTCTTACTTCTTTGTCTTTTGGTTTAGGTTTTTCTTTTGTAGTTTCTACTTGGCGAGGTATTTTTTTTTCTTCAAGAATTTTTAAAGCAGCTGGAGCCAACTTTATAGCACCATCCAAACCTTCTGAAGTTTGAACTTTTACATCTCTTGCTCTTCTATCTAGTCGATAATTTTTTGCTTGATCAAATATATTAACATCACCTGTTTGTAAATTTTTTTTTAATTTTTCAATAAACTCAAATTCTTCTTGGTCATCCCAGATGAATCCATCTTTAATATGAGAAACAGATTGACCATCTAAATGAATTTCACCAAAAATTCTTTGGTATGAATGACTTTGTGGATTTCCAAATATTTGTGGTGGTCTGTATCCCTTATTTTCTCCCACACCCTGTATTAGTCTGTCAAATCTAAATAAGTTAAAACCTGCATACTTAGTTTTTGCAAATCCAATATTTCCCTCATCAAAAATACCTGCAAATCCGTGTGCTTTTTTAGATGCATAGGAAAAAGAAAATTTTTTTAACCATTTAATTTTTTTATTACTCTTCGCTTTACCTACCTCATGAAAAAAAGGTGCATTTAATATAGGAGGCATTTCATAACTCAATTTTTCATTGTCTACTCTTATTTCAATCCTATTTTTGTTTATGAAATGTCTATACATAGATGACAGATATTCTTTTATTTGTTTTTTAGTTCTAGCTGTTTGTTCTCTTCGTAATTTATTTAAAATAACTTTTGTGCCATGTTGATTTGCTGAAGTAGTTTGTATTTTTGGTTTAAATTTAACTAAACCTTCATCTAACGCTTTGTCTAAATCAAATTTAACAGTTCTTTCTACTTTTTCACCTAGAGCAGAACTTTGAACTTCAAATGCTTTTGAAAACCATAATGCAGCTGTTTTCATTCCCATCCCAAACTCGGATAAACCTTTGTCTTCCTCATCAGGTGCGGCGCCAGCCTTAAAAGCTCTGTCACAATCTTGTCTATTTATACCAGCAGCATTATCTTCAATTAATATTTTTGACTTTGTTATATAAATTCCTATTCGAAGTTTCCAACTTGGAGAATGAATTTTGTGTAATTTTTTGTCATTATTAAGATAACTCTGCAAAGAGTTATCTACAAATTCAGCAATTGCAGACATTGGAGTATATGGAATATGTGCAAAGTACGATAATGCTTGAATTTCAGGACTAAAATCTATCTCAAAATTTTCATTTTCTTTAGTCATTTAAACTCTCAACTTTTGTTTCTATATTTCTTCTGATTGTATCACTTGCTTTTTGAAGTTTTTTAAAATTTTGAAATCGGTCCCATATATCTCTCTCAAGTCCACCTCCTGCTCTTAAACCTTTTCCTTTAAACATTTCATCGAATCTTCTAAAATTTTGAAGTTTCATAGCTACTCCATTTACATTTCTAAAAGTTTTATTTAATTTTATTCTATCTGCCAAACCATTTAATCTTAATAGATTACTTAAGATTTTTACTTCTCTTGAATTTTTTCCTGGAGGATTTGGTCTATGTAACATGTACAATTCTAAAGCAAGTACTAATTCGGGGTAATTCCAATTAGGATTTTTAGTCATCTTTATGTATCCAGTCAGTATTAAAATTATCTTTATACTGATAGACTATATTATTGTAATACATTTTTGAAATACCTATTTTCTTAGATAGAATTTGAAAATTTTCATTAGTGCTTAAATTTTCATCATAGTTTTCTATTATATATTTTTTTCCACCTATTGTTTTTTTCCTATTTTTACTTAAGTAATTCGCCCCATAATACCAATTATTTTCTTTAGCTAATAATCTCGTAAGAGTATCGTAATAAAAATTAGATAAGTTAAAACCCAGCCTATCATTTACCAATTCTCTGATAAAGCCAGTTGTAATAAATTCATAATTATCTAAAACTTCATTTAAAACAGATTTAACATCGTCCTTGTCACAAAGTTTGATACCATCCTCAAAGTTTAAAAATGTACCAGGACTAATTCGAAATATTTTCATTTCATCCACTAAATCATTTAAATGTATATCAACAGGAACATCTTCATTAGTTTTTTGAAGTTTTTTTATAATATCTTGCAAATGAATTTCACCTGAAGAATTAAAAATGACATCTCTAATTTTATCTTTTAAAGAGATAACTTTAATATTTTCATTTAAACTAATTGTATTGGTTCCCGAAGTTCCTTTGTGAAACAATCCTTTTTCTGTGCCAAATTTTTTTATGATAGCTCTTGCATCATAAAAGTTTAAATCTTTAAAATCTGACAAATTACTTATTTCTTTAAATATTGGTTCCATTGGTGATTGTTCTAATTTGTTATTTTTTAGATATCTAATAAATCTCTCAATTATCATATCTTTGTTTTTAATTTCCGGGCAAAATTTAAAAAGCTTGTAAGTTCCTCTTTCAACAAGATATATATTTTGATTGCTAAGCATATTTAATGATGAGTCACCAACAATTCTATTTAAATCCCATTTGTTTTTAGTGAATGATTTATTCCCAATTTCAGCAATTTTTCTCCAATGTAAACCTTCAGGATATGAAACTAAAATATTTGTAACTTCTAAATTTTTTGAAATTTTTATTGGATAAATTTTATTATTCTGAATTTTAATAAGCTCTTTTTCATCCATAAATTCAATTGCCGATTTAGCAACAAAATTATTATAACCAAAGTTATCCTTTATAATTTCAATAAAATTTTCTTGATCAAGTCCACTGGGGATTAATGTGAATATTTCTTGCAGCTTATACACATCAAAATGCCACAACTCTCTTTCTGGTGTCTTAAAATATTCCTCTTTAACACCACAAAAATTTTCCATAAATATAACTAATTTGTCTCTAGTTATTTCTCCGGTGCCTCTTGCTGTATCTGTAAAATTTTTATCTAAAGTCGGAAATAATTTGTGAAAGCTAACGTACTCGTATTTATCAAAGAAACGAACTAAAGAATTTTTATCAATTTTTCCTAATCGAACTAATGTTGAATTTAAATCTCTCTCTAATTGTCTCACTCTTTCACGTGTTATTTCATATTTCTTTCCCAATTGATCAAGTGTTTTGTATTCTTCTTTATAACCATATCTACCTTTAAAAAAGTCAACTGTTCTATCTGTAAACAAAGATTGAATATAATCTATATCTACTAAAATTAATTTTTCCAATTTAGAAGCTTCAATATTTGGATTTATGACTATTTTTTCAATTTTATAAAAAAATTCCTTAAATTCCTCAAAATTTTTAAATAGTGATTTATTAAATCCTTTTAGACCCTTTTGACTTTCAATTTTATCTATAAGTTTTTTTTTCTGATCAAGAATTAATTTTTCTCTAAGATTTTCCCATTTTGATGGGTTGAAATTTGTTATATTAATATCTGTGGTTATTTTTCGATATAACTCACTTATTTCATTTAATGATTTTCTACCGAAATTTTTAATTCTTAAAAGTGATGCAAATGAATTATTAGATTCTGTGTAAGTGATTAAATCACCCAAGAATATTATATTTTCTCCTTTAAGGGCATTGTAAGTTCTTACAGATATTGGCCAGTCATTAAGAATATTTATAGAGAGTAAATCATAATTTTCTTCCTTTATTAACTTTAATCCTTCCTGACTTATATTAAATTTTTTACCAATGGTTTTAATATTTTTTTTTAAATCCCACAAAAAATTTAGTCCATCTTGGCTTATATAAAATTTACCAGCTTTACAATCTACTAAATTTTGTTTTTCTAAAGTTTTATGAGATTTTAAATTTCTTACTTTTTGACTGAATTTATCATCAGATCTATTTTTCAATATTTCACAATCAACACCATCTGGTTTCATCGAATCTCTTAATTCAATTAAGAGATTTTTCATATCTATTCCATCTTTGTGTTCTTTTATAATTTTCAAAGCATGAGGTATTAATTCGTTTTCAGAATAGTTAGTCATATAAATAATTTTTTTAATCAATTTATTATGGTTTCCTAAATAAATAAATCTTTTTAGAACACAATTAAGCCGGAAAAATAACAACAATATAAATTATATGTAGGCTTATGCGTTTCTTATTATTTTTAATTATTTTCCCCTCATTCGTTTATGCAGATCAAGGAGTTAAGATTTCTTGTGTGAATATGAAAAACTTACTTGATAAAAACTATAAAATTCAAAAATTCAAATTTGATGTTACGACCTTCCAGTATTTTGATGAAAAGGAAAGTAAATATATTGAAATATCCAATAAAGACTTAACAATTAAAAAAGATTTTTTTGCGGCTAGGTTCCCAGAATATGAATTAGGTTTTCAAATACATGAGTTTGAGGAAAAAAACCCTGTAATGTCTATGTCAAAATATGATTATAAAAATGATAAATTTTTAGATCATTATTTATGTGATGTAAAAAATACGTATATCCAAAACTAAATATCTTCATTATGCCAGGTAAAAAGATCAGCTTCAAAAGGAATGTTTCTAAATTTTAGTAATGCTTTATATTTTTTAAGCCTGTCCTCTTTTTTAGCACTTTTTAAGTATGTGAGGATTTGATCATAAGTAAGTCCTTTCAACCTATCTTTTTTCACATCCACATATTCCTCATATTCCATACCTGCTATCGCATAGCCTTTATTAGGATCAATGTGTTCTGCATAACTAATAGTGTCTTCAGTTTCTTTAAGGATATCGTACCAGTGAGCAACCTGATTTTTATTATCAAAAAGATAATCTTTTCTGTAATCAAACAGTTCTAATTGCTGCATATTTTTGAAGTATCTAAATTAAGAAAATTGATTAACAATTAATAATATAATTTTTAATTATGTCTTAAGTATGATAAGATTAATTAGTCCTGATTTAGAACATAACTCTACTTGCTAGGACTTAAAATAAAACGCTAAAGGAGAAACATGAAAATAAAAATACAATCAATAAGAGACTTTTTTAAATCAAAAGAAAAAAAAGGTTTAAAAACTATATTTTTTGAAAGTATAGGAGATCAAAATACTTCAAGAGATGAAAGACTAAAGAATTTAATAAAAGTCTTAGAAAAAAATGGATTTAAAATTAAGAACAAAAAATAGCTAGAGCAGTGCCCTGAAAAGCTACAAAATTTTATAGGAGAGTATAGGAGAATATAAAGCTAAAAAATATTTTTTTTGATATTGAAAAGGCTTGTAAGAATCATTATATTCTAATTAACGGTAAATTTTGTGAAGCCCACAAATTGGTTGAAGCCTTTACCTTCATTTTGTTGCCAAGTGCAACATAAACTTCATCTCAAATTTTACCAAAATATAAAATGAACTTTTAGTTCGGAAAGAGATGTATATGACTGACAAAACAAAGTACAAATCCGTAGCGATAGACAATAATTGCTATAAAAAAATAGAAGAGCTAACAACAGAATTAACTCCTGGTATTAAGCTGTCCAGAGCTGAAGTTGTTAGATTTTTAGTTAATAATTTTAAAACTGGTGAAGAGGAAAAAGATCATTATCATTATAATGGGAGTTTAAACTAATGAAAACTTACACTATTAGCCCGAGCGAATTATCATATGTGTGCGATCATTGTGCTTATATAGGCAAAAACTTCAATCTTTATCCTAAAAAGATTTCTGCTGGAGTGACTCAAACATTAGATAGTATGGAAAAAGACTATTTTTTAGGAGATGTAAAAAAAATTGACAAAAATATAAAAAACGGTGAAACAATTGATCCATTTAATATCTCATTTTTTTCAAAAATTTTAAAAGATAATAAAAATAGACCCTTTAGAATAAAAGGAAAAGGAGATGCTATTATTGACTTTGAAGATGGAAGCTCAGGTATCATTGATTACAAAACTTCCAAGTTTAAAGAAAAAAATGGTAAAGACTACACCAAAGAGTTAAAGAAAAAGGTAAATGAATATGCCCCTCAACTACATGGATATAGTTTATTATATTCAAATTTAGAAACTGATAAAAAATTTTTAGCTGAACATAGTAAAGCTAAAAAACCTGATTCAATTATAAAAAGTGTTGAGGAGACTTTAAAAAAGATAAAGAAAATTGCTATAAATAAAACAAGTTTATTAGGTCTCGTATTCATCTATCCTGAGGAACTAAAAAATAAAGACAATATTTCTATAGATTTTTCATTCAAGTTTACTGAGGTAAAATATGATCTTAAAAACTTTATGAAAACTCTTACAAAATATTTAGATGTACTTCATGAAGATGAACCACCTGAACCAAATGAAGAATGTGAAAATTGTAGTTATTTTGTTTCGGCAGGAAGGATGGCTAATGAAAAATAATCTTGATGAAATAATTAAAGAGAGATTAGAAAATCGAATGGAATGGAGAAATTATCTAGGATGGTTAATTACTCATAGACAGCTTCATATGAATGCTAAGAAAAAGTTCTATGAAGATAAGCCTTTGTTAAATTTGATCCTAAAATTATATTTTCTTCCATATAATATAATGAAGTATTTTATTTACAGATGTGATTGTCATAAATTTGAAATGATTGAAACTGAGATAAAAATGCTTAAAAAAGTTAGAGACAGTAAAGATGAGCAATCACAATAAAATCAGACCTGTTGATAAAAAAAATCCAAATGGAAAATATAAGATTTTATTTTCTACTCCCCAAACTAAAAATAGCAATATCCCAATGGAGTTTAGAGGGTTACAAATTTATAATAGTAAATTTTTAGCTGAGGAAGCTTTAAGGAAAAGAAAAAAGCTTACAAAAATTCTTGAAGAAAAAAGAGCTAAATCTATGCAAGGAAATAAAAGAGCATTGGGAAACTCTGGTGGAGATCAATCCAATTTAGTTCAATTTAGTTCAGAAGTTCAAAAACTTAAAAATGCTAAAATTAAAAGAGCAAAAGAGCTTTTTAAAGAAGGATATTCAAAGTCTGAAATTTTAAGAATGATTATCAACGAATTTAAGCTTGATAGAAAATTAGAATCAAGGTCTTGGCCCAAATGGTTAACTGAAATAGAATGATAGAATGATTAGATGAAGAAATATAGCTTTGATGACTTAGTTGAAAATTTTGATTTAAATAAATTTATTAAATATTTAGATAAACAATGCAAGAATAAGATTAGTTATCCTCCCAATTTACCTAAAAATCATCCAGACTTAATTGGTGATTTAGTAAAATCAAGCTCTATTAAAAAAATAAGTCATGAAAAATTTGCAAATGATATTATTGAAAATAACGGTGATTTTATAGATCAAGCAAGGGAGAGTGGAAATTTATTAAGTTATGTCCATAGTAATTTTAAATTAGAGAAAGATTATCTTTTCGCCTATGGAGATAAAGAACCAACTCCTTGGTATTTTTATTTCATATTAAGTTCAAAAATTAATAAATGCTTTTATATATTATTATTTTTTCAAGACATTGAATTAGGCTACCAAGTAGATTACTGTATAAAAAAAGTTAAGAATAAAGATTTAGCAATAAAATTTGTTAAAGAAGAACAAAAAAAATTAGAAAAAAATAAGTTTTATATCTCAAAAGTTTAAAATTTACTTACCAACGGATTTACCAACAAATGCAATTACAGACAGAAACAAACAGAAACAAAATATAAACATTCGCTCTTGATTAACTTTTTTAATGATATAAAACCTAAGTTTTACAAAGGGCCTGTAGCTCAGTTGGTTAGAGCAGTACACTCATAATGTATTGGTCCCAGGTTCGAGTCCTGGCGGGCCCACCATTTCATTAATACTAATTCTGTGAAAATTCTTCTAAGACTTTAAATAAAGCCTCAATGTCATCATTATTTGAATTTAAAACAGATGCAAATTCCTCTTTTTGAGTTCTTG